>NZ_AP022672.1:300000-600000 GCF_013374095.1 Sphingomonas sp. HMP6 | reverse complement strand
CTTGCGCCGCAGCGCGATGCCCAATTCGCCGCCGGAGGCCACGTCCAGCCCGTCGACCAGCGGCGCGATGGCGTCGAGCAAAGACGCAAACGGGTTGGCCTTGATCGCATAATGCAGCTTCACGCGCTCCGGCATTGCCGCGCGAAACGTCCCGATGCGCGCCGAGATCACGCCGAAATCATAGACGAACAGCGGGGTATCGCCCGCGACCTTCGCCCAATGCTCGGCGTTTTCGCCCGCGATTACGAGCGGCGCGTGGGCGAATGCAGCGGGGATGGTGCCCATTGGCTTCATGACGCCACCTCCATCTTGAGCGCTGCGCGGTCAAGTTTGCCGTTCGCGTTGCGCGGCAATTCGGCGCGCCATTCGTAGCGCGACGGTTGCTGAAAACTCGGCAGATCGCGCCGGAGCCGCGCGCGCAAATCGGCTTCGTGTGTGCCGTCGCCCCGCGCCACCACGACGATCGCCTGCCCCAGCCGAGCGTCGGGCACGCCGATCGCCACCGCCTCGGCCGTCTCGCCGCCCGCCACGACGGCTTCCTCGATTTCGGTCGGGCTGATGCGGTTTCCCGCGCTCTTGATCATCTCGTCATCGCGCCCGACGAAACGGAATAAGCCGCCCGCATCCATTGTCACCGTATCGCCAGACCACACCGCCATGCCGCCAGACTCGGCCCAGGCGGGCGTCGGTCGAAAGCGCTGCGCCGTCCGCTCCGCATCGCCCCAATAGCCCTGCGCGACGAGCGGCCCGGCATGGACCAATTCCCCCGGCTCGCCGACCGCCGCCTGGCTCCCATCGGCGCGAACCGCCATCACCTCGGCAAAAGGAATCGCGCGGCCGATCGAATCGGGATGCGCGGCGACCAGATCGGGCGCGAGATAGGTCGATCGGAACGCCTCGGTCAGGCCATACATCGGATACAGGTGGGCCTGCGGGAAGCGTTGGCACAACCCGGCGATGATCGGCGCGGTCAACGCCCCGCCGGAATTGGTCAGCCTTTTCAAATTGAATGCGACCGCTTCTGGCCACTCGCTCACAAGCAATTGCACCCACAACGGCGGCACGCCTGCCAACGTCGTGGGCTCCAACCGCTCAACCGCCTTAACCACATCGCGCGCGGTCAGATAATCGAGCGGCGCATAGCTCGCGCCCGCCGCCCAGGTCGAAAAGATCTGGTTCTGGCCATAATCGAAACTGAGCGGCAGCACGCCGAGCACGCGATCGGCCGGCGTGAGCCCAAGGTACTGCGCGACCGAAATCGCGCCGAGCCAGAGATTGGCATGGCTGAGCATCACGCCCTTGGGCCGCCCGGTCGAACCCGATGTGTAGAGGATCGCAGCAAGCGTGTCGGGGTCGGCGGCGGAGGGCGGCAGTGCATCCGCGCTTTCAACGTCGCCCTCATCGAACGCCGTGCAGCCACTCGGCACATCCCCCGGCTCCAGCGACGCCAGCCGACCGGCCTGCGTCACCAACGCCACCGCCCCGCTATCGGCCAGGATATGCGCCACTTGCGCACGCTTGAGCATCGGGTTGATCGGCACGTGGACTAGCCCCGCACGCGGCGCCGCCATCGGCAGCACGCACGCCAGACGCGTCTTCGGCAGCCAGCTCGCCACGCGCGCACCCGGCGCAAACCCCCGCCCCTGCAGCCATGCCGCCACTTCGCCGGTCAGCCGCTCCAGCCCGGCGAAATCGAGCGTGCCGGCGCGATCGATCAACGCGACCGCATCCGCTGCCCCGCGCGATGGCAGCATGTCGATCGGATAAGGATGTGGGTCGAGTGCGATCATTGCACCCCTGATAGCCGCGACACCCCGCCCATGAACAGGCACCTCTTGGCATCTCCCGCACCAGTCTCTATCGCACCGCACCATAACAGAGCGAAACGGGCCTCGACTTGCTTCCTGAAGATTATCACCAGATCGAATCGACCATCCGCGCGGTGCTGCGCGACGTGCTTGGCCTGAGCGAGGCGCGCGTCGCCGCGTTCCACACTGAGACGCCGCTGTTCGGCGCGCTGCCCGAGCTCGATTCGATGGCGGTCGCGGGCCTGCTGACCGAGATCGAAGAGCGGCTCGGCATCCTGATCGAGGATGACGAGGTCGATGGCGAGATGCTCGAGACGTTCGGATCGCTCGTCCGCTTCGCGGCCGCGAAGGCGCCGCGGTAGCCGATGGCTGCACGACCTGTCCCTCCCACCGTTCGTGCTGAGCTTGTCGAAGCACCTGCGCCGCTGGGCAGGACGGCGCTTGCGGCGTGGGCCCTTCGACAGGCTCAGGGCGAACGGGATGCGGGGTTGGCGTGCGCTTGCCCCCGCAGGGCAGCCGGTTGAGGATCGACCATTACGACTGGAGCGGTGGCCGCGAGGCGATGCTCCGGTTCGGGCCTGCCACCGGCCCGGTTGTTGTGGTCGCGCTGCCGCTGTTCGAGGAAGCCAATCGCACGCGCGCCTTCGCGGTGACAATCTGCCGAGCGCTCGCGAAACGCGGCATGGCGAGCGTGCTGCCGGATTTGCCGGGTCAGGGGGAGAGCGAGACACCGCTCGAAAGCTTGTCGATCCTGGACCTGCAAACAGCCTATGATGCGCTGATCGCGGTGCCGGATCGCGAAGGACGGCGGAGTTACGGCGTTGGTATCCGAAGCGGGGCATTGTTGGACGCCCTAGGGCTGCTGTGCGGACGATGGCACTTTGCCCCGCAAGACGGCTCCGACCTGCTGCGTGACCTCACTCGCATGAAGCAGATGGAAATCGGGCCGTCGCGGACGCTGGGCGAAGACTGGTTCCTCGATGGAAGCATGCCGGAAGACGCGCCCGATCCTCCGGTGCGCATCGCGGGCAACCTCATTTCGACGTCGGCGCTGATGGAGCTGACCATCAAGACGCCGTTTGCTGAGGCCGGTATAGCGCTCCGCACCGTCCGCCTCGACACCGACCCGAAGCCCGCCGACCGCCATGTCCCCGGCACGCCGCTCTGGCGTCGGGCCGAGCCTGACAATGATCCCACGCTCGCTACCCTCCTGGCCGACGACATCGCCGACTGGGTCGCTGCATGCGAAGGCTGATGTCCTTTCCCTGCGCGGGCGACACGCTGTTCGGGACGCTGGATGAGGCGCCCGGCAAGACCGGACTGCTGATCGTATCGGGTGGCAATGAGATCCGCATCGGCGCGCATCGCGGGATGGCGTTGCTGGCGCAGCGGCTCGCGGCGCGCGGGATTCCGGTATTCCGCTTCGACCGGCGCGGGATTGGGGATTCGACCGGCAGCAATGGCGACTTTCTGTCCTCCGGCCCCGACATCGGCTGTGCCGCCGCGACCTTCAGCGCCGAGGCGGGAATCGAGCGGCTCGTCGCGTTCGGCAATTGCGATGCGGCCACTGCGCTCGCGTTGTTCGGGTCAACCGCAGGGATCGACCGATTGATCCTCGCCAATCCGTGGGTGGTCGAGCCGACCGACGATCTGCCCCCCGCCGCCGCGATCCGCAGCCGTTATGCCGAGAAGCTGAAGGATCCGCGCGAGCTGTTGCGGCTGGTGAGCGGTGGGGTGAATATTGCGAAGTTAGCCAAGGGGTTGACGCGCGTTGCTATTACGCCATCTGAGCCGAACGCACTGGCGCTGCGCCTCGCCACCGCGCTGGCCGGCTGGCAGGACCGCGCTACGATCCTGCTCGCGTCGGGGGATGCGACCGCGATCGCTTATCGCGACGCGATCGCGCGGACCGGGCTGACGTTGCCGACGTTCACGTGCGACACCGCATCGCACAGCTTCGCGCGCGAGGGCGATGCGGCGTGGTTGGAAGAACGGATCGTCGCGGCGCTGGGGCAGCGCTGAGATTCGCGATATGCCGCTTCCCGCATGCCGCTTCCCCGGCGCAGGCCGGGGCCCAGTCGAGGGGCAGAAGTAACAGCTGCCTGACCGCTATTACCTCCGCCATTCCAACTGGGCCCCGGCCTTCGCCGGGGAAGCGCAGGTGGGGGAAGCGCGACCTAAGGAAGCCCTACTCCGCAGCCTCGGCCAGTTCGAACTCGGCTTCCGCCAGGAACTTCTCGGCATCCAGCGCCGCCATGCAGCCCGTCCCCGCCGCCGTAACCGCCTGACGATAAATCTTGTCCATCACGTCGCCGCACGCGAACACGCCGGGCACGCTGGTGCGCGTCGATCCGGTCTCGACCAAGAGATAATGATCATCGTCGAGCTTCAGATGCCCGCGGAACAGTTCGGTCGCCGGGTGATGCCCGATCGCGACGAAGCCGCCCTCGGTATCGAGTCGCGACTTTTCGCCCGTCACCGTATCGATCAGATCGATCGCCACGAGACCGGCAGTGCCGCCGCCATCGACAAAGCTGTCGACTTCCTTGTTCCACAGCACGGTCACGCCCTTATGCGCGAACAGGCGTTCCTGCAGGATCTTCTCCGCCCGCAGCGAATCGCGGCGGTGGATTAGCGTCACGTCGGGCGAATGGTTGGTGAGGTACAGCGCCTCCTCGACCGCGGTGTTACCGCCGCCAATCACCGCGACCTTCTTGCCGCGATAGAAGAAGCCGTCGCACGTCGCGCAGGCGCTGACGCCCTTGCCCTTCAAAGCTTCCTCACTGTCAAGGCCGAGCCATTTGGCCTGCGCGCCGGTCGCGATGATCAGCACGTCGCCTTCGTAAATGTCGCCGCTATCGCCGACCAGCCGGAACGGGCGCTGCGACAGGTCGACCGACACGACCGTGTCGTACATCAACGTCGTGCCGACATGCTCAGCCTGCTTTTGCATTTGCTCCATCAGCCACGGGCCCTGGATGACGTCGGCGAACCCGGGATAATTCTCGACGTCGGTCGTCGTCATCAACTGGCCGCCGGGCTGAATGCCCTGGACGAGGATCGGCTTCATCCCCGCGCGCGCGCCGTAAATGGCGGCGGACAGGCCGGCCGGGCCGGAGCCGAGGATCAACATGCGGGTCGAATGGGTGGTCATAGGTGCTTTCTCGCCTCGTTCCGCGCCATTTCGAAGCGTCGGACCGGCCGGTTACATGGAATGCGGCGGAGCGACTCGCAAGGGCCGCTCCGCCAACAGCTCAGGCAGGGACGCGGTGCAATGCGCACAGCTTGTTGCCGGCCGGATCGCGCAGATACGCGAGATACAGCTTGCCCATCGCGCCGCCATCGCGAATCCCGGGCGCGTCCTCGATCGCCGTACCGCCCGCTGCAACGCCCGCCGCGTGCCACGCATCGGCTTCTTCCGGGGATGCTGCTGCAAAGCCGATCGTCCCGCCATTAGCGGCGCAGGCGCCCGCGCCGTCGATCGGCTTGGTTACGATGAGCAAACCGCCGCCATGCAGGTAGATCACCCGACCATAGGGATCGATTCGCCCTTCCTTGGCACCCAAGGCGCCGAGCGTTGCGTCATAGAATTTTTTTGAAGCGTCGATGTCGTTGGCACCGAGCATGATGTGGCTGAACATTGGCATCCCCTCAGAGAATTGCACCGCGCCGCTGCGGCGGTGTCGCCGCGGCGCTACCGCATTTCGGGGCACGGTGGAACCGATGATCGATGCTGAAGAACCGCGTTATAAAGCGGTGGTAGCGAAGGAGGGACTTGAACCCCCGACCCCAGGATTATGATTCCCGTGCTCTAACCAACTGAGCTACTTCGCCATGCCCGTTTGGGGGTGGACCCCTGCGTGCGAGGCGCGGGCTATAGGAATGCGCGCTCGAACGGTCAACCGCGATCTTGCGCGAACATGTGCCGCGACAGCGCTTCCCACGGGCCGCCGCGATACCAATAGGTCGCCAGCCCGGCGATTCGAACGTCACGTGGCCGGAATTCGCGATCGAGATCGGCTTGCAGCGCCTTGGCCACGGCAGGCTCGACCTTGTTCTGCACGGTGACGTGCGGCCGCCAGCCGGCGCGATCCTGTGGGGTCAGCAGCGGCGCAAAGGCATCGGCCAGTCGGTCGCGAATATCCTCCAGCGCGCTCGATTGGATCCGAAACGCCACGCCGCGGCCGAGCGACATCAGCCCCGCGATCCGCGCGGTCGGGGCAGCGACGCCCTTCGTTTCCGCAACCAACCGCTGCTTCAACTCGCGCTCCAGGCTCGGCGCGAGGTGATGGAACATCGTCAGATGCGCCTTCAACTGATTACGCTCAGGCGGGAAATGCCGGACGCGCAGGTCATCGAAGAAGGCCGTATCGGCCGCACCGAACAGTGCCGTCACGATGATCGGCGCCGGGCCGTCACCCCGATCTTGCTCCAGGGTCAAATCTCGACCTGGCTACCCAGTTCGACCACGCGGTTGGTCGGCAAACGGAAGAACTCCATCGCACTTTCCGCATTGCGCAGCATCCACGCGAACAGCTTTTCGCGCCAGATCATCATGCCCGGATGCGACGAGGCGAGCAGCGTCTGCCGCGACAGGAAGAAGCTGGTGTCGATCATCCGGAAATCCGCGCCGCAGCGATGCACGTTGGCAAGCGCCATGGGCACATCGGGCTCCTCGATGAAGCCATATTTCAGAACCATCCGGTGGAAACCAGAGCTCAGATCCTCGAGCGTGCAACGCTGCCCCTCGGCAACATAGGGCACGTCGGCGATCTTGATCGTCAGCAGGATGATCCGCTCGTGCAGCACCTTATTATGCTTGAGGTTGTGGAGCAGCGCGTGCGGCACGCCCTCGGGCGAGGAGGTCATGAACACCGCGGTGCCCGGCACGCGCGTTGCGGACGTCGCCGCCGACTGGATGAACACTTTGATCGGCATGGCCGATTCGCGCATCCGGTCGATCATCAGCTGCCGCCCCTTCGACCAAGTCGTCAGGAAGGTGAAGATGATGAACCCGACGAGCAGCGGGAACCAGCCACCCGACGGCACCTTGGTCAGGTTAGCGGCGAAATACGCCCCGTCCACGATGAAGAACAGCGCCAGCAGCGGCACGGAATAATAGATCGGCCAGTTCCACAACCGGAACAGCACGACCGTCAGCAGGCAGGTGTCGATCAGCATCGCCCCCGTCACCGCGATCCCGTAGGCCGACGTCAGGTTGGACGAGGTGCGGAAGAAGGCGACCAGCAGCAGCACCATCACCAGCAGCGCCCAATTGACCAGCGGGATGTAGATCTGCCCCACCGTCGCCGCGCTGGTATGTTCGATCCGCAGCCGTGGCATGAAGCCCAATTGGATCGCCTGCTGGGTCACCGAGAAGGCTCCGGAGATCACCGCTTGCGAGGCGATCACCGCCGCCGCCGTCGCCAGGAACACCAGCGGCAAACGAAAACTCTCGCCCGCCAGCATGTAGAACGGGCTTTCGAGGGCAGGTGCCCCGACGCGCGACAGCAACGCCCCCTGCCCCATATAATTCAGCATCAGCGCGGGCAGCACGAAAAACAGCCATGAGATGCCGATCGGCTTGCGGCCGAAATGCCCCATATCGGCATACAGCGCCTCCGCACCGGTTACCGCCAGCACCACCGACCCCAGCGCCAGAAAGGCACGCACGGGGTCGAGCGCGAAAAATTCGACCGCATAATGCGGCGAGAAAGCCCATAGGATGTCCGGCGTCTTCGCGATGCTCAGCACGCCGAGCGTCGCGATCACCGCGAAATACAGCAGCATGATCGGGCCGAAAAACAGGCCCACACGCGCCGTCCCGCTGCGCTGGATCGAAAACAGGCCGATGATGATCGCCATCGATATCGGCATCACCAGTCCACCTAGGCCCGGTGACGCGACCGCGAGCCCCTCGACCGCGGACAGCACCGAAACCGCCGGGGTGATCATCGAATCGCCATAGAACAACGCGGTGGCGAACACGCCGAGCAGGATGATGCCCTTCGACCAGCGCTTGTTCTTGGTCTTGCCGTTCACCAACGCGAGCAGCGCCAGGCTGCCGCCCTCGCCCTTGTTATCGGCACGCATGATGATCGTGACGTATTTCAGGCTGACTACGATCATCATCGACCAGAACATCAGGCTGACGACGCCCATGATGTGCGCCGGATCGAGCGCGAGCTTGTGGTGGCCAGCGAAGGTTTCGCGGAACGCATAAATCGGGCTGGTGCCGATATCGCCGAACACGATGCCGATCGCGCCAAGCGCGAGCTTGAGCGGGCCGTCCTTGCCGTGCGGATGCGGATCGCCGTCGGCAGACGCGAGATCGGAGTCGGACGCGGCCAATCCCTTGCCGACGCTGGGCTGAACACTGCTCACGCGGCTGCTATTCTTGTCCGGATTTCAGGGATGTAGATCATGGATAATGGCACAGTTCGAGGCCCCAATGGTGCGGCGCATTAGCACGCGCCTATTGCCCCCGCAACGCCAACTGTGGCAGCGCGCTTTCCAGTTGTTTCAAACGAAACCGGAGTCGATCTGATGCGTGTAGGCGTCCCCAAGGAAATCAAGAATCACGAATATCGCGTCGGGCTGACCCCGCCATCGGTATCCGATCTCGTCGCCGCCGGGCATAAGGTGATGGTGCAGACCGGCGCGGGCCTCGGCATCGATTTCGAGGATTCGGATTATGTCACGGCGGGCGCGACGATCCTGCCCGATGCAGCCTCGGTCTTCGCGCAGTCCGACATGATCGTGAAGGTCAAGGAACCGCAGCCGAGCGAGATCGCGCTGCTGGAACCGCGCCATGTCCTCTTCACCTATCTCCACCTCGCCGCCGACAAGCCGCAGGCGGAGGGGCTGATGGCATCGGGCGCGACTTGCATCGCCTATGAAACCGTCACTGCGAACGATCGCTCGCTCCCGCTGCTGAAGCCGATGTCGGAAGTCGCCGGGCGTATGTCGGTGCAGGTCGGCGCGCATTATCTGGAGAAGGAACAAGGCGGCCGCGGCATCCTGCTCGGCGGTGTGCCGGGCGTCGCCCCGGCCAAGGTCGCGATCCTCGGCGGGGGCGTGTCGGGCGTCAATGCCGCGCAAATGGCGGTCGGCATGCGCGCCGACGTCACGATCTACGACATATCGAACGCACGTCTGGCCGAACTCGACATGTTCTTTTCCAGCCAGATCAAGACCGCTTATGCCAGCAAGGCGGCGATCGCGGCGGCGGTGAAGAATGCGCATCTGGTGATCGGCGCGGTGCTGGTCCCCGGGGCGGCCGCACCGAAGCTGGTGACGCGCGAGATGGTCAAGGCGATGAAGCGCGGCAGCGTGCTGGTCGACATCGCGATCGACCAGGGCGGCTGCTTCGAAACCAGCCACGCAACGACGCATCAGGACCCGGTGTTCGAGGTCGACGGCGTAATCCATTATTGCGTCGCCAACATGCCCGGCGCGGTCGCGCGGACCTCGGCCTTCGCGCTCAACAATGCGACGTTGCCGTTCGCGCTGAAGCTCGCCAATCTGGGGGCGGAAGGCGCGATGAAGGCAGATCCCCACCTCGCCAACGGGCTCAACGTTTACAAGGGCAAGATCGCGTACAAGGCGGTCGCGGACGATCTCGATCTGCCGTTCGAGGCGTGGGTCGGCTGATCCGATGGAAATGCCCTCGGCCCTGCCCCCCGCCCTGCCCAACCGTCACCTGACCACGCTAACGCTCGACGTCGATTTTGCGAGCGTGGTGGCGATCGGGGCGACGGCGGCGGGGCATCGCGGCATCGCCCCGGTGCGTGGCGGGCGGTTCGAGGGCGAACGGCTCTCCGGGACCGTCGCGCCGGGGCATGACTGGTTCGTCTCGCGCACCGACGGGGCGCTGGCAATCGATGTGCGCCTGACGCTGACCACCGATGACGGCGCAACGCTGTATCTCGCCTACCAGGGCACGATGCGCGCCGCGCCCGAGGCGATGGCGCGCTTCCGCAAAGGTGAGCGCCTCGCGACCGAGGATTATAAGCTGCACGTCGTCGCCCGCTTCGAATGCGGCGACCCGCGCTATGCGTGGCTCAACGATATGATCGTCGTCGGGATCGGCGAACAGACGCTGGCCGGGCCGATCTACCGCCTGTTCGAGATCGGCTGAACCACGGTGCTGCGCCGCCTGACGCTCGGCGCGCTCCTCCTGTTCGCCCAGCCAGCCTTTGCGCAGGCACCCGTCGCACCGGTGCCGATCCTCGAAACCCCGGCCGAATCGCGGGAGCGCGATGCCGCCGAATATGCCCAGCAGTTCAACGTATCGCAGGCCGAGGCCAGCGCCCGGCTGACCGCGCAGGACGCCAGCGTTCCCGTCACCGACGCCATCGCCGAAACCTATCGCGACCGCCTCGCCGGAATCGCGATCGAACATCGGCCGACCTACCGCATCGTCATATACCTGACGGGCAGTGATCCCGCTCCCGGTCAGACGCTCACCACCGATGCCGGCACCGTGCCGATCGTGTTCCGCACCGGCGCCAAGGTCACGCGCGAGCGCGTCATCTGGGCGATGACCTATTATCAGGCCGCAATCCGCGCTGCGCTGCGGGCGCCGCCGGGCATGGGCCTCGATCCACGCACGGGCGAGCTGGTCGTCATCGTCGGCAGCCTGGATGCGGCCGATGGCACCGCAGCGTTGAAGGCCCGACTCGAGGCAATTGCGGGCGTGCCAGTGCAGATCCGCGTGCTCAACCACCGCGACGTCAATCTCGCCGCCGCGCTCCCCGAAGGCGGCGCGCGGGTCGAGGGGACCAACCCCGACGACGGCAAGCGCTACCTCTGCACCACCGGCTTCAACGTCACCGATGGCCTGCGCAGCGCCGTCACCACTGCCGCCCACTGCCTCGATCAGCTCAACTACCGCGATCCGCAAGGGGCCAGCGTACCGCTCGCTTTCGTCGGGCAATGGGGCTGGGGCTATCACGACGTGCAGATCAACACCGCGCCCGGTCCCCTGCCCCCGACCTTCTACGCCGACACCGCCAAGACCCGACTGCGCGCGGTAACCGGCCAGCGCAGCCGCACCAGCACGCGCGCGGGCGATTTCGTCTGCCACCGCGGCGAACGCACCGGCTTTAGCTGCGCGATCGTGCAACTGACCGATTTCGCGCCGGCGGGCGATCTGTGCGGCGGCCCGTGCCTGCCAACCTGGGTCACGGTCGCTGGCCCAACCTGCAAGGGCGGCGACAGCGGATCGCCGGTGTTCACCGGTACGACCGCGCTCGGTATCCTCAAAGGCGCGAGTTATCGTGCCGACGGATCGTGCGCTTTCTATTTCTACATGTCGCTCGATTATCTGCCGCAAGGCTGGTCAGTGCTGAAGGGCGATCCATCGCTTGCACTAACGCCCATCCCCCTCTAAGCGCGTCGCTCGCGTCGGGGAGTGGCGCAGTCCGGTAGCGCGCCTGCTTTGGGAGCAGGATGTCGCAGGTTCGAATCCTGTCTCCCCGACCATTTCCATTTTAAGCAATAATTTCAAGAAATCGGCCGCGTCTGATCGACTCGATTTGTAGCAGGCAAATGCGACCGGGCGCAGCGCTTGTTTGGTGCCATCTCTTCCCTCTGGGAATAGGTCACCGCCGCAGCGCCTGGTCTGATCAAGCGACTAGCGAGTAACTTCCGATATGTCCGCGCGCGCCTTCGCGACCGCGGCGGGCGTGCCGACTCGCCCGGCCTGGATAGCATCGGCGTCGGTCATCAGCCGCTCTCCCGCGGCAGACCCGGTTTCCGCAACCTCTGCGACATGCAGCTCGCGTCCGCGCACGATCGCCTCATCCACGCGGTTCGCACGGCGGCCCAATTGTGCCCGCCGGAGAGCTTTGCCGGAATGGCGTGTCGTCGGCGCGCGCCACGGTGTCCGCTCCCAGGAAGCGAACGGTACCTTATGGTCGCCCGCCATGGCGAGGATCGCAGCGCGATCGGCGTCGAGTGTAGCCGCGCTTTGGGGGTGCGCACGAAAATGGGCCGCTCCTTGCAGAGCGACCCATCCCTCGTTTCGTAGTGCGAACAGATCAGAAGCGGAAGCGAACGCCGGCGCGGCCGCCATAGCCTTCGTAATCGCCGCCATTGGCATAGCGACCTTCAAAGAAGCCGCTGATCGCGCCTTGCTGCGACCCGATGTTCACGCCGAGCGTGCCCTCGCCATAATCCCGCACGCGCTGATTGGCGAAGGCTGCGCTCTGGCCACCGCTGACGAAGACGACTTGATCCTGCCCCTTGAACTCATGGACATAATTGCCGCCGGCATAGACGGTGAACGTCGCTGCGCCGCGATCGGTGGTGAAGCCCAGGCGCGCGCCGCCCTTGCCGCGCACACCATCGGCATCGTTGAACGTGAACGCGCCCGACGCCACACCGAAATTGTCGATGTCGGAATGGGTGTAGGATACGCTCGCGGCTGGCTCGATCCACAGCGTCTTACCGACACGGAAGCCGACTTCGCCCTTGCCGCCATACACCCCGCCCTTCAGGCGCTGGTTGTAATTGCCCGAGATGCTCTGGTTGCGACCCCAGTAATAATCGTACTTACCCAGCGCGTTCACGAAGAACATCCCCGAGGCGTAGCTTGCATAGACGCCGCCGTTGACCGCGTCGAAATCGATCCGGTCCGCCGAATTGGCGAAATTCATGCTCGAATTCAAATACCCGCCGGTGACACCGAACGAGAAGGCCCCGTCACCCGACGGCGCGCCGAAATCGAGCCCGAGCTGACCACCGAAATAGTCCTGCTTATAGCCGAGATTGATCGGTGCGGTGATGCCGTTGTACGTGAAGCTGCGCGTGTTGGTACGCTGGTCGACCTGACCAATCGCCTGCGCCCAAAAGCGGCCACCCGCCCCGCCGGGGCCATTGGCCGCGACGTTGTCGCGCAATTCGCGCATGTGGCCCGACCAGGCATCGCCCGACTGCAGCCACAAATTGCGGACGCTCTCGGCGAACAGCGCCGTGCGATACACGCCGGCCCCCGGTGTACCGACCAGGCTAACCTGATCTATTCACCGGCAGCGTTTCTCAGCCGATGGGTCAGCGCAGGCGTCGTGTAGCCGCAGGCAGGGCGCATGGGTCCCAAGCGCCTGTCTCATCGCGGGTTCACAGTTTGGGGCGGAGTTGATGGGCGGGGTTCGTTTGGCGGCCACTGCCGCATCGATCATGGTCCCGTGGTGCGCAAGTTGAGCGCGATGGATCGGAACAGCGCGGCATCGGGACAGGCGCTTGCGAAGGCGATGCGGATGCGGCTGGTGGTTTCGACGACGCGCGCGGCGACCTTGAGCAGCCGCAGGCGGATGGTCGCGAACTCGGCGGTGCGGAGCGTGGCGGTTGCGGGCATAGCGTGCCGCACGGCCCACATCAGCCAGTAGGCGGCGGTGTGAAGGATGAGCCGCATCTGATTGGCGTTGGCCGAGCAGCAGGAGGTTCGGTCGCTCTTCAGCTGCGTTTTATGCAGCTTGATCAAGTTTTCCGCCTGGCCGCGGGCGCAGTAAAGCGTGTCATAGATCCGTTCAGCGCTGCCCTCGGCAAGCGAGGTGACAACGAGGCGGATGTCGAGGCCGAGGCTGCTCGCCTCGATGCGAGCAACGACGCGACGTTCGGTATTCCCCCAGGTTTTCGCAGCGTAGCGCGTCTCTGCGTAACGCCTTAGTTCGACCAGTCCCTGCAATGCCCGGTCGGTCGCGCAGGCATCGCCTTCCCGAACGATGACGGGATCGGCGTGGAGCGTGCGGTTGCCGGGCAGCCCGAAGATGTAGTCGATTCCGTTCGCCTCGCACCAGGCCATCGGCTCTGGCCGACCGTAATGACCATCGCCGCGCAGCGTGATCCGGGTATCGGGCCAGTGGCGACGGATACGTCGCACGAGCCGGCGAACATGGCCGGCGACTTCCTTGCCCGACGGCGTTTTGCCGGTGCGCAGCAGCATCGCAACCGGCCGCCCGGTAGCGGTGTCGTAGACATGGATCGGCAGGAAGCAGCGCTCGCCGTAGTGGCCGTTCCAGAAAGAGAGCTGCTGCGCGCCGTGTACGACGTCGACGGTATCATCGATGTCGAGCGTCACCGCCGCAGGTGGCACGGGGTAGCTCGCGCAATAAAGGTCGACCAGCGTACCGGTCAGACGGATCAACTCGCGCGTAGTCGGCGCGTTTTCCCACCGGCTCATCGTCGGCTGGCTGGCCAGCCCGAACGGATCACCCGGCAGTTTGCCGAGCGCCAGCTTGAACCCTGGATCATGCCGCAGGGCGTCGAGATCATTGGCGTCTTCATACCCACACGAGATCGCGAGCATGCGGGCGCGCAAGATGTCGGCGACCCGGTGGATCACCCGACCCTGATCGCGCGGATCAGCGATGCAGGCGGCGAGCCGATCCGCGATCCCCAACCGCCGCTCGGCCTGTGCGAGCAGTAGCACGCCGCCGTCCGACGTCAGCCGACCGCCGTCGAACGCGGCGGTGATTTTTCGACCACGAATGGCTGGGAAGGTGAAGGAGAACCCACTATCGTCGGCCATGGCGGTCGTGGCACTTTCTGTCTGGAGCAGAGGGATGGCGTAAGCACCCTTTCTCTACTCCAAACCAAAGACTTAGACCACGATCGCCACCACCGATTATCGCTCCCGATGAATAATCCGGGCTAAAGGCGAAGGTCGTCGGGTTGTAGATGATGCCGTACTGGATCAACCCCTGATCGACGTTCGCACTGTCGAGCGTGAACGCGCCCGCGTTCGACGCGGCACCGGCCTGAACCAGCACTGTGCCGGTCGAGGTGCTGAGCATAGCAGGCGTCGTGTTGAGCGCGGTGATCGAAACCACGGTCGAGCCGCTCGCCGCGCCACCAAGGCGAAGCTGATCCGCCGTTCCGGTTGCCGTGCCGAGCAGCACATCGACGCCGAGCGTTGCCGCGCCGCTGCCGCTATAGCTGCCAGGAAGCGCCAGCACGTCGCCGACATGGCCATTGCGCAGATCGACCAGGCCGTTGTTATTGAGCGTCTCGAGCCCGGTGAAGTTCACCGTGCCCGCGGTTGCCGACTGGCCGAGCACCCGGAGCGTCCCGCTGTTGTTGAACACGTCGTTGCCCGCACCGAAATCGCTGCTGGCATTCGCGTTGAACGTGCCGGCATTGGTCACCGTATCGGCATTGCCGGTCAGCAGGATCCGCCCGCTGATCGTGCCGCTGTTGGTGATCGTCGCCGCACCGCCGCTGATCGAAAGCGCATAATTGCCGCCCGAGATCGTGCCCGCGTTGGTCACCGTAGTGCCCGTGCCCGAGATGATCGTCGCGCCGTTATTGCCGCCCGAGAGTGAGCCCGAATTGACCGCCAGATTGGCAGTCGTCGCCGCCGCGACATTTACCCCATCGAGGGTGGCCGAGGTGTTGGTGCCGGCGAGCGTCACGCCGACCGAGCCAGCCGTGCTGTTAGCCACGATCGCCGCGGCATTGGCCCCGGACGTGGTCGTGCCATTGGACGCGACCGTCACCGCGCCGCCGCCATTGGCGACGATGCCGCGGCTGTTCGTGCCGGTCGTGGTCACCAGTGCCGAGATGATCCCGATCGTGCCCGACGTCGCAACGTTGATACCGTCCGAATTTGCGCCGACCGTGGAGATCGTCCCGGTGTTGTTCACCGTGATCGGGCCGGTCCCGGTAATGGCGACCGCAGTGCCCGTCCCCGTCGTGGCGGCGCCCGCGACCGTGGCGTTGATCGCGCCCGCGCCGCCGGTGATGCGCAGGGCATTGGCGCCGTTCGCGGCCTGGCGACCGCCCGTGAAGGTCACGGCACCGGTCGCATTGACCACCGTGCCGGTCGCGCCGGCTTCGGTCGCGGTGACCGTGCCGGTCGTCAGCGTCACGGCATTGGTGCCGGCATTGACGATGACGCCGTTACTGGTCGTCGCGACGTTGCCGATCGTCAGATTGACCGGTGCGGTCAGTGCCGTCACGATCGCACCTTGCGAGCCGACCCCCGTCGTCGTCACATTGCCCAAATTGCCGGTCACGCCTGCGCCGGTAACGGTGGCAGCGGTAACCCCTGCGCCATTGGTGCGAAGCGTTGCGCCGCTGCCGCGCAAGTTGATCGTGCCGGTTGAGGCGAGATCGAGCGCGCGCGCGGTATTGCCGCCAGCCCCGATGCCCGAAGTCGTGATGTTGCCATAGCCGACATCGATCGTGCCGGTGCCGGCGCGGCTGAACAGTCCGGTGGAACCGACGCCCGTCGTGGTGATGACGCCGGTGTTGGTCGTCACCGTGCCCGTCCCGCTGGTGTTTGCCGTAACGCCGTAGGACCCGACGCCCGAGGTGGTTGCCGAGCCGGTGTTGACCACCAGATTGCCGCCGCCCGAAGTCGCGAACACGCCGTTGCTATTGTCGCCGGTGGTGGTCAGCGCGCCGCAGTTGATGGTGCCCGTACCGGTCCCCTGGACCTGCATCGAAATCGCAGTCGCATTATTGCCCGTCGTGCTGACGCTGGGGCAGCCACCAATATCGGCCGAACCGGTGGCGTTGCCGATGAACGCGAAGATGCCGTTGTTGTTGGTGGCGGTGATCGCCCCCGTGCGGATCAACGCGGACCCGGTCGTCCCGAACACATTGGCTCCGACTCCGGCGCCGTTGACCGAATTGACCGCGCCGGTCGTGATCGTCGCATTTCCGGCAAACGACTGCCCAATCACGCCATAGCCGCCCGGCGTCGTGCCACCGTTGGTCGAGGTCGTCACGTTACCCGTCGTGATCGTCACCACGGCGCCATTGGCCAGGATGCCGCGATCGCCCGAATTGATATTGCCGACGACGGTGGTGTTCGTCCCCGTTCCCGAATTCGTGCGGATGCCGCGGCCGGTCGACGTGATGTTGCCTGCCGTAACCGAGATATTGCCAGTCTGAGTGGCGGTACCGGCGTCGATCGCCGTGCTGCCCGCTCCGGTCGTCGAGATATCCCCGGTCGTCAGCGTCAGCGCGCTATCGCCGATCGCAGCCACGCCGAACGCATTGGTTCCGGTCGTCGAGATATTGCCGAGCGTGGCGACCACTGGCTGACCGCCCGACGTGATGATCACACCGGTGGCGTTAGCGCCCGTTGTCGAGATGTTGAGCGCTGGGCTGCCGGTTGCTGGCGTGAAGCTGAGCGGTGCGCCGACTGTCGTCAGCCGGATCGCTGGCACGCCGGTCGTGGCGAACGTACCCGTGGCTGTGTAGGTCAGCGTTGCCGGGCTGCCGACGTTGATGGTCGTGAGGCCGGGGCCGGCAATGACCGCGGCGCTCGGCGGCAAGGTCTCGGTCAATACGGTAGTCGCACCGTCGACGCAGGTCACGGTCGTCCCGGTCTGCGAGCATGTCGTGGCCTGCGCATAAGCCGCCTGCGGCAGCGCGAGGATGGCCGCGGCGGTCGATGCGCCGCCAAGAAGTGCCAGTCGAAATGTCGAATTGAGCATGATCGTCTCCCCTTTTGTGGCAGCGTGCTACGCAGCATCGAAGCCTTGATTGGGCAGGCGTTAGGCACGTGGCTTGAACATCGTCAACGCCAAAATTTCCATTATAAAATATGTTTCTAGAGTCGGAACTTAAGAGGTTTTGCGGCGTATTTCTCTTCCCTTCGGACCTTCAAATCGCCCCCCCCCAGGTGCCGCCGATCCGCGCCTCGGACGAGGCGATGCCCGATCCTCGGAAGCGCGGATTGTGACGTGGCGCGGGAACGCAGGCGCATCGCCGTCCGACCGCTGCACGCCCAAGCTCTTTCACCCGTTTCGGCACTGCGCAAACCTTGCCGGGGCGCGCGCGCATCGCCTATGAGCCATGTCCGCTGCGCACGTCCTTTTCGATCCGTCTGCATGCGTTTGGCAGCCCGCGACCGTCCCCGCTGCGGACCTGCCGGGCGAGCGTCCCCGGAGGCCACCGCGATGAGCTATGGGCTTTGCGGGATGTGCGTGACGTCGCAACTCGAACTTCCTGAACTCGCACCGTGGCTGGGACCCGATCGCGCGCCGGACCTGGAAATCAGGATTGGCTCGGTTCCGCTACGACTGGCCGGGGCAACGTATGAAGGCCCGTTGCTGCAGATATCGTCCGATGGGTCGTGCCGATTGGCGATACCCGGCGTCGCAAGCTATCTGGCGCGCGGTGGCCGAGACATCACCGTGCAGCCGGAAATGGACGAGAATGCGCCCGACATCCGCCTGTTTCTGCTGGGGACGGTGTTTGCCTTCGCCTGTCACCAGCGCGGGCTGGTGCCGCTCAACGCTGGCTGCGTCGAAATCGACGGCGCGGCAATCGCCTTTTCCGGCGCGCCGGGGGTCGGCAAATCGACGCTTGCAGCGGCATTCCTGCGCCGGGGATTGCGCCTGCTGGCCGACGATCTGACGGTGATCGACGTCAGCGCGGAAGCCGGCCCGACGGTACTGCCGTCGTTTCCGCGCGTGAAACTGTGGCGCGATTCGCAAGAAGCGCTCGGCTGGGCGAGCGCCGCAGGAGAATGCGTCCGCAGCGGGATCGACAAGCTCCAGTTTCCGATCGGATCAGGATTCAGCCCCGCACCGCTTCGCCTCGGCGCGCTCTATCACCTCGCCCGCTCCCGCGAACCGCGCGCGCTGGAGGTTTCGACGCTGCGCGGCATCGACGCCGCGCAAGCGCTGCTGGGCGCGGTCTACCGGCACCAACGGGCGTTTCAAATGGGCTATGCGAAGGCGCTGACCTCGGCGGTATTTCGCATGGCTCCCGTGCCGAACCTGAGCCTTGCATGGGGCAGCGACCTGTCACGGGTGGATGAACTGGTCGACTGCATCGTGTCGCGGCAAAACCAATGATGGCCGCGGACACAGCCACGGCTGGATTCCAGTGGATCGCGTCCTATCCCAAATCCGGGAACACGTGGCTGCGCCTGGCGCTGCTTGCGCTGAGCCAGGGCGACGACGCGGTCGATCTGTCCCGGACCCATTCCTTTGCCCCGATGGCAAGCGCGCGCAGTGGCTTCGATGCCTGGCTCGATTTAAGTTCGAGCGATCTCAGCGATGCCGAAGTGACTGACCTTCGCCCGCATTTCCATGCCGCGCAGGCGCGAAGCTTGACCACGCCGCTGCTGCGCAAGGTTCACGACGCGTGGACCTACGCTCGCGACGGGACGCCGCTCTTTGCCCCGGCCGTCACGCACGCCACGATCTATCTGGTCCGCGATCCGCGCGATGTGGCCTTGTCGTTCGCGCATCACCGCGCCTGCTCGGTCGATGATGCAATCGGTTTGATGGCGGATTCCGCGTGTTGGCTGGCGCGAAAACGTCGCGGCGATGCCACCCAATTGCCGCAGCAGGTCGGATCGTGGAGCAGCAATGTGGCGAGCTGGCTCGATGCACCAGGCATGCCCACACCGCTGTTGATCCGCTACGAAGACATGCTGGCCGCCCCTGAGGACATGGTGCGTCAGGCTGCAGTCCATCTCGGCTGGACCACCGATTCCGCCGCGATCGCACGCGCGGTGGCGGCGACGCGTTTCGACGTCCTGCAGGCGCAGGAGGCGGCGGCCGGATTTCCCGAGAAGCCACAGAAATCGTCGAGCTTCTTTCGCCGCGGCGTTGCCGGCGGATGGCGCGATGCGCTGTCGCGCTATCAGGCATCCCGCATCTGCCGCGACCAGCAGGTGGTTATGGAGCGGCTCGGCTATCTTCCCTGACCATACCGCCCCCGACCGCGGTGCCTACCGAAACGAGCGCGGCAGAGGCGGCCGAAGACCAAAGGAGGCGACCCAGCGAGCCGCCCCCGCCCCTCACCCCATCGTCGGGATGACGAACGCGTTGGCAGCATCCCCCCCAAGGTTATTGGCGCCGCCATCGGGCCAGCGCTGCGTGACGGTCTTGACCTTGGTCCAGAACTTCACACCTTCCATGCCGTGCTGGTTGGTGTCGCCGAATGCGCTGCGCTTCCACCCACCGAAGGTGTGGTAGGCGACCGGCACCGGGATCGGCACGTTGATGCCCACCATTCCGACGTTCACGCGGCTCGCGAATTCGCGCGCCGCATGCCCGTTGCGCGTGAAGATCGCGACGCCATTGCCGTATTGATGCTCGCTCGGCAGCCGCAGCGCATGTTCGAAATCATCGGCGCGAACGATCTGCAGCACCGGCCCAAAAATCTCTTCCTTGTACGATTCCATGCTCGTCGTGACGTGATCGAACAACGACGGGCCGATGAAGAAGCCCTTTTCGTGGCCCTGCAGCTCAAACCCGCGCCCATCGACGACGAGTTCCGCACCCTCATCGACGCCCTTCTGGATCCAGCCTTCGACGCGCGACCGGTGCGCGGCGTTGACGACCGGGCCGTAATCCGCATCGCCATCGGTCGAGATGCCGATGCGCAATTTGGCGATGGCGGGGAGGAGTTTTTCGCGCAACGCGATTGCGGTCTTCTCCCCGACCGGGACTACCACCGGCAGCGCCATGCAGCGCTCGCCCGCCGAGCCGAATGCCGCGCCCGAGAGATCGGCGACGACCTGGTCGAGATCCGCATCGGGCATGACAATGCCGTGGTTCTTGGCGCCGCCCATCGCCTGGACGCGCTTGCCGGCCGCGACGCCGCGGCGGTAAACGTAATGCGCGATGTCGGACGATCCGACGAAGCTGACCGCCGCGATTTCGGGATGGTCGAGGATCGCGTCGACCATTTCCTTGTCGCCGTGAACGACCTGCAGGATGCCCTCGGGCAGGCCGGCGTCGGCGAACAATTCCGCGAGGCGCACCGGCACCGACGGATCACGCTCGGAGGGTTTCAGGATGAAGGCGTTGCCGGTCGCGATCGCCACGCCCGACATCCACAGCGGGATCATCGCGGGGAAATTGAACGGCGTGATGCCCGCGCCAATGCCGAGCGGCTGGCGCATCGAATAGACGTCGATGCCCGGGCCGGCGCCGTGGGTATATTCGCCCTTCATCACATGCGGGATCCCGCAGCAGAACTCGATCACCTCGAGACCACGCTGGATGTCGCCTTTCGAATCGGCGATCACCTTGCCATGTTCGGACGACAGCAAATGCGCGAGCTCGTCGATGTTGGCGTCCACCAGCCGCTTGAATTCTGCCATCACGCGCGCGCGGCGCTGCGGGTTGGTCGCGGCCCAGCCGGGTTGAGCCTTCAGCGCAGCGGCGACGGCGGTGTCGAGCGTGGCTTGCGTGCCGAGCGCGACGGTCGCCTGCACCAAACCGGTGTTGGGATCGAACACGTCGCCGGTGCGGCCCGCGCCGCCATCGGACAGGCCGACGATGTGATGGTCGATGGTACGCATCTTACTCTCCTGATTTTCGTCCGCTAAACCATGCGCGTGGGCGGTCCGCAAGCGTTAGCGGTGTGCGGTCACGCCAGCCGGTGCGGCACCGATTGCGCCTCTTCGATAATCGCCTCGGCGGCACCGATCGCCTCCCACGGGAAGACAAACCAGCGCTTGTCCTCAGCGCGATCGATCGTCTGGGAGCGGTACTCGACGCGGGCCTTGGAACGGAGGTTGTCGAGCAGCACGGCGAAGCGGATATTGCCGTCTTCACACCCATAATCGGCCAGCAAACCGCGGATCGTGTCAATCGTGCCGCCACTGTCGTTGATGTCGTCGACGAACAGCAAGGTCGTGCCCGCCGCGCTCTTCGCCGCCAGCTTGGCCAGCAACTCGGTGCCGAATTCCGGCACCTTGGACGAATGATCGACCGAAAGCGCCGGCACGTTCAGCGCGTGTGAGACATAGACCGCGGGAACCAGCCCGCCGCGTCCGACTCCGACAATGAAATCGGGCTTCCAGTCATTCTCGGCAATGCGGCGGACAAGCGCGTGCACGTCGCCGAGAAAATCGGCATCCGTAACGTGATGAAGCTGTGGCTTGGCGGCTGTGCCCATGGCGCGGTGATCCCGTTCGCGTGGTGGATGCGGCGCCGTAACCGCCTGCCCCGGCCGGGGCAACCGTCAGACCCTATGCGCGCCGGCCCCCGGATCAGCACCGGGTCATCGCGATGGCGGCCAATTGGCCTTATGCGCCCACTCTCCTTCGCCAAGAGGGTGCACACGCCGCAACCCGCGTCACCGGCCACGCTACGCGCCTTTCTGGATATCTTAGTGAACACCGGATCGGCACGGCCCGGGCTTGCCAGCATCCGCCGCGCGCGGCTAACGCTTCTCGCGGGGGCCTGTAGCTCAATTGGTTAGAGCTGTCCGCTCATAACGGATAGGTTGCGGGTTCAAGTCCTGCCGGGCCCACCATCTTCAACCGCTCTCGCCTTACCCAGCCCCGCCAACCGCGGGGCTGTCCGCACCGTGCGCGCGCGAAACACAGCGCCTCAATGTGCGAAATGTGAACGGCGCAAAGTCGCATCGCCGGAGGCCTCGCGGCGCTGACATCGTTGTAAGGAATGATCATTTACGGAAATTAAACCATCCCGTAAGCCACGCCATCCAGCGAAAACTTTGTGATGTGCATTGGTATTCCGTTTGACGCCCGAAAAGAAGTCGTGGTCCAAGCCTACGATAACCGAATACAAGATTGGGCATCCAGACTATAATAAGGTTGATTCCGCATTTAAAAAATCAACGAATCGTAAAGTATCTGAGAAAGCGAATGGCTGAGTATTATACGCATAATGCTGCACCTAGGAGCGTTTCTCACTTAATTTTCATGAAACTTCGAACGTGATTTTTTAAAATAAAAAATGGACCTTATCATTTATCCAGGTGGATAAATGATCCACTTCTTCAGAGGTAGACTATGAGTTTTTTTGGGGGGAATGTAGGTAGGAAAACTACTACGTTCGTGTCTCTCTTTATAGTGTTAACCACGCTATCCTTGACTCCTGCCACCGCGCAGGAACTGAAGTTTGATTTTAACTCGCCGTCATTCGGTGGAAATCCGTTCAACTCAACCAGCCTGCTTGCGATTGCCACGGCGCAGCGACCTGCTCCAAAAACTGTCGTGACAACGCCGCTGACCGCCGCCCAAACCTTCGCAGCGCAGCTTCAGGCGAGACTTCTCTCCGCTTTTTCCTCGGGCCTCGTCACCGCGATCACCGGGTCCGCCTCCGGCGCGTCCGGCAGCTATGATCTGGGCGGCCAACGCGTAACCTTCTCCAATGACGGTACGAACATCACCGTCACGATCGTCGACGACGCTACGGGCGAAACCACAGTCATCACCGTCCCGGTCTATACTTTCGGGAAGACGGCGGCGGCGGCGAATGCCGATCCCGCGCTGGTCACCACCTCCGTGTCGGCGTCCAGGACCTCGCTCGAGGCGTCGCTCGCCGGCTCCGCTCCGATTACGGGCTCCGCCACCTCGGCGCCTGGCTCGCTCGACTCAGCGCCCGTCGAAGGTCGCGCGCAGCCCGTCGACGGCGTGCCGTTTTAAAGCCCGATGATGTTCATGCCTCACACTCCATCGAAGCTTTTGAGCTTGCTTGCCGTGGCGACCACGATGACCGGCTGCACTGCGACCAAACAGGCGTTTCGCATGTCCGGCGCGCCGCCCTCCCTCGCGCAGAGCACGCCATCGCAGCGCGAGCTTTTTACGGTGCCCGTGCCGGCCCAGCCGATCGCGATTGCGGTTTACGATTTCACCGACCAGACCGGCCAGCTCAAGCCATCGGACAATATCCAGAGCCTGTCTCGCGCCGTGACACAGGGCGGCGCAAGCATGTTGGTCCAGTCGCTGCGTGACGCGGGCAATGGGCGCTGGTTCACCGTGGTCGAGCGCGAGCGGCTCGATAATCTGCTGAAGGAACGGCAGATCATTCGCGAAATGCGGAACCGGTATCTGGGCGAGAAGGAAACCCCGGCCGAGATCCTACCCTCGCTCCTGTTTGCCGGCATCGTGCTCGAAGGCGGTATCATCGGGTACGACACCAACCTGAAAACGGGTGGTATCGGTGCGCGTTTTCTGGCGATCGGTGCGTCGACGCAATATCGCCAGAACAGCGTGACGATCTATCTCCGCGCCGTCAGCGTGAAGACCGGCGAAGTGCTCGCGAGCGTCGTGACGAACAAGACCATCGTCTCGGTGTCGCTCAACGCCAGCACGTTCAAATTCGTGACGTTCGACGAACTGCTCGAGGCAGAGGCCGGCGTCTCGGTCAACGAGCCGACGCAGATCGCCGTCCGGTCGGCGATCGAGAAGGCCGTGTACGCCTTGATCATGGAAGGGGCGCAGGACGGCCCGCGTCGGCTGTGGAGTTTCTCGGACGGCGCGGCCGGTTCTGTCGCACTCGCCCGATATGCGGCGGAGAAAGCGCGATCGGGCGCGCTGACACGCGTAACTGTTTCTATGGCGCAGCCAGAGGAAAGTAAAAAATCAAGGAGGGCGAACGCAACACAGGGTTATGATAAATAAAGCAAAATAGCTGTTATATATTTAGAATATAGATTATCGGTTTCCGCACGTAGCTTCAATAAACCCCAATATTTTTAGGACATAATTCATGACTAAGTCTTTTCTTCGTAGCGCTTCGGTCATCGCATTGTCGGTGATGGCGACTGGCTTCTCCGCATCGGCAGTTGTCGCTGCAGGCAAGGCGCCAGCGACCTTGGTAGCGACCAACACCCAGACAACAACCCAGACCGGCAATAGCAATGCGATCACGATCAATCAGGTTGCCGGCACCAAGGAAGAGGCCAAGGTCCTTCAGAACGGCAATTCGAACACTGCCACGGTCACGCAGAGCGGTCAGGGCGATTTCGCCTTCTCGCAGGTCGTCGGTAACAGCAACACCGTCACGCAGACGTTTGGCGGTCAGGTCGGCGGAACGCTCACCAACAACAACAGCCAGGTCTATCAGTGCGTCACCGCTTCGTGCGACCCCGCCGCCACGGTAAAGCCGACCGGCAACACCGCGACGACCACGCTGACCGGCATCGACCTGGCCAGCTACATCGTGCAGGCCGGTAACAACAATACCGCGACGGTCGCATTGTCGGGCAACGGCGGCATCGGAACGGTCGCAAATGCGCAGATCGAGCAGTACACCGATTACAACACCGCCGAGGTCAACCAGAATGGCACTTCGGCAGGCCTGGTCAAGGTCATCCAGGGCGTCACGACGGCGGGTGCTACGCGCAACGTCGCGTACAGCGGTGCCTACACGGTGTCGACGGCTCCGGCTGCGCAGCTCGGAACGTCGCCCCTCGGCGCGAACAACAGCGCAACGGTGACGCAGGATGCCGCGGCCACCGACGGCGTCGTCAACATCTACCAGGGCGCTGACTTCAACCTTGCAACCGCGATCCAGCAGGGTTCGGACCAGTTCGTCGAAATCCGCCAGGATGGCGCGACCTCGGCGGACGCCTATGGCAATAACAACGCCAAGGTCACCCAGGAACTCGGCGGTACCGGCGCAGACGCGTTCGTTATCCAGAACGGCCAGTCGAACAAGGTCACCCTGACCCAGTCGGCGTCGAACGTAGCGGCGGATATCGCCCAGTTCGGCAATCTGAACAAGCTGACGCTGACCCAGGGCACGGCTGGCGCAACCGCGACGCTGACGCAAACCGGCAACTCGAACACGTTGACGATGAGCCAGTAAGTGTGGTCGGGCGACGTGCGATGCCCGTCGTCATGATCAACACAATTGCGAAGGGCGGCGCCATCAGCGCCGCCCCGAGCACCACGAAGGCCACGAAATGAAGTGCGGTTCTAACCTGGCAACGGTCGCTTTGACCCTCGTAGTCGGTTTGCTCGGGCTGAAGCCCGCCACTGCCGTTGCGCAGTCGGGGGGAAGCGCGAGTTGCTCGGGCGATGCCAATTCGGTCTGCGTCGCCCAGGTCGGCGATGGCAATCAGGCAACGATCGCGTTGAGCGGCGCGACCGCTGGCGGGGTCATCTCCGGCGCGGAAACCGGGAACTTAAGCGAGATCGGTTCGTCTAGATCAACCAGACCGATCAGCATTCCCAGCCAGATTGCCGGAACGGTATCGCAAAGCGGCAACAACAATCGGGTTTCGATCGCGGTGAGTGGGGACAATAATGCTTTCGCCGTTTCACAAAACGGCGATTCCAACAGCGCCAGCCAATCAATCGTCGGCGCAAACAACAGTTTGACGCTGCGGCAAGCCGACACCGGTTCGGGCGTTGGAAATAGTGCGGTCCAGATTCAGATGGGCAACGGCAACGCATCAGTTCTGGCGCAGACGGGATCGGGAAATTCCGCTCGGCTGATCCAATCCCACACTGCAGAGGCGATGCTTCTCGGTCTTGGCTCACCCGGTTCGGAGATCGATGTACCGCTCCGCGCAACGACGCTGGTCAGCGACTCCAACGTGATCGCACTCGATCAAACAGGGTCGAACAACCAGGCCGATCTTGGCCAGCAGGGCAGCGGCCACAGCATCGCCCTCCGTCAAAACGGCTACGCACAGATCCTGATCACGCAATCCGGTGTTGGCCGATCGATCTCGATCGATCAGCCCGTCGGTTCGGTCGGATTGCAGATCACGCAATATTAGTTCGATGCGTAAAGGCTGCGATCCATTGGTATCCCTTCTGAAGATTTTCACCGGCGTTTTTGTGGCTCTTGGCACGGCCGTCCTGACTTCGGTACAGGGGGCCAATGCACAGACCAGCGATGCGGCAACGGTGGTGCAGATTTCCGATCGGCCCGTGGCCGCGCCGCCCCTCATTACCTCGACTTCGCGTAAAGTCGTTCCCTCCCGCGTCGTGAGCCCGCAGGATTCCGCCCTTTCGCCCGCGCAAACTCAACAAATCGATCTCTGCCGGCCGGGCTTCGTACCGTCGCCGCAGTCCGGCAAGCGCCCGGCTTGTTCAAAAGTGCGCGCCGGAAGCGACGGTCTTTCCGAGACATCGTCGCCCTTCCCTGTAGATCTCACGGTCGACGATGCCAATCGGCAATCCTCCACGCGCCCTGCCGCCTCGGCACCAAATGCCGACGTGATCGCGAATCGCTTGCGGACGGGCGATGTGCAAACTTCCGCAGTCGCCGATTCGGTTGGGGTCGGATTACGAACCCCCGGTCAGTCCCCAAACCCCGAAGCCGCGCCGGTCGTCCCGCGATGACTTTTCTTGCGCGGCTGGCGCCCACTGTAGTGCCGATCGAACCGGCGGTTGAGCGCTTCGATTATGTCGTCTTCGGGCTCAGGGTACGATCCGAGATTCCGCTTCACGCGCTGACGCAAACAGCGATCGCGGCGCCCGATGTTGAAATTCGCATCGGATCCATTCCGAAACATCCAGGCGTCGAGCCGTTCGGGCTCTATGTCGGCGAAAATGGTGCGGTGCTGAACATTGCGGACGTCGGCCGTTTCCTGATCGCGAATGGCACCGAGATCGTCGTTGACGCAAACGACAGTACGTCGCCACGAAATGTCGAGCTGTTCCTGCTCGGGTCGGCATTCGCCGCGATCCTGCATTATCGCCACTTGCTGCCGCTGCACGCAAATGCGATCGAACTCGACGGTCGCGCGATCGCTTTCATGGGCCATTCCGGGGCGGGCAAATCCACGCTCGCGGCATGGTTCGCCGATCGCGGTTTCCGCATTTTGTCCGACGACGTCTGCGTGGTCAACTTCGATCCCGCCGGCATTGCCTATGCGAGCGCTGGAATTCCGCGCTTGCGTCTGTGGAAAGATGCGCTGAACGTCAAAGGCATCAGCGAAGATGGCCTGCTACGTTCATTCGATGGGCAAGACAAATTCGACCTCCCCATCCCATCTAATGCTGACAAAAATCCGATACGGATCGATGCACTTTATGTTCTGGGGCGGACCGATCACACGCAGATTTGCCCCATTATTGAGCCGGTTCTTGGGACTGACGCGGTCGAAGCGATCTCGGTCAATACATATCGAGGCGCGTACATCCCTATGATTGGGAATTCCTTTACGCACATCAAAAAATGCATTGCGCTTGCGAAGTGTGTCGATGTTCTAACGTTCAACCGTAGCTGGAACCACGCTTCTTTCGAGGATGATGCGTCATATCTCCTCAAGACCGCGCTTGCGAGAATTTCGAATATCTAGACGTTATCTAGAACGATGACATTCTCCACAACCAGATAATCTATGAGTTCGCCAACATCCTGCTTGCAGGTCGCCATATCGACTTCGAACTCGTCGCATAAACGGTCACATAGCGTTTGCATTGTGGTCGGAACCTCTACGATCTCCCAAATTCGCTGGGCGACCGTATTAAACATGTGAAATTTTGATGTACCCATGTGCAGCGCAATCAGCTCGTCGTTAAAATGGGTCTCCATCAAGTTATCTGACCGTGAAATTACCGTCCCTTCCAGCATTATTACTTTCCTGTTCTTGCTCGATATATTCAATACGAAATTTTTCTATACATAGCTCATATATAGCTCGTGAATCATAGCTGGCAGCCTCCCCGCTCGCAACCATAACGCCGGCAAAAAACATCATGCGTTGCAGCATATTAGGTAGACAGCAGGCTGCCGGCGCGCCATACTCGGTTCTCGTTTGTGGGCGTAAATTTGATTTGAGTTTTCGCTATTTTATTGGAGTATATTTATGACTCTTGAGACCATCGTAGTTTCCGACCAGGCCAAAACGCCATGGATCAAGCCCGTCGTACGCTCGGTGTCGGCTGGCTCGGCTGAAGCCGGCGGCGCGGTCAACCCGGACGGCCCGGGCACGCAGTCCTCGTAAAATACGGGTGCTTGTGCGGAATCGGCTTCTGCGCAGCAGCCTGTAACGACCCGGATTGTGAGTGCGATCGCCGGCATACTTGCGGACAGGCCAGATGAGTCGTTTCGGCTCTGTGGTCAAATGCTTGTTTCCCAACGCATTTACGGCCCAGATCAGGAATCGGTCGGAAGTCTCGGAAACGCGACTTTCGGCCGTTCCCTTTTTCGTCTTCTATGTGAAGATGCCTTTGATCGTCAGCCGGTCATCGGTTGCGACGAGACGGCCATGTTGGTGGCCGACCTTCGGATCGACAATCGCGATGAGGTAATCGCGCGGGCCGGAAACGCGGCGGAAGCGCGGACGTGGAGCGATTCGCGCGTGCTGATGCAGGCGTATGAGATGTGGGGCATTGGATTGCTCGATCACGTCGTCGGCGATTTCGCATTCGCTATCTGGGACCGGCGCCTCAATCACCTCTACCTCGGACGCGACCCGACCGGGCAGCGACCGCTTCATTATCGATATGCTTCGAACCGGCTGGATTTCGCATCCATGCCGGTCGGCCTGCTGGCGAGTAGGCCCGATTGGCCGCTGGTCAATGCCTCAAAAATTGGCGAGTTCGTGGGCAACAGGCCGACGTCGCGTTCATCCAGTTACTTCGAGAATGTCTTCAAGGTTCCACCCGGGCATTATGTCGCGTTTTCCGACGGCGTCCTGACAACACGGCAATATTGGAAACCGCGGCCCGAACTGCTTCGTCTTAACCGAGACGAGGATTATGTGGCCGCCTTTCACGAGCAACTTGAGCGATCCGTAAAGGCGCGGCTGCGTGACGCTGGCCCGGTCGTCGGTACCCAACTGAGCTCGGGGCGGGACAGCAGCGCGGTGACGGCAATCACCGCCCGCCTGCTCGCGCCAGCAGGAGCGCGCGTTCTCGCGGCAACCGGCGCACCCAGGGTCGGATTCACCGGCAGGGCACCGCACCGAAAGGTGCTGGATGAGAGTAGCATCGCCGCCGAAACCGCGCGGATGCATTCCAACATCGATCATCTGATCGTTCGGCCGGAGCGCTCTTTCGACTTCAACGACTATACGCAACTTTGGGATTACTATCAGGAGCCGTTTTTCAACGCTTGCAACTTTCCCTGGCTCGCCGGCATCAACACGAAGTTCGCCGAGGCGGGCGTTACGGTGTGCTTGACCGGCGATTTGGGGAATTTGACGATCACCGCGGGTGGGTTCGCCACCCTGCCCGATTTTCTGTGGCAAAAATCCTATCGAGCGTGGCTACGCGAGTTCCGGATCTTGAGTGTCGAAGGCAAGATGCGACGGCGGGGCGCCCTCGCGGTGTCGGCGGGCGGATATGTGCCGCGCGCCTTGTGGGGGTTGCTCGCCAAAGCGACGGGTCGCAGCCAGGCCGCTGCGCTACCGCTGGTGCGTAAAGACTGGCAACCGACCGATGGCGGCGGATTCAACGTGCCGCGGCCGCCGCGAAACACCTACCAGGATCGGATCGAAACGATCCTGAACACCAGTATTGGCAGCTTCCGGAAGGGTAATCTCGCGCAATTCGGGATCGATGAGCGCGATCCGACATCGGATCGACGCGTGATCGAATTCTGCTTGTCGTTGCCGGCGGATCAATTGTTGAAGGACGGTGTCGAACGACCGCTCTTTGCCAGGGCGATGGCCGGCCTTGTCGCGCCCGACGTTATCGCGGGCCAACAGCGGGGTTTACAGGCGGCGGATTGGTACGACAGCTACACGCGGTACGGCTTGCAGGACTATGTTTCCTCGATTTCCGCAAACCCGCGCGTGGCGGCGATCGTCGATGTGGAAGCACTCGAAGCGCTGACCGCGTCGTGGCCGGAAACAGCCATAGGCTCGCCGGACGACGTTGCAGCCTTTCGCGTTCCTTTGATGCGCACGTTGTCTGCGGCATATTTCATTCAGGCATCGGATGACGCAGCGCTGAGCCGACTGTCTGATGAAGCGGCAATATTATAGCGGTACTTGTTGACGTCTTGGTAAGCTCGGACACACCGACCGACGCGATTCGCGTAATCCGCATTGCCGCCAGAATGAACCAATGCGGGACTCTGTGCCGTCTCCAATACAACTTATAGCCGATTGATTTTGCAGCGCAAACGGCGGATGGTTCATCTGGCGTTAAGCATTTCACACAGTCTTCGCGCGCATTTCTTATCCACCGTGTTGCGTATGGCGATTAACGAAAATGATTGAGAGTGGTAGTCACAGGCCCGGCGTATTTGCGCGGGACTTTGGCCTTCCTGACCATACCGCCCTACGCTACGAACAGCCCGCGCCTGCACTCCGCGAGCTCCTGCCGAGCTATGCCGTGCTTGATTCCGAGGAAGGCTTTGCGCACACCGACGAGAGCTGGATGCTGCCCAGTTGGGCGATGATCTGGATCATCCTGGCGGAGGCGCCAATCTCGGTCAGCGTCGGCAATCGCCGCTATCCCAAGCTATCGACGGCGATCCTGTACGGCGTCACCAGCCGCGCCATGCCGGTGATATCGAACGGCGGCGTCACGATCGCGATCGATATCAGCCCGCTCGGTTGGGCCCGATTCTTCCGCGAGAGCGCGGAGACGCTGCGCGACCGCATCACGCCGTTGGAGGAGGTATTGCCGGCCGAACTCGTCGAGGAGCTCGTTCACCGGCTTTATTATTCGGATCGCGCGTTGGAGGTAAAGGGGATCCTCGACGACATTTTCACGCGCGCGCTGCCCCCGGAGCATCGCGACGAGCCTTTGATTGCAGACATCATGAAGATCGTGACGGCAAAAGGGACGACGGATTTGCGGGCCGCCGCGACGCAAATCGGCATTCAGCCGCTGAAATTGCGTCGGCTGTCGCAACGCTATTTCGGATTCCCGCCGAAGATCCTGCTGATGCGAGCGCGGTTCCTGCGGGTCTTTCTCGAAATGATGATCAGTCCTGACCATGCGCATGAGGCGGTGCTGACCAGCGTGTATTTTGATCGTTCGCATTTCCTCCGGGATGCGAAACGCTTTCTCGGCATGACGCCACGCCAGTTTATGGACATGAACGTCGAGTATCTGACCGCAGCGCTGCGGGCACGCCGACTGGTGCTTGGCGTGCCGACGCCCTCGCTGGATGTGTCGCCACCTGCCGCGGACATCTTAGAAACGCGCTAAACCGGCCTTCCGCCCGACCCGGAGCTTCGCGCCGCCGTGATGATCTCCTCCAGCGACGCCACGCGCACGCCGCGCCGCGCGAGGTCGCTCAGCACCGCATCCCACCACGCGTGGAAGCGCCGCAGGTCGGCGGCGTCGCGGACATAAGGCGTGAAGCCCGGCGCGACCGACGGCGAATGAAAGGCGAAGTTGAGCAGCCGTAGCCCCTCCCCCACCGCGACCGCGACGGCTTCCAGCGCGTCCTTCACGGGCATATCCTCCGGCGTCAGCGCCACGCGCGAGAGCAGTCCGGCCCGCGCAAACAGCCCCCGCCCCTTCGGCACCGCGCCAAGCAGCCGGTAGAGCCTTGTACCGCCGGCCCGCGCGCGCCCGGTATGCACCGTGGTCAGCGGAACTTCGATCATCGACCCGACCCGGAAAGCGTGGTTCCCGATTCCGCCGAAATCCGGCCCGCCATCCTGCACGTAACTATACCGCGACCGCATCGAACTATCGAGCCGATAGCCGCGCGCAGCCAGCAATCGCAGCGTGTTAGGCCCAATGCCGTACCGCCCAGCGCGATACGCGACCGGGCGTGTACCAAAGGCGGTCGCGATCGCATCGGTCAGTGCATCGATCTTCGCCGCCTCGGTCGCCTCGGGCAAGTTTCCGGCATAACTGTTGGCAGGGTTGAGCGCTTCATCGAACGGCGGGTTGACCCAGGGGTGCAATTGCGTGCCGACCGCCGACACGCCGTCGGCCAGATTGGCCCGAAGAATGTCGATTGCACGGGCGTCGGTCGCGATCGGATAATCGACCATATAGGTCAGCGGCACGCCGCGATCGGCAAAGCGGCGGTGCGCATCAGGCAAAGCGGCGATCGCGGATACGCCGTGTGTCTCACGCCCGAGCGGCGCGTCCCAGTCGAATTCCTCCTCGGTATCGACGAACACGGTGAAACGCGTACCGAAGTCGCGCGGCCAGTCGATCATATCGGCGGACGCGGGCGCAGGCGGGCAATAGCGCTCGACCGGTGCGGAGGAGGATGGCGCGACGACGGCCACGGTCAGTTAGAAGAAGCCTGCTCCATCTCGGCAGAGAAGGCGGCGGGCAGGCGCAAAGTCAAGACCTTGTCGCCGATCGTCAGGCTACCACGCAATTCCGCCGCGAGGTTGCGCGCCAGCCGCAGCGCGAAACCCGTGCCAAGCAACGGCGCGCCCTCGCGCTCCAATTCGACCTCGGCATCGATCGTCAGCAGCGTTTCTTCGGCATAGGCCGCAAGCGCAGCAGGCCGGTCGAACACGAGCGTTACACTAACATCGTCTCCGCACGCGGAAACGCCGAGCCGCTCGCCCGCGCTGCCCGACGCGACCAGCGTCGCCATCAACCGCGCGATCAGTCGCTCGACCGCGCGGTCATCGCCAAGGATCGCCAGGGCATCGTCGCTGATCCGGCGCTCAAGCGAGGCGCCGCGCAGCGTCGCGAGCGGGGTGAGATCGGCGAGAATCCGGTCAATCAAGGGCGTTACCGGAACATCCCCGGTCCGCAGGTCGAGCGCGTGCGTCTCGATCCGCGCGGCCATGTCGATATCGTCGATCGCGGCAAGTAAGCCGCTCGTCTGCATCCGGATCGCGGAAGCGTGCGCGCGGTATGCCGCCGGGACGGGCCCGAGCATTTGCGTTTCGATCATCTCGGCAAAGCCAGCGATCGCATTGGTCGGGGTGCGCAATTCATGGACCAGTTGGCGCAAGGCATCCGCGGCGGGATTGCGCGTTTCGCGCACCGGCTCGGCGGTCTCGTCCGCACGCGGGCGGCGCGCTGTGCCACGATAGCCGGTAAAGCGCCCGCTCGCGCGGTCGAACACCGGAATGCCGGTGATGCGCCACTGGCCGGCGGCATCCGAATGCCCATCGATCAGCAGCCGGGCATTGGCGAACCCAGCGCGGCGCCGAAAGGCCCCCGCCGCCACGCCATCGACGCGCGACCCGCCCGGCGTTGCCGCCAGATCGAGCGACAGCCCGATCAACGGCGCCCGCGCCGCGCCCTCGACCCAGCGAATGATGCCGTTCGCATCGGTTTCAAATCGGAACGACTCTGCCTGATGCGGCTCCCGCGCGAACAATTCCGGCTGGATCTCAAGGATCGGCGCAGCGGTCGGGGTCGCTTCACGCTGGCGCTGATACGCATCGATCCGGGCGACCAGTTCGGCGATCTGGAACGTCCCGTCGCTGGAATCGGGCCTGGTGGTCGAAACTGGGGGAACCGGCGGTGCGAGCACGGGGCGTTCAGCCTGACGCAGCGCCTCGGCGACCACCGGCAAGCCCGCCGCTACCGCCGCAATCGACACGAACGGTGAGACCGGCGCGATCGTCTCGGGAAGCTCGATCGCAGGCAAGGGCTCCGGGATTACCGTCGCAATCGGGGCGACCACATCCTTTGCAATGGCCTCTGCCGCAGGACCGGCTGCCGTCGGCGGAAGCGCCTGTGGGGCGGCCAGCACGAAATCCACGCTTCCGAACGTTTCGAGCGCGCGCCCGACTTCGAGCGAAAGATCACGCCGATGGCGCAGGATCGACCGCGCCGCCGGCGTCAGGCGCGGCAACAAGGTGCGCCATTCGGCGTCTGAAAGATTGGCCGCGCGCAGGACCGGTGCCGCGACCACCAGTTCATCTTCGGCGAACACCGCGACGAGATCCGCCGGCGGGGTAGCAAAGGCGAGCGCGCGTGCGCTGGCGGCGCGGACCGGTGGCGGAACGTCGCCGCGAATCGCGCGTAGCCGCCGGATCGCCGCGTCGTTCGCCGGCACGCGCCCGCGACCCATCAGATCGACCAACTGCCGCCATGTAGATTGCGCGCCGAACGGCGACGACGTTTCTGCCGAAAGAACCGTTTCAAGGCTGTCGTCGAAGCGCAAGAGGCTCATTCCCGGTCCGGTCGCGAAAGCGCCGTAACGATTTCTTAACTGCGCGGGACACGACTTGAAACCCCAAGTTTTTGATGCGTCGCAATGTGGGACAATTGCGTTCGTCGGCAATTATCTTATGCTCAGGCGATATAGGGCGATGCAAAACACGCGCGCCTGGGGAGCGGACTGAAATGCCTTTCGATTCGATCGATCGTCGTATCCTGGAATTGCTCCAGGATGATGGCCGTATGACCAACGTCGATCTCGCGGAACGGGTCGGGCTGACCGCGCCGCCGTGCCTACGCCGCGTCCGCGCGTTGGAGGAAGCTGGCGCGATCCGTGGGTATCATGCTGAAATCGATGCGGCGACGCTGGGGTATCCGATCACGGTGTTCGCGATGGTCAGCTTGCGCAGCCAGGCGGAGCATGATCTCGCCGCCTTCGAGGCACATGTCGCGACCATTCCGGAAGTCCGCGAATGCCACATGTTAAATGGCGAGATCGACTTCATCCTGAAGATCGTCGCAAGCGACCTGAAGAGCTTTCAGGACATTTTGATGACGCACCTGACGCCAGCCCCCAACGTCGCGAGCGTCAAGACCTCGCTGACGATCCGCACCGCAAAGGCGCTGCCCGGCATTCCGATCCGCAACCCCTGAACATGAAAAGGGCGGCCCGAAAGCCGCCCTTCCCTAGTCCGATCCAGCGAGGATCAGGCGGCAGTCGGCGGCGTGGTCACGAACACCGTCCACAACCGCGCGATCGCCTTGTTCGGCTCATTGGTCACGCGGGCAAGCGCCACCTTCGCGCCTTCGCGATCGCCCGACAGGGCAAGCGCCATGCCGAGACGCAGATTGTTGCGGTCGGCATCGGGCGCGCCCTTCGTTTCGCACAGGCGGTACATTTCGATCGCCTTGGCATAGTTGCGCACACCGAGATACGCGTCACCGGCCTGCTGCGCGAGATCACCCTTTGCCCCGGCCAGTGCATTCTTTTCCTTCACCGCCAGCGGCGAGCTGCCCGCGATGCCGGTCTTGGCGCGCGCCAGCAATTCGTTGCCGGTCACGTTCCCGGCCGGGATCGTGCCCGACGAGAGGCCTTCCTCGACCACGGTCTTGGCTTCGTTGGGAAGCCCGATCGTCAGCGCGGCATCGGCGTAATCGATATATTCGCGCTGACCGGCCTGGCTCTTCGTTGCCCACAGCAGGCGATAGAGGTCGATCTTGTTCTTGCTGTACTTGACCGCCGCGGCACCCTGGAAACCGAAGGTGTAGATCGCGCCGCGCCAGTTGGCGGGCGTGCCATAATCCGTCAGCCACGCCGCAGTCCAGGTGTCGGTGCCTTCCTGGTCGCCGGCCTTGCCGAGGCGCGTGAAGGCGTATTTGTACCATTCCTCCGGTGCCTTGCGACCCGCTGCCTTCTCCGCGGCAATCGCGGTGCCGATCTCGGCCACGCCGCCTTTCACGTCGCCGGTCTCGACCTTGGCTTGCGCAATCTGCAGCGAAAGATTGGCATCGGTCGCGCCGAGTTGGCGCGCGCGCTGCAAATACGTCAGGGCGTCGGGATACTTCTTCATTGCATAGGCAAGACCGCCACGCTCGAGGTAGCGACGTCCGATCTCTTCCTTCGGCGTTGCCGGATTGGCGATGATCGCGTCGAGAATCGGAATCAGCAGCGGAACGCGTTGTGCGTCGGACTGGCCCTTGGTCTGTGCATTGACCAGCGATAGGCGCAGGCCCTGCGACAGATATCGCTCGTAATCGCTCTTCGCCACGGTATCGAGCGTGTTGAGCGCGGTTTCTGCACCCGCGATATCCTTTGGTGTCGCGGCGAGCGCGGTCTGAGCAGCGACGGCTGCAGCACGCGCCTCCTTCGACAGGGATGGCGCTGCCGGGGCCTCTTCCTTCTTCTTGGCGATCGCCGGGGCAACGAACGCAGCACCGTTCAGTCCGACGATCAGGGCGGCGGACAAGGCAAATTTTGAAACCATCTTCATTGCGAACTCTCCTCATACGGCGCGGCGCGCGCGGCGAATTGCTGGCGCCGCTCTAGCGCCGCCGCTTGGACCGTCAAGCAACCGCGTTGCCGACCCTGACGTGAACGCCGCTTGAACCCATCGGCTCCCGCCGCACCTGCGCGCAAGGCCTCACCGCACCCGCGCAAAGCTTTGACGCAGGCGCGCAAAGCTTTGACGCAGCCGCGCCAGCCGCCTAACCGGCTCGGTGATGATCGCCTTGCTCTCCCCCGCCAAGACGCTCGATTACGAGCGCCCGCTCCCCGCTATCGCAGCGACCGTGCCGCGCTTCGCCGACACCGCCGACGCGCTCGCCAAATCGGCGGCGAACCTGACGCAGAAACGCTTGAGTACGCTGATGCACATTTCGCCCGCGCTGGCGAAGCTCAACGCCGATCGCTTCGCCGGATTCGCCGATGCCCTTGCCCGCCCGGCGCTCTTTGCCTTCGCCGGAGACGTCTATACCGGGTTCGAGGCGCGAACGCTGGACGAACCCGCGATCGCGTTCGCGCAGGATCATGTTCGGATGCTCTCCGGGCTCTATGGTCTGCTCCGCCCGCTCGACGCGATGAAGCCGTATCGGCTCGAGATGGGCACACGCTGGGCACCGCGCCGCAAGAGCCTTTACGAATTCTGGGGCGACCGCATCGCCGCCGCCGTGCGCGCCGATGTTGCCGCCGACGGGTCGGGTGCGGTGCTCAACCTCGCCAGCCAGGAATATTTCGCCGCCGTCCTCGGCAAACTGGACGGCGTTCGCGTGATCGACGTCGATTTCCGCGAACCCGGCCCCGACGGGCCGCGCTTCGTCAGTTTTAACGCCAAGCGCGCGCGCGGAATGATGGCGCGCTGGCTATGCGAACATCGGATCACCGATATCGAGGATATGAAGGGCTTCGACAGCGACGGCTATCGCTTCGACGCGGCCGAGAGCGAGCCTGATCGCTGGCGGTTCACGCGGGCATGACCGGCTCTGCGGTCATCATCGGCGCTTCGGGCGGAATCGGCGCGGCGTTTGTCGCCGCGCTGGAGGAAGAAGGCGCCTACGACGTCGTCCACGGTTTCGCGCGGAGTTGGAGCGGCACGCGCCATATCGACCTCACCGACGAAGCCAGCATCGCCGCCGCCGCCGCCGAGGTCGCCAAAGGCCCGCCGCCGACACTGGTGATCGTCGCGACCGGTTTGCTCCACGATGCAGAGCGCGGCCCGGAAAAGGCGATGCGCGAACTCGATCCCGCCTGGCTCGCCCGCAACTTCGCGATCAACGCAATCGGGCCGGCGCTCATCGCCAAGCATTTCCTGCCGCTCGGTACCAAAGGCAAGCCCGCCGTGTTCGCGGTGCTCTCCGCCCGTGTGGGGAGCATCTCCGACAATAAGCTCGGCGGATGGTACGGCTATCGCGCGTCAAAGGCGGCGCTGAACCAACTCGTCCGCACGCTCGCGATCGAGGAAAAGCGCCGCAACGACCGCAGCATCGTCGTCGCGCTCCACCCCGGCACGGTCGACACCGCGCTGTCGAAGCCGTTTCAGGGGAATGTCCAGCCCGGCCGCCTGTTCGACGCCGAGCGTGCGGCGCTGCAATTGCTCGACGTGATCGAGGGTCTGAAGGTCCCCGACAGCGGCAAGCTGTTCGATTTCGAGGGCAAGGAAGTGCCGTTTTAGCGTGCGCTTGCAATGCGCGTGGGGCTGGCATTCGCGCCCGCGCTCGGCTAGGGTTGTCGCATTCCCGTAACACAGCCGAAGGCACCGCAAATTGACCGACGAGATCGTGCTCGCCGACCCTTCCGATATTGCTCCCATCTCGATCGTCGACGAGATGAAGTCGAGCTATCTCGACTATGCGATGAGCGTCATCGTCGCGCGCGCACTGCCCGATGTCCGTGACGGCCTGAAGCCCGTCCACCGCCGCATCCTGTGGTCGGCGTCGGAAAGCGGTTTCCTCTACAACCGTCCGTACCGCAAATGCGCCCGCATCGTCGGTGACACGATGGGTAAATACCATCCGCACGGCGACAGCTCGATCTACGAAGCCTTGGTTCGCATGAGCCAGGACTGGTCGATGCGCGTGCCGCTGATCGACGGCCAGGGCAATTTCGGCTCGATGGACCCCGATAAAGCCGCCGCGATGCGCTATACCGAGGCGCGTCTCGCCAAGGTCGCAGGGTCGCTGCTCGAGGATATCGACAAGGATACGGTCGATTTCATCCCCAATTACGACGGGTCGGAGCGCGAGCCCGCCGTCCTGCCCGCGCGTTTCCCCAATTTGCTCGTCAATGGCGCTGGCGGCATCGCCGTCGGCATGGCGACCAACATCCCGCCGCACAATCTCGGCGAAGTGATCGACGCGACGCTCGCGATCATCGATTCGCGCACCGGCGCGCGTGAAGTGCCGAGCGACGAGGAACTGCTCGAAATCGTCCCTGGTCCCGATTTCCCGACCGGCGCGATCATCCTGGGCAAGGCGGGCGCACGCTCGGCTTATGAAACCGGGCGCGGCTCGATCATTATCCGCTCGCGCTACGTCGTCGAGGAAGGCCGCGGCGATCGGCGTTCGATCGTGCTCACAGAAATCCCGTTCCAGACCGGCAAAAACGGCCTGGTCGAAAAGATCGCCGAAGCCGCCAAGGACAAGCGCATCGAAGGCGTCAGCGACATTCGCGACGAATCGAGCCGTCTCGGCGTGCGCATCGTGATCGATCTGAAGCGCGACGCGACCCCCGAAGTCGTGCTCAACCAGCTTTGGCGGCACACCCCGGCGCAATCGTCCTTCCCGGCGAATATGCTGGCGATTCGCGGCGGACGCCCCGAATTGCTCAACCTGCGCGACATCATCACCGCGTTCGTCGTCTTCCGCGAGGAAGTGATCACGCGGCGTTCGAAGTTCGAACTCGCCAAGGCACGCGAGCGGGCGCATTTGTTGCTCGGCCTCGTCATCGCGGTCACCAATCTCGACGAAGTCGTCCGCATGATCCGCGGCTCGTCCAGCCCAGCGGCAGCGCGCGAAGCGCTGATCTCGCGCGAATGGCCGGTCGCCGAGATCGCGCCCTACATCAAACTCGTCGAGGCGGTCGAAGCCGAGGTCACTGGCGACACGTACCGCCTGTCCGAACTGCAAGTCCGCGCGATCCTCGATCTGCGCCTCCATCGCCTTACCGCGCTCGGGCGCGACGAGATTGGCAACGAGTTGCAGGGGCTGGCCGATTCGATCTCCGAACTGCTCGCCATCCTCGGCGACCGCGCCAAACTGTACGCCGTGATGCGCGACGAACTCGTCGCGGTGCGCAAGGAATTCGCAACCCCGCGCAAAACCGACATCGCCGCCGCCGCCGACGGCATCGACGACGAAGATCTGATCGAGCGCGAGGACATGGTCGTCACCGTGACGATGCAGGGCTATATCAAGCGCACCACGCTCGACACCTTCCGCTCGCAAGCGCGCGGCGGTAAGGGCCGCGCCGGCATGGCGACCAAGGATGCGGATGCGGTCACCAATCTGTTCGTGACGAGCACGCACACGCCGGTGCTGTTCTTCTCGACGCTCGGCAAAGTGTACCGAATGAAGGTCTGGAAGCTGCCCGAGGGCGGTGCCGCGACGCGCGGCCGGCCGATGATCAATCTGCTGCCGCTGGCCGAGGGCGAGACGATCTCGACCGTGCTTGCGCTCCCCGAGGACGAGGCCGAATGGGCCAAGCTCCACGTTATGTTCGCGACCGCGGGCGGCAGCGTGCGGCGCAATTCTATGGACGCCTTCACCAACGTCCCCACCGCCGGCAAGATCGCGATGAAGTTCGAAGGGATCGACGAGGACGATCGCCTGATCGGCGTTGCCTTGCTGAGCTCCGACGACGACGTGCTGCTCGCCACCCGCGCGGGCAAGGCGATCCGCTTCGCCGCCGACGAAGTCCGCGAATTCCAGAGCCGCAATTCGACCGGCGTGCGCGGGATGTTGCTCAAGGGCGACGATGCCGTGATCTCGCTCTCGATCCTCCACCGCGTCGGCGCGACGCCGGAAGAGCGCGAGGATTATCTCCGCTTCGCTCCGTGGAAGGAGCGGGAGGGCGAGCCGAACATGGATCCGGCGCGCTACCAGGAGTTGATGGAGCGCGAGCAGTTCATCCTCACGGTCTGCGCGAACGGCTATGGCAAACTGTCCTCGGCCTATGACTATCGCCGCACCGGTCGCGGTGGCCAGGGCATCACCAACATCGACAACATTCCGCGTAACGGCCCCGTCGTCGCAAGCTTCGCCGCGACCAAGGGCCATCAACTGATGCTGGTAACCGATCAGGCGAAGGTGATCCGCACGACGCTCGGTTCGATGCGCGTCATCGGGCGCAATTCGGCGGGCGTGAAGCTGTTTGACGTGGGCAAGAACGAGCATGTCGTCTCGGCCGCACGGATCGAGGAAGCCGAAGGCGAGGCCGAGGCCGACGTCCGCGACCTGACTGCGGTCGAGCTCGCACCCGACGACACCGCCGATACAAGCGATGACAGTGCGGCCGGCCCGGAAAACGGCGAATGACCGACTTTCCCACCACCGCCTACAAAGTGCTGACCGCCGACCAGATGGTGACGCTGGAACACGACGCCAGTTTCGCCGGCGCGGCGATCGATCTTGCTGATGGCTACATCCACCTGTCGACTGCCGAACAATTGACTGAAACGGTCGACAAGCATTTCGCCGGACAGAGTGACTTGCATGTAGTGGCGATCGATCTCGGGTCGTTCGGCGCGGGCCTGAAATGGGAGGAATCGCGCGGCGGACAGCTCTTCCCACACCTCTATGGCGGGCCGCTCCTGCTGGAGACGGTGATCGCCTATGGGCCGCTCGAACGCGATGCCGACGGCATGGTGAAACTGCCCGTCGCTGGGTAAGCGCTACACATACAGATCCACAACCTCCGCCCCCTGCCCCTCCGCCGCCAGCAACAGCGTGCGGTGGCAATGTCGCGGGTCACGCTCATAGCATAGCAAGGCGCTCGGCAGCTCCGCCGCCAAGGCCAGCATCTGCGCCGCCTGCGCCTGCGCTTCGGGCAGTTCGAGCTGGTCGGCATAGACCGCCTCGAGCGTCTCCACATCGCCCTTCTTTGCGGCGTCCCGCCCGCGCTTGGGCGTGCCGAGCGCCTTCAGATGCACATAGCCGATCCCCGCCGCGGCCAGCGATGCCGCGAGCGATGTCTTCGAAAACCCCGGGCGCCGTGACAGCGGCAACGCTCGCACGTCGATCACGCGCTGCACCCCCGCCCGCGTCAGCGCGGCGAGGAAATCGGCCATCGTGGCCGCTTCATACCCGATCGTGAAAATCTTCATCGCGCGCGCTCGCTCGTCACCACCCCGACCGCGATCATCGCCTGTCCGGCCAGGTATAACGGCCAGACAAGCAGATCGGGCACGATCGATCCGGCCAGCGGCCCCATCCGCGCGAAGATCAGCAAATCGGACAGCGCGAACAACACCGCCCCCGCCCCGACCTGACTGCGCGGGAAGCGGCTGATCCACGCCGTCGCCGCCATCGCGCCGAGCGCCAGCGCATAGAGCAGCACGCCCGGGCTGCCCGACACAGCATAAGCCGTCAGCGGCACGCCGAGCATCAGCAGAATCGCCGGCGTCGTCCCATCGCGCGCCGTGCGGCGGTTGCTCCAATACAGGGCAGTCGCGAGCACATGCCCGATCAGAAACGCCACCGCTCCGACCGTCAGCCCCGACGTCTCCAGCAACACATCGCCCAACGCGCCGAACGCGAGAACGAGCGCGATCCACCGTCCAGCGGTCGTCGGCGCGGACACGAACGCCCACACCGCGAGCAATGCGACGCCCGCCCCCTTCCACGCCGCCAGCACCGCTCCGGCGGGCAGGATATGGCTCGCCGCCCAATAGCTGAGGCCAGCGACCAAGGCGGCGAGGAACAGAGCGGGGTTGGGTATGCGGTGGGTCATAGCGATGGGATGTCCCAAGCAGCGCAGCACGGCAAGTGCTCCATCCCCAACGCTCCACCCCGGCGCGCTCCACCCCGGCGAAGGCCGGGGCCCAGTAGCGAAACGTCGGGAAAGACGCGCTGCGCTCTCTCCCTGAAACCTGCGTAACTGGGCCCCGGCCTCCGCCGGGGTGGATTACCCAACGAGAATTGACTCCCCCACAAATCCTGTTATTTCTGTTTTTACAGAAATTGGAGTATCCGGTGACCTTGCTCGACCATCCCGACGCCAAAGCCTTCATCCTCCACTGGGGCGAGATGGGCACGCATTGGGGCGTCAACCGCTCGGTCGCGCAAGTCCATGCGTTGCTCTATCTCTCCGAAAAGCCGGTCGATGCCGAGGCGATCGTCGAGGCGCTCGGACTCGCCCGCTCCAACGTCTCGACCGCGCTCAAGGAGTTGCAGGGCTACGGCATCGTCCGCCGCGTCCATGTCGAGGGCGACCGGCGCGACCATTTCGTCGCCGAGGGCGATCTGTGGGAAATGCTCATGCGCATCGTCGCCGAGCGCAAACGCCGCGAGATCGACCCGACCATCGCGCTCTTGGCCGAACTGTCCGAGCGGCTCAAGGCCGATCCCGCCGCCCCCGCCTATCTGCGCGACCGCGTGGTGCGGATGCACGAATTCCTCGCCACGCTCGGCACCTGGTACGAACAGGTCAAGGTGCTCCCCAAATCCACGCTCGTCACGCTGATGAAGCTGGGCGGCAAGGTCGCGCGCTTCATCCCCGGCGGGAAACAAAAGGGCTGAACCGATGCAACGCGCCCCTCCTCCACCTTATGACATCGCGCTGTAACTTTGACGCAGCCCTAACCCCGTTCGGGCTGAGCCTGTCGAAGCCCTGCTCGCCACAAGCTAGGCCGTACGTGTGGCGCGCTGCCCTTCGACAGGCTCAGGGCGAACGGAATATGGTGCGGCATAGTATTGGTACCACGCTCAAGCCACGCCGCTCTATTTCAGTTTTTACAGAAACAACAGTCACAGGAGTTTATCATGGTCGAGACCGCCTACCTCCTCTATCTCGCAATCACCCTCGCCATCACGATCTGGGTCGCGCGCACGCTGTCGAAGAATGGCGTGGTGTTCCTCATCCAATGCTTCGGCCAGAATGAGACGCTGGCCAGGTCCACCAACCATTTGCTCGTGGTCGGCTTCTACCTCGTCAATATCGGCTTCATCACGCTGACGCTCAGCCTCGGCAACGAACCGACCACGCTCACCGGTGCGATGCGCTTCCTCAGCAGCAAGGTCGGCCTCGCGGTGCTCGTGCTCGGCGCGATGCACTTCTTCAACATGGGCGCGATCGCGCGCTTCGGCCGCAAGGTCAGCGGCTGGCTCGAAACCCGCCCGCTCGCCGCCGCACACAGCACCCGCACCGACGAGCGGATCACGCGGTGAGCTTGAGCAATTTGTGAACTGGCCAATCCCCATGCCCCGTTCGCCCTGAGCCTGTCGAAGGGCCCGTGCCACGAGCGACTGGCCCGATCGAGGCATACTGTGCTTCGACAGGCTCAGCACGAACGGGGTGAGGTGAGCCGGTGGAATCACAAACCGCTCTGAACATAACAGGGAGTGCAGATCATGGGCATGCAGACCGTCGCAACCTACCGCCACCGCCTCGGCACAGTGGAATGGCGCGATCTTGTCGGGATGCGCCCGCGCGACGGGCTGGTCGAATGCCTCCACCCGCTGCCGTGGCTGGCGGCGAGCTGGGGCCTCGCGGCGATGGGGCTATGGCCGCTCGCCGCGGCGGCGTCCTTCATGCTCTTCCTGACAGCACTTCGGCTCAATCACGAGGCGATCCACGGCAATCTCGGCTTCACCAGGCGCACGCACCGGATCGTGATGCACGCACTCAGCGCGGTCATGCTCGGCTCGAACAACGCCGTCGCCTTCAACCATTTGCGCCACCACCGCCACCTCGGCACGGTGGAGGACACCGAAGGCGCGTGCGGCCGCATGACCTTCTGGCAAGTCCTGCGCGAAGGCCCGCGCTTCCCCTTACGCAACCACGCCGATGCGTGGCGGCACGGCACGCCCGCCTTGCGCCGCCGGATGCGGATCGATTTCGCGCTCAACCTCGCCGTCATCGCCGCCGCGCTCATCACGCTGCACCCGGTCCTGCTCTACCACGTCGCCGCGATGCTGGTCGCGCAGTGCCTCACCGCTCTGTTCGCCGTCTGGATCACCCACCACGATTGCGCCGAGGACGACATCGCCCGCACACAGCGCTCCACCCTGGTCAATGTCGCGACCTACAACATGTTCCTTCACCTCGAACATCATCTCTATCCAGCGGTGCCGGTCCGGCGGCTAGGCATCCTCGCCCACCGCATCGCCGATGCCGCGCCAGAGGTGGCCGCGCAGGAGCGGCTGGTGTTTCCGGAGGTGTGGCGGTGAGGAAGGGGTGAGCGGAGAACTGGACGGGGCCGGCTCCGCTCACTTGCGGACGCTACAGCAAGCTCGTCAGCCCTCCCACCATCTTATCCTCATTTCCTCAGCGCGCCCCTGACGCCCCTCCATCTTTGCGATGTATCGCAGCTTTATATGCCATGCCTGATCAACTGTCAGTTTAATCACACCACAATGGCGCAGGCTGCATGCTCGTGGGTGAGAACCATCGATAAGCGATATACCCCAAATCTCGTCGCCGTCTTGATCAACACTGACGCAAAGACACGGATGGTAGGCGCAATCCTCGTATATTTCGCCCGGGACAAACCAACGAACATTGTCTGAGCCTTGTTGGTCAATGACACTCTTCACGGTCGCTGCTCACACTTCCCAAAAGTACATCTTCCGTCATTTTGGCAGGATTGCGGAGGTTCCGCAAACCACTTGAAGAACGGATACACCCCCTGTCCTACACACCGTCGATCTGTCAGCCTCGGGGCCGTCCGCTCTTTGAAACTCTCGATAAACTCCGCAATCGGTGCCACCCGAAACCACCGCCGATAGTGCGACTCGTGTGACTTTAACCCGGATTATTCATCGGGAGCGATAATCGGTGGTGGCGATCGTGGTCTAAGTCTTTGGTTTGGAGTAGAGAAAGGGTGCTTACGCCATCCCTCTGCTCCAGACAGAAAGTGCCACGACCGCCATGGCCGACGATAGTGGGTTCTCCTTCACCTTCCCAGCCATTCGTGGTCGAAAAATCACCGCCGCGTTCGACGGCGGTCGGCTGACGTCGGACGGCGGCGTGCTACTGCTCGCACAGGCCGAGCGGCGGTTGGGGATCGCGGATCGGCTCGCCGCCTGCATCGCTGATCCGCGCGATCAGGGTCGGGTGATCCACCGGGTCGCCGACATCTTGCGCGCCCGCATGCTCGCGATCTCGTGTGGGTATGAAGACGCCAATGATCTCGACGCCCTGCGGCATGATCCAGGGTTCAAGCTGGCGCTCGGCAAACTGCCGGGTGATCCGTTCGGGCTGGCCAGCCAGCCGACGATGAGCCGGTGGGAAAACGCGCCGACTACGCGCGAGTTGATCCGTCTGACCGGTACGCTGGTCGACCTTTATTGCGCGAGCTACCCCGTGCCACCTGCGGCGGTGACGCTCGACATCGATGATACCGTCGACGTCGTACACGGCGCGCAGCAGCTCTCTTTCTGGAACGGCCACTACGGCGAGCGCTGCTTCCTGCCGATCCATGTCTACGACACCGCTACCGGGCGGCCGGTTGCGATGCTGCTGCGCACCGGCAAAACGCCGTCGGGCAAGGAAGTCGCCGGCCATGTTCGCCGGCTCGTGCGACGTATCCGTCGCCACTGGCCCGATACCCGGATCACGCTGCGCGGCGATGGTCATTACGGTCGGCCAGAGCCGATGGCCTGGTGCGAGGCGAACGGAATCGACTACATCTTCGGGCTGCCCGGCAACCGCACGCTCCACGCCGATCCCGTCATCGTTCGGGAAGGCGATGCCTGCGCGACCGACCGGGCATTGCAGGGACTGGTCGAACTAAGGCGTTACGCAGAGACGCGCTACGCTGCGAAAACCTGGGGGAATACCGAACGTCGCGTCGTTGCTCGCATCGAGGCGAGCAGCCTCGGCCTCGACATCCGCCTCGTTGTCACCTCGCTTGCCGAGGGCAGCGCTGAACGGATCTATGACACGCTTTACTGCGCCCGCGGCCAGGCGGAAAACTTGATCAAGCTGCATAAAACGCAGCTGAAGAGCGACCGAACCTCCTGCTGCTCGGCCAACGCCAATCAGATGCGGCTCATCCTTCACACCGCCGCCTACTGGCTGATGTGGGCCGTGCGGCACGCTATGCCCGCAACCGCCACGCTCCGCACCGCCGAGTTCGCGACCATCCGCCTGCGGCTGCTCAAGGTCGCCGCGCGCGTCGTCGAAACCACCAGCCGCATCCGCATCGCCTTCGCAAGCGCCTGTCCCGATGCCGCGCTGTTCCGATCCATCGCGCTCAACTTGCGCACCACGGGACCATGATCGATGCGGCAGTGGCCGCCAAACGAACCCCGCCCATCAACTCCGCCCCAAACTGTGAACCCGCGATGAGACAGGCGCTTGGGACCCATGCGCCCTGCCTGCGGCTACACGACGCCTGCGCTGACCCATCGGCTGAGAAACGCTGCCGGTGAATAGATCAGGTTAAGGCCCGCACCCACCCGGCCGCATCCACGCTTGCGAGCGCAACTTTCGCAACTTTCGGCCGTCCCCGCCCCCCGCTGCCCCTTTGCCACCCCGCCCCACCCCCGCTACAGCCCAAGCCATGACACACCAGATCCACATCATCGGCGGCGGGCTCGCCGGGTCGGAAGCCGCATGGCAGCTCGCCGAGGCGGGTTTCCGCGTAAAGCTCTCCGAAATGCGCGGTTCGGGCGAGATGACCCCGGCGCACCAGACCGATGGCCTCGCCGAACTCGTCTGTTCGAACAGCTTCCGCTCGGACGATGCCGACAGCAATGCCGTTGGGCTGATCCATCAGGAAATGCGCACGCTCGGCTCGCTGATCCTGCGCGAGGCGGACATTCACAAAGTCCCGGCCGGCTCCGCGCTGGCGGTCGATCGCGATCGCTTTTCGGACGGCGTCACCGCCGCGCTGACCGCGCACCCGAACATCGAAATCGTCCGCGAACGGATCGATACCCTCCCCGACACCGGCCCGGTGATCGTCGCGACCGGCCCGCTCACCGCCCCCGCGCTCGCCGACCAGATCGGCGGCGCCACCGGCAAGGATGCGCTCGCCTTTTTCGACGCGATCGCCCCGATCGTCCATTTCGACAGCATCGACATGGATGTCGCCTGGATGGCGTCGCGCTGGGACAAGGGCGATACCAAGGATTACATCAACTGCCCGATGACGAAGGACGAGTACCTCGCCTTCCACACCGGCCTGATGGAGGGCGAGAAGACAGAGTTCAAGGAGTGGGAGGACGTCCCCTATTTCGAAGGCTGCATGCCGATCGAGGTCGCCGCCGCGCGCGGGGTCGACACACTCCGCTACGGCCCGATGAAGCCCGTCGGGCTGGATGACCCGCGCACCGGGCGCTGGCCCCATGCGGTGGTGCAGTTGCGGCAGGACAATGCGTCGGGCACCCTCTGGAACATCGTCGGCTTCCAGACCAAGCTGAAACATGCCGAGCAAGTCCGCCTGTTCCGTACCATTCCCGGCCTGCAAAATGCCGAGTTCGCGCGGTTGGGAGGGCTGCACCGCAACACCTTCATCCGCTCGCCCGAATTGCTCGATCCAACGCTGCGGCTGAAGGCACGGCCCAACATCCGCTTCGCCGGACAGATCACCGGCTGCGAAGGCTATGTCGAAAGCGCCGCGATCGGCTTGCTCGCCGGGCGCTTTGCAGCGGCGGAGCTGGGCGGCGCGGCGATGACCCCACCCCCGGTCGAGACCGCGCTGGGTGCACTGCTCCACCACATCACCGGTGCTGCCGTGGCCGAGACCTATCAGCCGATGAACGTCAATTTCGGCCTCTTCCCGCCGATCACCGGCCGTACCAAAAAGGCCGACCGCAAGAAGATGTACACCGAACGCGCCCGGACTGCGCTGGGGGTATGGCTCGCGGCGTGAATGGCCTGCTTGAGGTCCAAAAACCGTCCGGGCTGAGCTTGTCGAAGCCCTTCTCTCCATAAGCAGCGCCGGACGGCGAGCACGCAGCCCTTCGACAAGCTCGGGGCGAACGGGATAGGGTGTGGCCGTAAGCAAGCAACACTTTAACTCTCCTCCCCCTCCCCCGCAGCTTCCGCCTTGGCCGCACCCGCCGGTGGACAATCGCGCCGCACCCGCGGGGGCTTGCGCTTCACCGCCGTGGTGGCGAATTCGGTCGTGTTCATCGCGCCCGACTTGTCCGTGTCGGCAACCGCGAACTTGGTCTCGGCCTTGATCGCCCATTCGTCGAACGACAGCGTGCCATCATGATTGGTGTCGAGCCGCGCATAGGCCTTGCGTCGGTTGGCGAGATACTCCTCGCGCGTCACCGCGCCGTTGCGGTCCTTGTCGTAGCGGTCGAAGCGCTTCTGCTCGCGCGTCCGGTCGCTCGCTTGCGGAACGCTGTCGGGGAGCGCACCGTCCTCAGCGGTCTGCGCGACGGCGCGCGGCGCGGCCGGGAGCGCAGCGACCGAACGCGCGCTCCGATTGAACAGCAAAACTCCCGCCCCGATCAGCGCCAGCGTCGCCAGACCGCCCACCAGATACCGCCACATCGCGTCCTCTCCCCCTGATCGCGGGGCAGAGGCTATCGCACTTGTGCCTTTCGCGAAAGTCTATCGCCCGGTCAGGCGATGCCAGGCGAGACGCGCGACCCGTTTGGGCGCGCCGGGGGCAGACCCGTCGGCGAGATCCATCCGCGCAATCAGTGCCAGCGCGCCGAGCGTTCGCCCGGCCCGGCTCCAGCGCCGCGCCATGGCCTCATGAAGCTTGGCCTGAGCCAGCGCCGCGGCGCGCGCCGTCACCTGCGCATCGCTCAGGTTCGCCGCCAGATCGGCGAGTGCCCAGCCCTCCCCCGCCGCAGCGACCATGTCCCCGGGCGGGCAGCCGAGCAGCATGGCGGCAGACGCGAACACTGCTCCCCCGCGTTTTGTCGCATGGGCGATCAGATCGGCCTCGGCGACCGGATCGGCCTCGAGCAGCACCTCCCACCCGTCGATCATCTGCCCGAGCGCCCCCCCGCTGACCCCGCGCGGCAGCACCTCGGCGGCCAGCGCCTGCAACACCGGTTGCGCCGGCGGCGGCGCGGTGTCGAGCGCGCACAGCGCCTGATGCCACCAGGTCAGCCGCATCTGCCCGACCAGTGGCTCACGCGTCGTCCGCAGGATTTGCGCCAGCGTATCGTCGAGCGCGAACAGCGCGGCGAGCGCGGCGCACGACTGCGGCGGTGCGTAGGACAGCGCGAGGGTGCGTTCGGGATCGGCCGGATCGGTCACCGCACACGCTCCCCGCCGCGATGCTTACCCGACGTTAACCACGCTCCTTCAAAGCCGGTTATGGCTTTCTGTCGCATAGCGCAGGCCGAACGATTTGCATTTTGACCGCGGGGCCATGGCGACATGAAGGGGGCAGCAACGAAAACGCCGACCAAGCAGCGCGGATTCCTGCGCTCGCTGGCGCGCGACGTGCGCGGCAATACGCTCGCCATGATGGCGATGTTCCTCATCCCGCTTTCGGGGCTGGTAGGCTCGGCGGTCGACATGAGCCGTCTCTATGTCGTCAAGGCGCGGCTGCAGCAAGCATGCGACGCGGGCGCGCTGGCCGGTCGCAAGTTCATGGTTGATCCCGGCCCGACGCTGGATTCCAACGCAACCGCACAGGCCCAGGCGTTTTTCGCCAACAATTTCAAGAAGGACGTGCCCGGCAACGGCACGCTCGGCTTCATGAACAGCAGCGCGGTCACCTTCACGCCAACCCGCACCACCGATAGCCAAGTCGCGGGGACCGCCTCGGCCTCCGTGCCAATGACCATCACGAAGATGTTCGGGACCAATGCGATCACGCTCAACGTATCGTGCCAGGCCCGCTTCGACGTGGCCGACACCGACATCATGTTCGTGCTCGACACGACCGGATCGATGGCATGTTTGCCGTCCGATAGCGATACGACCTGCAGCAATTACGCAAGCGCCGCCGCCAAGGTGGCCTACACGCGCCCGTCGGGTAGCGGCGTACCGGGCTATGCCGGCACGACCGGCGTCGGCACGACCGAAAAATCGGGGTCGCGCATCGCCGCATTGCGCGCGGCCGTGCTCAGTTTCTACGATACCTTCGCCGCCAACGCCGATCCATCGACCAAGGTGCGCTACGGCTTCGTGACCTACACCTCCTCGGTCAATGTCGGGCAGGCGATCCTCGACAAGTCGGCCAGCTATCTGGTCGGCGGCAACGGCTCTGAAACCCAGACCTACCAGTCGCGCAGCGTCTACGCCGACTATGTCATTTCGACCGCGACGAACAGCACCAACAACGGCCGCTCGTCCGCCAATTGCAATCGCTCGGTCCGCACGCCGACCACGGCGAAGACCTATTCGTCGCCAAGCGGCCAAGCCACGCGGGCCTATGATTCTTGGAATTCCGGCACCGGCCGGTGCGAGAGCAAGACCAACACTCTGGGCCCGCAATGGGAGTATAAGCCCGTCGCGTTCGACGTGAACTCGCTCGTGTCGGGCAACACCATTATCGATCCAACCAAGGTTCGCGGCCAGACCTCGCAATGGATCGGCTGTGTCGAAACCAGCGTCGACACCCCCGGCGCGACGAGCTTCTCGACCAGCAGCCTTCCGTCCGAGCTGAACCCCGATCTGTTCCCGTCGGGCAGCACGCGGTGGTGGCCGCACATGGCGGATTTGACCTACGCTCGAAACGGGTGGGGCAATTCGAACAACGACTATTCGAACGGCGACGATACCGCCTACAATCCCAATTACGGCGTGGATTCCAATCCTTCGAGCATCACCTCGGGCTACCCGACCACCTATTTGCGCAACGCCGGCGCGGTGTCGTGCGGCAAGCCCGCCAAGCGGCTCGGCGTGATGACGCGCGCCGAAGTCAGCGCCTATGTCAACGCGGCGGATTTCGTACCGATGGGCGGCACCTATCACGATACCGGCATGATCTGGGGCACGCGCCTGATCGCTCCGGACGGGCCGTGGGCAAGCGACACCGCAGCATGGCCCAATCGCCTCACCCCCAACCGCGTCATCGTCTTTCTGACGGATGGCGACATGGCCCCGTCGAACACCGCCTACAGCATGTACGGCGTGGAGGCGTTCGACAAACGCGTGTCCAATTCCGGCTCATCTTCTTCCGCGACCCTCAAAACCCTTCACAATGCCCGCTTCCTTGCGATTTGCTCGGCCGCCAAGGCCCGCAATATCGACGTCTGGACGGTTTCTATCGACACTAGCGCAAATACCGAGCTGACGTCGTGCGCAACCACATCGACACAGGCGCTCGCCTCGGCCGATGGCACCGGCCTGTCCACCGCCTTCGCCAGCATTGCGCGGCGGCTGGCGATGCTGCGGCTCACGCGATGATCGCGCACCTCCTCGCACGTCTGCGGCGCGACCGGCGCGGCGCGACCATTATCGAATTCGCCATCGTCGCCCCGGTGATGATGCTGTTGATGATGGGCCTGGGGGACTTGCTGTATCAGGTCTATGCGCAGTCGGTACTAAACGGCGCGGTGCAGAAAGCTGCGCGCGATTCGGGCATCGAGGGTGGCGCTGCCAACATCAGCACGATCGACGGCACCGTCCAGACGATCGCGCGCCAGATTGCCCCCGCCGCAACCTTCGTCCCAACGCGCAAAAGTTATGACAGCTTTGCCGAAGTCGCACCCGAGCCCTTCACCGACACCAACGGCAACGGCGTGCGCAACGCGGGCGAATGCTTCACCGATATGAACGGCAATGGCAGTTGGGATGCCGACCCAGGCAGCACCGGCCAGGGCGGCGCTAGTGCCGTGACGCTCTACACCATGACCATGACCTATCGGCGGCTTTTTCCCGTGGCGGGCCTGTTCGGCTGGCCGGCCACGCAAACGATCAGCGCGACGACGCTGCTGAAAAATCAGCCCTACGCGACCCAAGTCACCACCGCCAGCACGACGATCTGCACATGAAAATGCTACCCCGCCGCTTCTCCCGCAAACATGCGTTGCGCAGCCTTGCCCGCGATCGCAGCGGCCTTGCGCTGCTCGAATTCGCCTTTGCGCTGCCCATTGTCATGGGCCTCGGCGCCTATGGGCTGGAGGTGTCGAACCTCGCCCTGCTCAATTTGCGGATCAGCCAGATCGCGCTCAATCTCGCTGACAATGCGTCGCGCGTCGGCACCTACAGCACGCTCTCGACGCAACAGTTGCGCGAAGTCGATATCAACGATGTGCTGCAGGCCGCGCGCTATCAGGGCGCCAGCATCAACCTGACCACCAACGGCCGGATCATCCTGTCCAGCCTGGAAAACGTCCAGCAAACCTATGACACAGCGCCAGTCCAGCGGATCCACTGGCAACGCTGTCTCGGGCTGAAAGGGAGCTTGGGAGCCGACAGCGCCTATAATTCGAGCCACGGCACCACCACGACGACCGACGGCACCGATGCGACGGTCGGCAATGACGGGACGCTCGCGCCCACCGGCATGGGTCCTGTCGGCGGACAGGTCAACGCGCCGGCTGCCTCGGGCGTGATGTTTGTCGAAATCAACTATCTGACGCGCCCGCTGTTCGGCACGTGGCTGACCGCGCCGGCGCGGCTGAACTACATCGCGTCGTTCATCGTCCGCGACCGGCGCGATTTCGCGCAGCTCTACAACCCGTCGCCAGCGGCAACGCGGCTGACCTGCAACCTCTATTCGAGCTGATCCGCCGGGGCCTCAGCCCCCCGGCGGAGCCCCTCAACGGTTCACCACCTGCTTTAACGCCGCGACGATCTTGTCGGTGGTGACCAGCATCAGCTTTTCGAGGTTGGCCGCATAAGGCATCGGCACGTCCTCATTGGTCACGCGCAGCACCGGTGCGTCGAGGTCGTCGAACCCTTGCTCCATGCACACCGCCTGGATTTCCGACGCGATCGAGCACGTCGGCCAGCCTTCTTCCGCGACGATCAGCCGGTTGGTCTTCTTCAGGCTGGCCAGCACGGTCGCGGTGTCGAGCGGGCGCAGCGTGCGCAGATCGACCACTTCGACGTCGATCCCCTCGCCTGCCAGTTTCTCGGCCGCTTCGAGTGCCAAGCCCACGCCGATCGAATAGCTCACGATCGTCGCGTCGCTGCCTTCGCGCATAATCCGCGCCTTGCCGATCGGCAGGACATGATCGCCGACCGGAACCTCGAAGGTGCGCCCGTACAGCAATTCGTTTTCGAGGAAGACGACAGGATCTTCGGTGCGGATCGCGGCCTTGAGCAAGCCCTTGGCATCGGCCGCATCATACGGCGCGATCACGATCAGGCCGGGGACGCTCGCATACCATGGCGCATAGTTCTGCGAATGCTGCGCGCCAACGCGGCTGGCGGCGGCATTGGGGCCGCGGAACACGATCGGGCAGCGCATCTGGCCGCCCGACATGTAGTTGGTCTTGGCCGCCGAATTGACGATGTGGTCGATCGCCTGCATCGCGAAGTTGAAGGTCATGAACTCGACGATCGGGCGAAGCCCGCCCATCGCCGCGCCCGTGCCGACCCCGGCAAAGCCATATTCGGTGATCGGCGTGTCGATCACGCGCTTGTCGCCAAACTCGTCGAGCAACCCCTGGGTCACCTTATACGCGCCCTGATATTGCGCGACTTCCTCGCCCATCACGAACACGCGGGGATCACGGCGCATTTCCTCGGCCATGCCGTCGCGCAGCGCCTCGCGCAGCGTGATCTTGACCATTTCGGTTCCGGCCGGAATCGCCGGATCGGCGACTTCGGCAACCTTGTCGGTGATAAGTTGCGCCGTACCGCTGTCCGCTTTTTTGGGTGCCGGTGCCTCCGATTCCGCCGCCTTCTGCGCGACGGCGGGGGCCTCGGCTTTTGCAGGCTCCTCCGCTTTGGCGGGGGCGGCGGAGGAGGCTTCCTCACCCTCCACATCCAGCGTCGCAATGACCGTTCCGACCTTCACATTATCGGTGCCCTCGGCGATCATAATCCTGCCGATCGTGCCTTCATCGACCGCTTCGAATTCCATCGTCGCCTTATCGGTTTCGATCTCGGCCATGATGTCGCCGGATTTGACGACGTCGCCTTCCTTGACCAGCCATTTGGCGAGCGTGCCTTCCTCCATCGTCGGGGAAAGCGCGGGCATCTTGATTTCGATTGGCATCAGTAAGTTTCCACCAGCACGTCGGTATAGAGCTCGGCCGGATCCGGCTCGGGCGTCTGTTCGGCGAAGTCGGCCGCTTCATTCACGATCTTGCGGATTTCCTGCTCGATCTTCTTGAGCTCGTCCTCTTTCACGCCCTGCGCATCGAGCAGCTTCTTGACGTGATCAATCGGGTCGGACTTGTCGCGCACCGCCTGCACCTCGTCACGCGAGCGGTATTTCGCCGGGTCGGACATCGAATGGCCGCGATACCGATAGGTCTTCATCTCCAGGATGATCGGCCCCTTGCCCGCGCGCACCCAGGCGAGCGCTTCTTCGGCCGCACCGCGGCACGCCAGCACATCCATGCCATCGACTTGGATACCGGGAATGCGGAAGCTTTCGCCACGGCGGAACAACTGATCTTCGGCGGACGAGCGATTGACGCTGGTGCCCATCGCATATTGGTTGTTTTCGATCACATAGATGATCGGCAGCTTCCACAGCTCAGCCATGTTGAAGCTCTCGTAAACCTGGCCCTGGTTCGACGCGCCATCGCCAAAGTATGCGAGGCAGACGCCGCCATCCTCCGAATATTTGTGGCTGAACGCCAGGCCGGTGCCGAGCGAGACCTGCGCGCCGACGATGCCATGCCCGCCGTAAAATTTATGCTCGACGCTGAACATGTGCATCGAGCCGCCCTTGCCCTTGGAGATGCCAGCGGCGCGGCCCGTCAGTTCGGCCATCACGTCCTGCGGCGGGATTCCGCACAACAGCATGTGGCCGTGGTCGCGATATCCGGTAATGACGCTGTCTTTCTCGGTCAGCGCCGATTGCAGGCCGACCGCGACCGCTTCCTGGCCGATATACAGATGGCAGAACCCGCCGATCAGGCCGAGGCCGTACAATTGGCCGGCCTTCTCCTCGAAACGCCGGATCAACAGCATCTGTTTGTAGAATTCGAGCAGCTCGTCCTTGGACGCGGCATAGGATTGTGGCTCGTTCGGTCGCTCGCGATTTGGGGCGAGCGGCTGCGACTTTCGAGCGGCTTCTGGTTGAACGGCTGGGGCTTTGGCCACGTCGGGAGAACCTCATATCCTGGGGAGGAAGCGTCGCCTATAGGCGCGAAGCGATCCGCTTATCAATCATCGCCGCACCCGGAAGTTGCATCGCAGAAGTTTCCGTGCCCCAAGCACTTCGATGATTGCCCCGCGCGCGCCGATGGCCGTAAGGCACAGGCCGATGGCAGACACGATCCACCCCTTACGCATCGCCCGCTTCCGCTCCTATTGGGCAGCGCGCTTCACGATGACGATCGCGCAAAATGCGATGATCATCGTGATCGGGTGGCAGACCTATACGATCGCGCGTGACACCATGTCGCCCGCCGCCGCCGCCGCGCAGCTCGGGCTGATCGGGTTGCTGCAATTCCTGCCGCTGTTCGTGACGACGCCGATCACCGGGCTGGTCGCCGACCGGTTCGACCGGCGCTGGATCACGCGCATCACGGTACTTCTGCAACTGCTTTGCGCCCTTCTGCTGGCGCTGGCGACGTATCAGGGCTGGATTTCGCTGCCGGTGCTCTTCACCGTCGCAGTGTTGCTCGGCATAGCGCGGGCCTTTGCCGGACCGGCCTTCGGCGCGCTCGCCCCCAATCTCGTGCCGCGCGAGGTCCTGCCGACGGCGATCGCGCTCAGCTCGATCTCGTGGCAGGTCGGCACGATCATCGGGCCGGCAATCGGCGGCTTTGCCTATGCTCAGGCGCAATCGGGCGCCTATTGGCTGGCCGTCGGCTTGTTCGGGACCGCATTGGCAGCCTTGATGACGATACCGCCAGTGCCGCAGCCGCCGCGCTCGACCGCGCATCCGCTGCGGCAGATTGCCGATGGCCTCTCCTACGTCGGTGAGAACAAATTGGTGCTTGGCGCTATCACGCTTGATCTGTTCGCGGTGTTCCTCGCGGGCACCACAGCACTGCTGCCAATCTATGCGCATGACATCTTCAAGGTCGGACCGCAGGGCTTGAGTATGCTCGCCGCCGCACCCGCCGTCGGCGCGTCGATCGTCGCAATCCTGTTCTCGTTCCGGCCGCTCAAGACTAATGTCGGACCGCGGATGCTGATCTCCGTGCTGGTCTATGGCACCGCGACGATCGTATTCGGCGTCGCGCATCTGATCGTACCGGCCCATGCCTTTGTGGTCGCCGTCGCCGCGCTCGCCGTCGCCGGGGCTGCCGACATGTTCTCGGTCTACATCCGCTCGTCGCTAATCCAGCTCCACACGCCCGATGCGATGCGCGGGCGAGTCGGCGCTGTGTCGCAGCTGACGATTTCCGCATCCAACGAATTGGGCGAGGCCGAATCGGGTTTCCTGGCGGCAGCGCTCGGCCCGGTCGGCGCGGTATTGGTCGGGGGTGGCGGGGCGATTGTAGTCACGATCCTGTGGACCTATCTCTTCCCCAGCTTGAGAAACGCCAAGACCTTCGATCCCCCCGTCAGCCGGCGGGACGCCCAAACACTCGACCTGGAGGCCACGCCATGAAAGCCAATACGATCCTCGACACGATCGGCAACACCCCGCACATCCGCGTGCAGAAGCTTTTCCCGGGCGCAGAAGTGTGGATCAAGTCGGAGCGCTCCAACCCCGGCGGATCGATCAAGGACCGCATCGCGCTCGCCATGGTTGAGACGGCCGAGCGCGATGGCGACTTGCAACCGGGCGGTACGATCATCGAGCCGACGTCTGGCAATACCGGGGTCGGTCTCGCCATGGTGGCGGCGGTCAAGGGCTATAAGCTCGTGCTTGTCATGCCCGAGAGCATGAGCCTCGAACGTCGCCGCCTGATGCTGGCGTACGGCGCGACCTTCGACCTGACCCCGCGCGAAAAAGGCATGAAGGGCGCGATCGAGCGCGCGCTCGAACTGGTCGATCAAACGCCCGGCGCGTGGATGCCGCAGCAATTCGAGAACCCCGCGAACATCGATGTCCATGTCCGCACCACCGCGCTCGAAATCCTCAACGACTTCCGCGATTCGCCGATCGACGTGATCATCACCGGCGTCGGCACCGGCGGCCATATCACGGGCGTGGCCGAGCGGCTGAAGCAGGACTGGCCGAACCTCAAGGTCTATGCGGTCGAGCCTGCCGCCTCGCCGGTCATCTCGGGCGGCACGCCAGGGCCGCACGCAATCCAGGGGATCGGCGCCGGCTTCGTGCCTGCCAATCTCCACACCCAGTCAATCGATGGCGCGATCAAGGTCGATGCCGCCGTCGCCAAGGACATGGCGCGCCGCGCCGCGGCCGAGGAAGGGATGCTGGTTGGCATCAGCTCGGGCGCCACCCTCGCCGCGATCCTGCAAAAGCTGCCCGATCTGCCCGAGGACACGCGCATTCTCGGCTTCAATTACGACACCGGTGAGCGCTATCTGTCGGTGCCCGACTTCCTGCCCGAGAGCTGATCGCGCACTGATTCGTTGATAGTAATGTCGCAAACCACTCCCGGTCGCGCACTGCGTGGCGTCGGCGCGGCGATCGCCGCGCTGGCGATCGCCGCGCCGACTCTGATCGTCCTGACCGCACCGCCGGTCGCGCGTCACCGCCCGCCCCGCGCGATCCCGCAGCGCATCGTGTCGAAGGCCGAGCTTCCCCCGGTCGAGCCGGTCGCGTTTCAGGACCTAGACCCCGCCGATGCGCGCGCCTTCAATGCGGCGGTGCCATTCGTGGAGGGGCCGAACCCGGCCGCGCGTCCCTTCAAGCTACCCGGCGACGATCTGCAGCGCGCCCGCGCGATCGACTGTATGGCCGCCGCAGTCCTCTACGAAGCGGGCGACGATCCCACCGGGCAGCGCGCGGTTGCGCAAGTCGTCATCAACCGCGTACGCCACCCCGCCTTCCCCAAGACGATCTGCGGCGTGGTGTTCCAGGGGTCCGAACGCTCGACCGGGTGCCAGTTCACCTTCACCTGTGACACTGCGTTGACACGGCATCACTGGCTCGACGTGCAATGGACGCGCGCGCGGCAAGTCGCGACGGCGGCACTTGGCGGCGCAGTTTTCAAACCCGTTGGCTATGCGACGCATTACCATACCGACTGGGTCGTGCCCTATTGGCAGTCGAGCCTCGACAAGATCGCTGCGGTCAACACCCACCTGTTCTTCCGCTGGACCGGCTGGTGGGGCACGCCCCCCGCGTTCAACCGCCATGTTTCGGCGGACGAACCCTTGATCGCCGCGCTTGCCGCATATTCGGATGCGCATCAGGGCGCGACCACGTTGGCGAGCGGCGAGGATCTTTACATCGACCCCATCGCCGCGGCGACCCCGCTGCCGACGGCGCTCGCGACCGACCAGAACAGCTTCTTGCTGACGATCGATACGAAGCGGATTTCGCCTGACGGTTTCGCGCAGCTTGCGGCGCGCACTTGCGGCGATCGGCCCTATTGCAAGGTGATGGCTTGGGCCGACAAAACGAAGACCCCCGGCGCGCTACCGCTCCAGCCCGCCCAGATCCAGGCGATGGCGTTCAGCTATCTCCGCGACCGCCCGAGTGGCTTTGAAAAGGCGCTATGGAATTGTACCGAATTCCGCCGCGCCGATCCGTCGCAATGCATGAAGCAGCAAATCTATGTGCCGGTGGCGCGGAGCAGTAGCAGCGAGAGTTTCAGGCTTGAGGCGCTGCCGGGCGCGAGTCGCGCACCGCCTGTGGTTATGACCGTTCCGGAACTCGCGGGCGTGCGGCGGAAGGCGGAAGCGCCAGCGGCTAAGGCGATGCCGGTCGCTGAGGGACGATAGGTAATCCTCCCGGCACGGGAAGGGGAACCGTGAGCATTTAGCGAACGGTGGAGGGGGCCCGGCTCAAGCGATGTGCTCAAGTCCCGGGCCCCCTCCACCACTCGGCTGAAGGAGCCGAGCGGTCCCCCTCCCCGTACCGGGGAGGATTCAGACCTCAAGCCGCTTCGAACATCTCCGGGGGCAACGCCATCATCGCCTCGGCACCTGCTTCGATCTTGCGGCGAAGCGCACCCGCCTCAGGCATCACGCGCTCGGCGAAGTACCGCGCGGTCACCAATTTGGCATCGAGGAACGCCGGATCGCCCTCCCCCGCCGCCTTCAGCTTGGTCGCGGCGGAAACCATCCGCAGCCACATCACACCGAGCGCCACGATCCCCATCAGATGCATGTAGCTGTGCGCACCCGCGCCGACATTGTCCGGGTTCTTCATGCCATTGGCCAGGAACCACATCGTCGCCTGCTGCAACTCACCATTGGCCTTCTCCAGGGCCAAAGCGAACTCGGCAGTGGCAGGATCGGCCTTCGCAGCGGCCACGTCATCAGCGACAACCTTGAAGAAAGCCTGCACCGCGCGACCGCCATTCTGCGCGAGCTTGCGCCCGACCAGATCCATCGCCTGCACGCCGTTGGTGCCTTCATAGATCATCGCGATCCGCGCATCGCGGACGTACTGCTCCATGCCCCATTCGGCGATGTAACCGTGCCCACCGTAAACCTGCTGCGCGTTGGTCGCGATGTCATAGCCCTTGTCGGTGCCATAGCCCTTGATGACGGGTGTCAGCAGGCCGAGCAAATCGCCCGCTAGCTGACGCTCTTCCTCGCTTGGTGCTGCATGTTCGAGATCGGCCTGGAGCGCACCCCACAGGCACAGCGCGCGGAGTCCCTCGGTCAGCGCCTTCGCCTCCATCAGCATCCGGCGCACATCGGGATGGACGAACAGCGTGTCGGCCTTCTCGTTGGGCTCCTTGACGCCGGTCAGCGAACGACCCTGCCGACGGTCGCCCGCGTATTGCACGGCGTTCTGGTACGCGACTTCGGCGACGCCAAGCCCCTGCAAGCCGACACCCAAACGCGCCGCGTTCATCATGATGAACATGGCGGCGAGGCCTTTCATCTCCTCGCCGACGAGCCAGCCGGTCGCACCGTCATAGTTCATCACGCAGGTCGAATTGGCGTGGATGCCCATCTTATGCTCGATCGATCCGCACGAAACGGCATTGCGGCTCCCGAGCGAACCATCGCCGTTGACCAGGAACTTCGGCACGACGAACAGCGAAATGCCCTTCGAGCTTTCCGGCGCACCCGGCGTCTTCGCCAGCACGAGGTGGATGATGTTCTCGGTCAGGTCATGCTCGCCCGAGGAAATGAAGATCTTGGTGCCGGTGATCGCCCAAGCGCCATCCGCCTGCGGCTCGGCGCGGGTACGAATCAGGCCGAGATCGGTGCCGCACTGCGGCTCGGTCAAGTTCATCGTGCCGCCCCATTTGCCGCTGACCATGTTGGGGACGTACTTCGCTTTCTGTTCGTCCGACCCCTTGGCCAGCAACGCAGCGGTCGCGCCGTGGGTGAGGCCGGGATACATCGCGAACGCCATGTTGCCGGAACTCATATACTCCAGGAACGCCGTCGAGACGACGTGCGGCATCGCCTGACCACCGAATTCCTCCGGTGCGGACAGTGTGCCCCAGCCCGATTCGACATAGGCGTCATAGGCTTTCTTGAAGCCGGCCGGCGTCGTCACCGATCCGTCGGCGTGGCGCGTGCACCCTTCCTGATCGCCCGAATAATTGAGCGGGAACAACACTTCGGCGACGAACTTGCCGCCTTCGTCGAGCACGGCGTCGACCACGTCGGGCGTCGCATTGGCGAAGCCAGGCAGATTCGCATGGCTTTGCAGGCCGATGACATGGTCGAGAATGAAGCGGGTGTCGCGGACGGGAGGGGTATATTTCGGCATTGGTTCAGTCCTTCAGGCGCCCTTGCGCGCCATTGGTTTCGAGCAGGGTGACGAAATCGGCGAGCTCATGGATCGCCGCATCGATATCGTGTTTTTGTGCTTGGAGCAGCGCCATGCGGTCGCGGCACCGCGCGATCGTGGTCGTCTTCTGGACCTGGCGACCGTCGCCAATGTCATACAGATCGATCATCTCGCGGATTTCGCCGAGGCTGAAACCGACGCGCTTGCCGCGCAAGATCCAGGCGAGCCGCGCGCGATCGCGTTGCGAATAGATGCGGGATGTCCCTCTGCGTTCGGGCGCGATCAGCCCCTCGTCTTCGTAGAAGCGCAAGGCGCGCGCCGTGACGCCGAACTCGGCGGACAGATCCGAAATCGAGAAATGATCGCGGTCGGGATGGCGATCGATTACGGCGTAAGCGGCGCTGCTGGGCATGACCGCAATCTAGATGCCGTTTACGTGAACGTCAAGCGCGTCACTCACCCGCGCACAGCAACCGCCCCTTCGAATCGCGCAGGGTGGCCGCTTCCGAAACGGACTCACTGAGCCGCACAACGTCGAGCGCCGCGACCGATGCGCGACCGATGCACACTTTCTGACATGCCTCGGGCAGTCGCGCCGGGAATACGATCCGGTCACCTTCGAAGCGCGCATCAAAACTGCAATCGCTGCTGGTTACGCCGCGGCCCAGAGTGACATGCAGCGTCTCGCCAACGCGCGTGACGGTGCCCGCGCCACCGCAATTCTGCTGCTCGTCATAATCGACGAACACACCGATCCGGTACGCCTTAGCGGTCGGAACGATGCAGATACGGTCGCTTTCGCGGGCGTAGAGCCCGGTGATGTCGGTGTTGGCGGGATCGGGGATCACCCCGACCTGGATCGCCGCGGCTTCCAACCCCTGCGGCGTGGGGGTGGGCGCTGCCACCTTGCGATCATCGCGACCGCACGCCGCCAGTATCAGCACGGTCAGAAGCGCGGCACGCTTCACGCGACCGCCACCAGCCGTTCGCCCTCAATCCGGCGATAGAAACAGCTCCGCATTCCCGTGTGGCACGCCGGCCCCACTGGATCGACGATAAGCCACACTGCATCTTGATCGCAATCGATCCGGAGATCGGTCACGCGCAAGATGTTGCCCGACGTTTCGCCCTTCTTCCACAGCGCTGCGCGACTCCGCGACCAGAAATGCGCCTCGCCCGTCGCAATCGTAAGGCGCAACGCCTCGGCGTTCATATGCGCGAGCATCAGGATCTCGCCGGTGCTGCGGTCGGTCGCCACCGCGGTGATCAGGCCGGCGGCATCATATTTCGGGTCCAGCACAAGGCCGGTTTCGCGGGAATCGGGCATGAAACGGGTGTAGCCGGTCACAGCCCCTTGCGTCACCCCAGCGGCGCAATCGGACGATACGGCGCTGCATCCGATCATGCGCTTCGCTACAATCCACTGTAATAACGCCTAAAATACAAAATGCGGCTAATCACGCCGGACCGTGTGACAAAAGCGCGACAAACCCCGGCGCCGTCCCTATATGCCCGTCGAAGCTCTACTCCCCCCGCTGAAGGGCGTCATGCTGACCACGAACCCCCACGAAGACGACACGCTGCACGAAGAGTGCGGCATTTTCGGAATTTCCGGCGCGACCGATGCGGCGCGACTCGTTGCCCTCGGGCTGCACGCGTTGCAGCATCGCGGGCAGGAGGCCGCTGGCATCACCAGCTTCGATGGCACCGAATTCCATACGCACCGGGCCATGGGCCACGTCGCGGGAAATTTCGACCGCGAGGATGTGATGGTCCCGTTGCGTGGCACGGTCGCGTGCGGACATGTCCGCTATTCGACGACCGGCGAGACGGCGCTGCGCAACGTGCAGCCGCTCTATGCCGATCTCGCCTCGGGCGGCTTCGCGATCGCGCACAACGGCAACCTCTCAAACGCGATGCGGTTGCGGCGCGATCTGGTGCGGCGCGGGTCGATCTTTCAATCGACCAGCGATACCGAGACGATCATCCACCTCGTCGCCACATCCAACTATCGCACGGTGGTCGATAAGTTCATCGATGCGCTGAAACGCGTCGAGGGTGCCTATTCGCTGATCGTGATGACGCCTGAGGGGATGATCGCCTGTCGCGATCCGCTTGGCATCCGTCCGCTGGTCATGGGCAAGGTCGAACAGTCGGACGGCAGCGAGGCGGTCATCTTCGCCTCCGAAACCGTCGCGCTCGACGTCGTCGGCGCGACCTTCGTTCGCTCGATCGATCCCGGCGAATTGGTGATGGTGAAGGGCACCGAGATCACCTCCCACCGTCCGTTCGCGCCCCAAGCGCCGCGGCCGTGCATCTTCGAATATGTCTATTTCTCGCGGCCCGATTCGATCTCGGAGGACCGCAGCGTCTACACCGTGCGGAAAGCAATCGGCGCTCAACTCGCGATCGAGAGCCCGGTCGACGCCGATCTCGTGATCCCGGTGCCCGATTCGGGCACGCCTGCCGCACTCGGCTATGCGCAGCAATCGGGCATTCCATTCGAGCTCGGTATTATCCGGTCGCATTATGTCGGGCGGACCTTCATTCAACCGAGCGACAAGGTCCGCCACCTTGGCGTCAAGCTGAAGCACAACGCCAATCGCGCGCTGATCGCGGGGAAACGCGTCGTGCTGATCGACGATTCGATCGTACGCGGCACGACCAGCCTGAAGATCGTCGAGATGATGCGCGAAGCCGGCGCCGCCGAGGTGCACATGCGCATCGCCAGCCCGCCGACCGCGCACTCCTGCTTCTACGGCGTCGACACGCCCGAGCGCGCGAAACTGCTCGCTGCCACCAAGAATCTTGCGGAAATGGCTGCCTATATTAAAGCCGACAGCCTCGCCTTCGTGTCGATCGACGGTCTCTACAAGGCGCTGGGGGATCCGCAGCGCAACGCCATCCGGCCGAGCCATTGCGATGCGTGCTTCACCGGCGACTATCCCACAACGCTGACCGACCAGGACGATGTATCATCGGTCGATCAGTTCGCCTTGCTGGCCGAACGGGTGATTTGAACCGATGAGTGAAGGCGTTTTGCAGGGTCGGGTCGCGCTTGTCACGGGTGCCAGCCGTGGGATTGGTGCGGCAACCGCACTGGCACTGGGGGCGGCGGGCGCGCATGTCGTGCTGACCGCGCGCACCGTGAAGGGGCTTGAGGAGGTCGAGAATGCGATCTTCGACGCAGGCGGATCGGCTACGATCGCCCCGCTCAACCTGACTGAGACCGACAGCATCGCAAGGCTCGGCACAGCGATCGGCGAACGCTGGCCCGCGCTTGACATTCTGGTGCTCAACGCCGCCATGCTAGGGCAGCTTGGGGCGGTCCCGGCGATCGACCCGAAGGAACTGGCGCAGATCCTGACGCTGAACGTCAGCGCACAAGCCGCTTTGATCGCCGCGTTTGATCCGATGTTGCGCAAATCGGCGCACGGGCGCGTGATCGGCCTCACCTCCAGCGTCGCACGCAAGCCGCGCGCGTATTGGGGTATGTACGGTGCCTCCAAGGCGGGGTTTGAATCGCTCCTGCTGTCCTATGGCGACGAAATGGAGCAGATCAGCAAGGTCCGCACCGCGATCATCGATCCCGGCGCGACCCGCACCGCGATGCGGCACAAGGCCTATCCCGGCGAAGACCCGAAGTCAGTCAAGGAGCCGTCGGTGGTCGCGGACCGGATCGTCGCTTTGCTGGCAAAGGATTTCGAGACCGGCCATTTCGAACGGGTCGATTAAGCGCGCTTCACTAGCGTAATCTGCGCGGCATCAATCCCCTGCCCGCGAAATCCGCCTTCGCAATACATCAGATAATAGCGCCACAAGTCTATGAAATGGCGATCGAATCGCGGTGGAAGCCGATCCGCTTCGACCGCCGTATCGAAAGCGACGCGCCAGCGCCGTAGCGTCTCGGCATAATGCAGACCGAAGCTTTTATGATCGCGCCATTCGAGGCCGTGCGCCTCCGCCAGCGCGCGGAAGCGGCTTTCCGACAGCAGCATCCCGCCGGGAAAGATGAAGCGCTGGATGAAATCGACATTGGCGGCGTAAGCCTCGAAGATCGCATCATCGATCGCGATATATTGGAGCGCCGCCCGCCCACCGGGTTTCAGCGCCCGCGCGATCGCGGCGAGATAGGCCGGCCAATATTCCTGCCCGACCGCCTCGACCATCTCGATGCTCGCCACCGCGTCATAGGTGCCAGTTACATCGCGATAATCGGTGCGGGAAACGGTAACGCCGGAGAGACCTGCCGCAGCGATTCGGTCCGCAACCGCGCGCTCCTGCTCGCTCGAAAGCGTGATGGCATGCACCCCCAGCCCGCGTCGCGCCGCCGCCTCCGCAAAGCTGCCCCAACCGCAGCCGATCTCCAGGACTGTGTCGCCAGGCACGACGGCGATCCGGTCGAGCATCGCGTCGATCTTGGCCGCCTGCGCGGCTTCCAGGCTCTGCTCCGCCGCAACCGGCTCCTCGAACAACGCGCTCGAATAGGTCAGGCCGGGGTCGAGCCAAAGCCCGTAAAAATCGTTCCCAAGATCATAGTGAAACTCGATATTCTTACGAGAACCGGCGCGAGAATTACGGCGCAAACCATTGCGAAACCTGCGTAACATCCGCAGCAATCCGCCCGAACGCGCAGCCCCGCCGAGGGTGCGACTGTTGCGCATGAATAGCTCGAACAGCACCGTAGGATCGGGACTCGCCCACTCTCCCTTCGACCAAGCGACATACCAACCAGCTGATCCGCCCGTCGCCAGCCGCAGGAGCGCGCGCCAACTCCGCAGATCGACCACGGCCGCAGGCCCCGGCGCGCGCCCACCGAGCAGCCGCGCACGTCCATCGGGCAGCGTCGCGGACAGCGAGCCGTGGACAAGCCCCGCGTCGATCTGGTCGAGCAGGCGGTGAAACAGTGTCGCGAAGGCCCCAAGCATCGCGCACCCCCTCGCACCGACGCGCGCGCATCGCAACGGGGTTTCAGCGGAGTTGCTTCACCGCCGCCAACGCGCGCTCGCGGCCTTCGCGGTGGCCGATGATCTTGGCCGGGTACGCGCGTGGGCGGCATCCGGCCTCTTCGGGATCGTGGATTGCCTCGCCGCGCACGCCCGCCAATTCCGGTACCCACTTGCGGATATAGTCGCCCGCGTTGAATTTGGGCGACTGGACCAGCGGCGCCATGATCCGCACGAACATGTTCGAATCGACCCCCGTCCCCGCGGTCCATTGCCAATTGACCGCGTTCGACCCGTAATCGGCATCGACCAGACAATCCCAAAACCAGCGCTCGCCCGCACGCCAATCGATCAGCAAATGCTTGATCAGAAAGCTCGCGGTGATCATCCGCACACGGTTGTGCATCCACCCGGTCGCCCAGAGCTGGCGCATTCCCGCGTCGACGATTGGATAACCGGTGCGCCCCTGCTGCCATGCCTTCAGATCGTCGTCAGCCGCCGTGCCCGTCCGCCACGCCAACGCGTCGAGCGTCTCGCGCGCATTCTTCGAGCCGTAATCGGGGAATTCCCGGATGATGTTCTGCGCGTAATCGCGCCAGCCGATCTCGCCGAGAAACGTGTCGACCGATCCGCCCGCGTCGGCGACCGCATGCCAAACCTGTGCCGCCGAAATTTCACCGAAGTGAAGATGCGGCGACAGACGCGAACTACCCTCGACCGACGGCAAATTGCGCGTTTCGCCATAATTGGCGGCATGGCGTTTGAAGGCCGTCAGCCGGGCGTGCGCGCCGTCCTCGCCCGGTGACCATTCCTCGACGAATCCGCGCGACCAATCCGGCGTGGTCGGCAGCAGCCCCCAATCGCCCAGCACCTCACTTTTCGGCCAGTGCTCCGGCGCAGGAATGTCGGCTGGGGCGCGGGTCGGGTGGGGTGGCGGCATGGTTGCCTTGAGTGCGCGCCAGAACGGCGTGAAGATCTTATACTGCCCCCCGCTGCCCGTCGTAATCGACCCCGGTGGAGCAAGGTAATTGCCGTCATGGCAGAGCAGATCGAGCCGCTTTGCCACCGCGCGCTCGGCATTCCGCCACCACGGTTCGTGGTGACGGATGCAATGCACCCTGCTTGCGCCCGTCTCCTCCGCCAGCGTGGCCAGCACCACATCACTTTGCCCCCGCCGCAGGATCAGACGCGACCCCTTCGCCCGCAATGCCGCATCGAGGCTCGCTAGGCTGTGATGCAACCACCAGCGCGACGCGCCGCCCATGGCAAAGCGTTTCGGCGTCGCGTCATCAAGGACATAGACCGGGATGACCGGTCCCTCCGCAATCGCGGCGAGCAAGGCGGGCTGGTCGGCCAGCCGCAAATCGCGACGCAGCCAGAGCAGAGTCGTCATAGAATGGCTGCCACTGCTCGGTGCGGATGATGGTGGTGGGAATGGGAACACTGCATTACCGCGACATGCCCGCCCCTGACCCCTCCCGCAAGCGGGCGGGGAAATCGCGATATGCGTGCCCCAGCGTCAAAATCGCACGCACGTGCGCCGTCGCCAGTACCATGCCGTCGGCGCCATATCCGCCGCCCACCGTACTCGCCAGCGCAATGCCGCGCTTGGCGGCTGCCTGGGCAATGATCGTCTCGCGCGCCACCAGCCCACCGTCGGTAAGCGCCAACCGCCCGAGTCGATCGCTTGCAAGCGGATCGATGCCGGCCTGATACAGGATGAGATCGGGGCGATAATGATCAAGCATCGGCAGCAACGTCTCCGCCAGCCGCTCCAGATACGCCGCATCACCCGTCCCGTCGGGCAAAGCCACGTCGAGCGTCGAGCGCGCTTTCCGCGCCGGGAAGTTTTTCTCCGCATGGATCGAATAGGTTGCGATACCGGGCCGTCCGGCGGTCAGCGCGGCAGTGCCGTCGCCCTGATGCACGTCGCAATCGACGATCAGGATGCGCACAGCACTCCCCTCCTCCACCAGCCGCACCGCCGCGATCGCGAGATCGTTGAGCACGCAATAGCCCGCACCTGTATCGACGAGTGCATGATGGCTGCCCCCAGCGCTGTTCGCAGCGAACCCCCGCTTGAGCGCGAGCTTACCGGCAAGCCAGGTTCCACCGGGAACGACCTGCGCGCGCGCCGCGACCGCGGGCGTCACCGCAAAGCCGATCCGCCGCTCCTTCTCCCGCGGCACCCGCGCTTCGATCACCTCGGCGACATAGGCGGGGTCGTGCACCGCCTCGATCCACTGCAGCGGCATCATGTCGGGTTCGTGCCAATCGATCGCGCCGCCCTCGGCGCGCAAGAGATCGCGAATTGCGGCATTCTTGCTGAGTTGGCTCGGATTGGCGCTTTGCCCGACGGCAACATAGGCTGGGTGATGGACGACCGCGATCATCGCCCTTAGGTAGGCTCGACACTGGCTCAGACCAATGGAGAGATGCTTGACCGATCCTTACGTGCGCCCCGATGTTGCAGGCTTCCTCGCGTTTCTCAACGCCCTGCCCGGCCCGAAGATGCACCAGCTAGAAGCCCCGGCCGCGCGGGCGACCTATGCCGCGATGAAGGATATTGCCGATCCGCCCGTGGGTGAACTCGGCACCATCACCGATCTGACGATCCCCGGGCCGGCGGGCGATATTCCGGCGCGGCTGTTCGATGTGCAAGCAAGCAGGGTGCCCGGTCCGCTGGTACTGTTCTTTCACGGCGGCGGCTTCGTGATCGGCGACCTTGAAACCCATGCGAGCTTCTGCGCAGAAGTCTCTCGACTGCTTGATCTTCCGGTGCTGGCGGTCGATTACCGCCTCGCGCCCGAAGCGGTCTGGCCCGCGGCTCCCGATGATTGCGAAGCGGCGGCACGCTGGGCGGCGGGCAGCCCGGCGGCACTTGGGCGCAAAATCACCAGCCTGGTGACATGCGGCGATAGCGCAGGCGGCAACCTCGCGATTGTGGTGGCCATGGCCTTGCGCGATGCGCCCGCCGCCGTGCCGGTGATCGCGCAGCTGCCCTTCTATCCCGCGACCGACACGACGCAGGAATACCCGTCCTACAGCCAGTTCGCCGAAGGCTTCCTGCTGACCCGCGACAGTATGGAATGGTTCAATGCCGCCTATCAGGCGGAAGCCTCGCACATCCGCACCTCGCCGCTGAAAGGCGACCTGCGTGGCATGCCGCCCGCTGTCGTAGTAACCGCCAGCCTCGATCCGATCCGCGATCAGGGTCGCGCCTATGCCGCCGCGCTTGCGCAGGCGGGCGTCGCCACGGTGTATCGCGAGGCCGTGGGCAACATTCACGGCTTCATCACGCTGCGCAAGGCGATCCCCTCGTCGGTCGGCGATGTTGCGGCGGCACTGACGGCAGCGAAGGTCGTCATCGCCGAGGCCGAGGGCGCACGCGTCATGGCGCAAGCCGCGGACGGCGTGGCGGCGTGAGCGAGGCGACCACCCTGCCCTATCGCCCATGTGCCGGGATCATGCTGCTCAACCGCGACGGCAAGGTCTTCGTCGGGCAACGCATCGATGCGATGGTCGAAGCGTGGCAAATGCCGCAGGGCGGGATCGACGACGGCGAGGATGCCGAAACTGCCGCGTTGCGCGAGCTTGGCGAGGAAACCGGCATCGCCCCCGACAAGGTCACGTTCATCGCCGCAGCGACCGAGGAACTCTATTATGATCTGCCCGAGGAACTGGTCGGCAAGATCTGGAAGGGCAAATGGCGCGGGCAGCGGCAGTGCTGGTTCCTGTACCGCTTCCTCGGCGATGATGCAGACGTGAACATCGCCACCGCGCATCAGGAGTTCAAGGCGTGGGACTGGATCGCGCCGGAGACGCTGCCCGACGTCATCGTTCCGTTCAAACAGCAACTTTACCGCGAGGTGCTGGCGGCGTTCGCACCGCATCTGGCGCGATGACGGGGCTAAGCGCGATCGAGCGCGCTGCGGTCGTCCACGCAGGCGCGCAGCCGATGCTCGAACAGATCGAACGCTGGGCGGCGGTCAACAGCGGGACACGCAATCTCGCTGGTCTGGCCCAAGTCGCCGACATGCTCGTCGCAGCATTCGGTGCTTTGCCAGGCAAGATCGCGCTGGTGCGCGGCGATACCGCCGAAAGCGTCGGCGCGGACGGCGCGGTTGCGGTACTCGACCACGGCAAGCATCTACACCTCGTGGTACGCCCAGAGGCACCGGTCCAACTGCTGCTGACCGGGCACATGGACACGGTCTATCCGATCGACCACGCGTTCCAGACGCTGACCTGGCTGGACGACGGCACGCTCGGCGGCCCCGGCGTGGCCGATATGAAGAGCGGCCTTGCCGTGATGCTCGCCGCGCTCCGCGCGGTCGAGGCCAGCCCGCTCGCCGATCGGATCGGCTATGAAGTCGTGATCAATTCCGATGAGGAAACCGGCTCCTTCTCCTCCACCCAGCTGATCGCCGACGCCGCGCGCGGCAAAATCGCGGCGCTGACGTACGAACCCGCTTTGCCCGACGGCACGCTCGCCGGCGCGCGCGGCGGGACCGGGAATTTCTCGATCGTGGTCACCGGCAAGAGCGCCCATGCAGGCCGCAACCCCGAGGAAGGCCGCAATGCCGTCGTCGCCGCGTCCGATTTGGCGGTACGGCTGTTCGCGCTGCGATCCCCCACGCTGGCAGTAAACCCCGCGCGGATCGAAGGAGGCGGGCCGAACAATGTCGTGCCCGATCATGCGATGCTGCGGATCAATTTCCGCCCGAAGGATCACGCGGAAATCCACCGCGCGCAAGCGGCGCTCGACCGGATCACCGCCGAAGTCGCGGCGCTCCATGACGTGCAAATCGCGGTCCACGGCAGCTTCAACCGCCCCCCCAAACCGATCGACCCCGGCGCGGCTAAGCTCTTCGCGCTCGTCAAGGATTGCGGCGCCGACCTGGGGCTCGACATCGCTTGGCGCGCGACCGGCGGGGTGTGCGACGGCAACACGATCGCCGCGTGCGGCGTGCCGGTGGTTGACACGATGGGCGCGCGCGGCGGCGCGATCCATTCGCCAGACGAGTTTCTGATCGTCGATTCGCTGGCAGAGCGGGCCGCTTTGTCGGCGCTGACGATCCTGCGCATAGCCGAAAAGGGTGCCCTGTGACCTTCGTTATCCGCGCCGCGCACGACGGCGATCTGCAACCACTGTACGAAATGGCAAAGCTGACCGGTGGCGGCTTCACCAATTTGCCGCCCGATCGCGCCGCACTGACGGCGAAGCTGGAGCGCAGCGCCGCCGCCTTTGCCCGCACCGAGGAAACCAAGGCCGACGATCTGTTCGTCCTCGTCCTGGAAAACACCGCCACGGGCGAGGTCCGCGGCACCTGCCAAATCTTCACCCATGTCGGGCAAAGCTACCCCTTCTACAGCTACCGCCTCGGCACGCTGACGCAGCATAGCAAGGAGCTCGGCCGCACCTTCCGTGCGGACATGCTCGGCCTGACGACCGATCTTGAGGGGTGCAGCGAAGTCGGCGGCCTGTTCCTGCATCCGGGCGAACGCGCCGGGGGCCTCGGGATGCTGCTTGCTCGCGCGCGGTATTTGTTCATCGCGGGGCACCGCGCGCGATTCGCCGACCGCGTGCTGGCCGAGCTGCGCGGGATCATCGACGAGGCCGGCGGCTCGCCTTTCTGGGACGGCCTTGCCGGGCGCTTCTTCGGCATGAATTTCCAGGATGCCGATCAATTCAATGCGGTGCGCGGTCACCAATTCATCGCCGATCTGTTCCCGAAGCATCCGATCTACATCGCGATGCTGCCCGAATCGGCCCGCGCGGTGATCGGCTTGCCCCACCCTTCTGGCCGAGCGGCGATGCGGATGCTTGAAAACGAAGGATTCGCTTACGAAAACTATGTCGACATCTTCGATGGCGGCCCGACGATGCTCGCCAAGACCAACCATGTCCGCACGATCCGCGACGCCAAATCTGCGCGTGTCGTGGCAATCGATGCCGACGGCGGCGATGCGGCGCTGGTCGCGCGCGGGCGGCTCGCCGATTTCCGCTGCGCCTATGGCACGGTTCGGGCGAGCGCGGACGGTGTCGTATTGGGGAGCGCGGCCGCAACCGTGCTCGGGGTCACCGAAGACGATTTCATCAGCCACGTTCCCCGCGCGTAAGTGTCGGATTAACTTACAGCTAACCATCTTCTTTAAAGCGAACCCGCGCAAAACCGCGACTGGCCCGCGACTTGCTTAACGTATGGGTATGTGGACCAAAATCACCCGGCTGTTCGTCATTAAGAACAAATTCGAGGCGTTCGCGGTGATCTACGCGCTCGCGCTTGGGTCGGTCGAGCGGGGGGTTCATTATCTCGACCAATATCCCGGATTTGGTGGCTGGCTGTTGTTCGCGGTCTGCCCGATCGCGGTGTTCATGGCGGGCGCCCGGATTCTCGATTCGGTCGAGCGCAACGCAGCGCTCTGACGCGAACTTTATGCGACAACAGGATTAGTTGATCGCGCGGGTGCGTTTCTGCACTATTGCTTCGGATCATGACCGTCGCCCTTACCCATCTCCAGCGCCTCGAAGCCGAAAGCATCCACATCCTGCGCGAAGTCGTCGCGGAGGCGGAGCGCCCGGTGATGCTTTATTCGGTCGGCAAGGATTCGGCGGTGATGCTGCATCTGGCGAAAAAGGCGTTCTTCCCCGGCACGCCGCCCTTCCCGCTGCTCCATGTCGATACGACCTGGAAATTCCGCGCGATGTACTCGCTGCGAGAAAAGGCGGCGGTCGATGCGGGCATGGAACTGATCGTGCATCAGAATCCCGAAGCCAAGCGGCTCGGCATCAACCCGTTCGACCACGGCAGCCGCCACACCGACATGTGGAAGACCGAGGGTCTGAAGCAAGCGCTGACTGCGGGCGGGTTCGACGTCGCCTTTGGCGGTGCGCGGCGCGACGAGGAGAAATCGCGCGCCAAGGAGCGCATCTTCAGCTTCCGCTCGGCCAGCCACCGCTGGGACCCGAAGGCGCAGCGCCCCGAGTTGTGGCACCTCTACAATGCCCGCAAGGAACGCGGCGAAAGCATCCGCGTCTTTCCGCTGTCGAACTGGACCGAGCTCGATATCTGGCAATACATCCTGGCGGAGAGCATCGAAATCGTCCCGCTCTATCTCGCCGCCCCGCGCCCGACCGTCGAACGCGACGGGCTGCTGCTGATGGTCGATGACGATCGCTTCCCACTCGCCCCCGGCGAAGTCCCGATCGAACGCTCGATCCGCTTCCGCACGCTCGGTTGTTATCCGCTGAGTGGTGCGGTGGAGAGCGAAGCAACGACGCTGGCCGCCGTCATTCAGGAAATGCTGCTCACCACCACCTCCGAACGCCAAGGCCGCGCGATCGACCACGATCAGGCGGCGAGCATGGAAAAGAAGAAAGCGGAGGGGTATTTCTGATGACCGCTTATACCCCCGACGCGCTGATCGCGTCCGACATCACTGCATACCTTGCCCAGCACCAACACAAATCGCTGCTGCGTTTCATCACCTGTGGGTCGGTCGATGACGGCAAATCCACGCTGATTGGACGGCTGCTCTACGACAGCCGCGCGATCTTCGCCGATCAACTCGCTACGCTCGAGGACGACAGCAAGCGCGTCGGCACGCAGGGGCAGAATATCGACTTCGCGCTGCTGGTCGATGGCCTCGCCGCCGAGCGCGAACAGGGCATCACGATCGACGTCGCTTATCGCTTCTTCGCGACCGAGAAGCGCAAGTTCATCGTCGCCGACACGCCGGGGCACGAACAATATACCCGTAACATGGTCACCGGCGCCTCGACCGCCGACGCCGCCGTCATCCTGATCGACGCGCGCAAGGGCGTGCTGACACAAACGCGTCGGCACAGCTTTCTCGTGAAGCTGCTGCAGCTGCGGCACGTCGTGCTCGCGGTCAACAAGATGGACCTTGTCGGGTACGATCAGAACGTGTTCAACGCGATCGTCGCCGATTACCGCGCGTTCGCCGAGGCGATCGGGATCAAGGATTTCACCGCGATCCCGATCTCCGGTTTCGCCGGGGACAATGTCGCGACACACTCTGCCGCAATGCCGTGGTACAGTGGCCCGACGCTGATCGAGCATCTCGAAGCGGTCGATGTCGAGGCGGATGCGGCGCAGGCCCGCCCGTTCCGGCTGCCGGTCCAATGGGTCAACCGCCCCGATCTCGATTTCCGGGGTTTCTCCGGCCTGATCGCCAGCGGCAGCGTGAAGCCGGGCGATCCCGTCCGCATCCTGCCCTCTGGCCGCACCACTGCGGTCACAAGGATTGTCACGATGGACGGCGACCTCGATGAAGCCGTGGCAGGGCAATCGGTCACGTTGACGCTGGCGGACGAGGTCGATTGTTCGCGCGGAGACGTGATCGCTACCGCCGACGATCCACCGCAGGTCGCTGAACAATTCCAGGCGACGCTGGTGTGGATGACGGAAACCCCGCTGCTCCCGGGTCGCTCTTATTGGCTCAAACTCGGCACGCAGACCGTCTCCGCAACGGTGCAGGAACCGCGCCACGCGATCGACGTCAACACGCTCGCGGAGCTTTCGGTCAAGACGCTCGGCCTAAACGACATCGGCGTCGCGGAGATCTACACCGATCGCGCACTGGTGTTCGAGCCGTTCACCGACGGCGCAGATCTCGGCGGCTTCATCCTGATCGACCGCGGCACCAACGCAACGGTCGCGGCGGGTATGCTCAACTTCGCGCTGCGCCGCGCGCAGAACGTCCATTGGCAAGCGATCGACATCACGCGCGAGGCACACGCCGCGCAAAAGGGCCAGACGCCGCGCTTGCTGTGGTTCACCGGCCTGTCGGGCTCGGGAAAATCGACGATTGCTAACTTGGTCGAGAAAAAGCTCTACGCACTCGGCCGCCACACCTTCCTGCTCGATGGCGACAATGTACGGCACGGCCTCAACAAGGATCTCGGCTTCACCGATGCCGACCGGGTCGAGAATATCCGCCGGATCGGGGAACTCGCCAAGCTGATGACCGATGCCGGGCTGATCGTGCTCAGCGCCTTCATCTCGCCGTTCCGTGCGGAGCGCGACATGGTACGCGCGATGCTGCCGGAGGATTTCGTCGAGATCTTCATCGACACGCCGCTGGCCGAGGCCGAGGCGCGCGACGTCAAGGGCCTGTACGCCAAGGCACGGCGCGGCGAGATCGCCAATTTCACTGGCGTCTCCAGCCCGTACGAAGCCCCGGAGCGGCCCGACATCCGCATCGACACCACCCGCGAAAGCCCAGAGGCAGCCGCGGAGCGGATTGTCGAGCATATCATGGGCGTCTGGAGTCCCAACCTATGACCCAAGCCCCCCATCAAAGCGATGCCGACCTCGCGCGTTCAGTCGCGCTCGCTGCGGGTGCGGTGCTGCGTGGCTTGTGCGTCGGCGGGGCCTGTCCCGACGCCGAGCTTGGCGATCGCGGCGACAAGGATGCCAATACGCTGATCCAAAGCTTGATTCGCGCCGCGCGGCCCGATGATTTCATCCTCTCCGAGGAAGCCGCCGACGACGGCGCGCGTTGCGCCGCCAGTCGCGTCTGGGTGGTCGATCCGCTCGACGGGACGCGCGAATTCCGCGAGCGCCGCGACGATTGGGCGGTGCATATCGGTCTGGCAATCGACGGCGTGCCCGTGACCGGCGCCGTCGCCCTCCCCGCCGAGGATTTGGTGTTCGCAACTGACGATCTTCCCGAGGTACTGCCCCCCGCCCCGCTGCGCCCGCGCATGGTCGTCAGCCGCTCGCGCGCGCATCCGATCGTGATGCGAGTCGCGGAGGCGATCGGCGCGGACCTCGTGCCGATGGGGTCGGCCGGAGCCAAGGCTATGGCGGTGGTGCGCGGTGATGCCGAAATCTATCTTCACGCTGGCGGACAATATGAATGGGACAATTGCGCCCCCGTCGCCGTCGCGCTGGCCGCCGGGCTCCATGCCTCGCGCATCGACGGCAGCACGCTGGTCTACAATTGTCGCGATCCTTTGCTGCCCGACGTGCTGATCTGCCGCCCGGAGTATGCCGAACAAGTGCTGGCGGCGGTGGCCACGGCCACTGAGGGCTGAACCGAGCCCGATCGGCTGCATTTAAGCGGTGGAAGGGCGCGCCGGGTGCCAAGCACCCCGCCGCGCGCAGGCGTCGAGCGTGCCTCCCGGCAGGTGCCCAACGCGCAAAAGAAAGAATGGTGCACCCAGAGCGATTCGAACGCCCGACCCTCAGATTCGTAGTCTGATGCTCTATCCAGCTGAGCTATGGGTGCGTGGAGAGGCGCTGTTAGAGGCATCTTTGCGGTCGCGCAAGTGCGTTGCGTGAAGGTTTTCATCGGCATAGAGCATCAGGCGATGAAAAACCCATTCTCTCCGGCCCGCGCTGCCGCTTTGCTCATGTCGCTGGCCGTCGCGGGATGCGCAGCACAGCCTTCCGGCCGCTATCCCTCGCTGCTGCCGCGCGCGATCGAATCGCGCAGCGATGCCGAACCCGAAGTTGTCATCGCCCTGGCCGAGCCCGATTCGACGGTCGATGCTGCGCTACCCGATCTCCGCGCGACCATCGACGCCGTGATCGCCAATTTCAGAAAGGCGGCACAAACCACCGAGCGACTGGCCGGCACCGCACGGGGCGATCCCGTCGGCGGTGACCGCTGGATCGCTGCGCAAACCGCGCTCGCCGAGCTCGACGGCTATCGCGCAACGCTGTCATCGGCGGTGACCGATCTCGACACGCTCGCGCTTAACCGCGCGGCGGAGGGTAAGCCCGATTATCCGGCGCTCACCGCGTTGCGCGAAACAGCGCAAGCGGCTTTGGACGAGGAGGCGGCACAGATCACCGCAATATCCGCGCGTCTTCCCGCAGCTTAGCGGCCGACTTTTAGCAGCGGCAGGATCGTCGAATAATCGTCGGTCCACGGTGTAAACCCGCGACGCACCTTCACCGCCTGCCACGACGCATCATAGGTCTGCAGCACCCGAATGGTTTCGCGATCGCGCGACATGGCGATCCACAACGATTTGGTCGCAGCCGGCGTATCGTTCGGGCCCGGCGTGTAAAACAGCTTCACCGCCTGCCACCCGCCCTCGCGCGCGGCCGCCGCCACCACCGGCTCCAGGTCGAGGAAGCGATTCGAGATGTGGACGAGCAGTACGCCGCGCGGTGCCAGAACGCGGCCGTAACTGGCGAATGCTTCGCGCGTCATCAAATGCATCGGCACCGAATCGGACGAAAACGCGTCGAGCGCGAGCAGATCGAGCGACCCGGCTTGTTCCACCGCCAAATTCAGCCGCGCATCGCCAAGCACGATGCGGGGATTGGGCAGGCATCGCGACAGGAAGCTGAACTGCCCCGTATCACGCGCAATCCGCACGACGGTCGGGTCGATCTCATAGAAACGCCAGTCCTGACCGGCGCGCGCGTAGCAAGCCAGCGTCCCCGCCCCCAGCCCGACCACGCCGACGCGCGCATAGGAACCGTATAGCGTTGGAAGCGCCAGCATCGCTTGGCCGACGCCCGAACCCGGCACGTAATAAGCGGTCGGGGTCCGCTCCTTGTCGGGGGAACCGCGTAGCTGCGTGCCATGTACTGTCGTTCCGTGCGCCAATTGCTGCTGCATCGCGTTGCCGCGCACGGTGTAGATGCCGAAGTAGCTGCGCGTGCGCGCGCCGGGTTCGAGCGAGATATACACCGCACGATAGCCGCCAAACGCGATCAGCGACCCGAGCACCGCGATCGCAAACGCCCAGCGCGATCCGACCGCGACCAGCCCGATGCCGAGCATCGCGATCAGGGCGATCTGCTGCATCTGGCCAACGCCATCGACTGGCCCCGGAAAAGCCAACACCGCCGCGATCAGGCCCAGCACCGCAATCGCCACGCAATACAGCAGGATCCGCCCGCGCTGCGCGCTGCCTTCCCACAGCCGCCGAATCGGGCCGATCAGATAATGCTGCGGCATTAGAAGTGCCGCCATCATGATCAGGATCGGATATTCATAGGTCCAGTCGAACAGCAACGGCGCGACCAGCGCGGCGAATACGCCGCCGAGCGCACCGCCAACCGACATCGCCAGATAGAAGCCAGTCAGCCGGTCCGGCTCGGGCCGGAGCCGATACAGGCCGGTATGCAGCGCGACGGAGACCAGAAACAACAAGGCCAGCGCCATGATCGCGCCCAGCAGCGGAATGGCCGACAGTCCACCGACCAGAAACCCGCCGCACAACAGGATGCCGATCGGCGCCACCCGGGTCTGGATGTCGGCGGTCATGCGGTCGGTCGCAAAGGCGATCGTAAAACTGAGCAGATACAGACCGAGCGGCAGCACCCACAGCAAGGGCATTGCGACGATGTCGGTGGTGATCAGCGTCGATGTCGCCAGCATCAGTCCCGAGGGTACGAACGCGAGCAGCACCCAATGCGCAATCCGACCCCGCGTCGGCGGCGGCGACTTGGCGACGGGTTCGGCGGTAACCACGCTACCCCGCGGCAGCGTCGCGGCGCACAAGGCCACCAGCAGCGCGACCAGGATGTAACCGCTGCTCCACAAGATGCGTTGGCCGTAGAGCGCCATCCCCGGCTCGACGAACAGCGGATAGGCGATCAGCCCGGCAAAACTGCCGAAGTTCGAGGCGGCATAGAGCGCATAGGGGTTCTCATCGGAGCGTGAGAGACTGAACCAGCGTTGCAGCAACGGGGCCTGTGCCGAGATTGCGAAGAAAAGCGGCCCGATCGAGATGCCGAGCAGATACGGCACCCAGATCGCGGGTTGCGCGGTCGGCGAAAGCTCCATCGCCTTCAGCCCGATGGGCAACCATAAGGCCGCGACCAGCAGCACGCCGAGATGCGTTACCCCCTGCGTGCGCGGGCTCAGCCGTCCGAGCCAATGCGCATAGGCGTACCCGCCGAGCAGCAACGCCTGATAGACCAGCATCGCCGAATTCCACACCGCCGACGCGCCGCCCAGCCGCGGCAACGCCATCCGCGCGACCATCGGCTGGACGAGGAACAGCAAGAACGATCCGGCCAGAATCGTCAGTACGAACAACGGGCGTGCGAGCCGTGCGGGCATCAGGCGGACCGATCAATACGATAGAGGATGTGGCGCTTGAGCGGGCTGCTGTCGGGGACGTTGGGGTGATCGAAATCCTCATCGGGGTCGCGCGTCATGCCGAGCCGCTCCATCAGCCCCCAACTCGCGCGGTTGGCCGGCACGGTGATTGCGGTGATCCGCGGCACGCTCAGATTGGCCCAGCCCCAGGCGAGACTCGCTACGGCAGCTTCACGGGCATAGCCCTGCCCCCACACGTCGCGGCGCAACCGCCAGCCGATCTCGATTTCGCCTTCCAGAAAATCATCGCCACGCTGCAATCCGCAAAAGCCGAGGAATGCCCCGTCGCTCACGCGTTCGATCGCCCAAAAGCAATGCCCATGCTCGGCCTGCCGCGCGACGATCCGGCTGTAGCCCGCGCGCGCTTCCTCCAGCGTCATCGCCGGCCCAATATAGCGCATCACCTCGGCATCCTGGCACATCGCATAAAACGGCGAAATATCGTCCTCGCGCCAGCCGCGCAGGATCAGGCGCTCGGTTCCAATCATGCGCCTGCCGGACGATCGATCGTATAGACCACCATCCGCCCCAACGGATCGCCGACCGTGTAGAGTGGATGGTCGAAGTCTAAATCCTCGCGCCGCACCATGCCGAGCCGCAGCATCAGCCCCCACGACCGGTTGTTGGCGGCGTTGGTCCAGGCCGAAATGCGCGGACGGTCGGTATTGGCCCAACCCCAGGCGATGCTCGCCTCCGCGGCTTCACGCGCGACGCCCGTTCCCCAATAGCGCTCGGCGATGCGCCACCCGATCTCGAGTTCGTCCGAGACGCCCGTGCCGGGATAACCGCTGATCCGCACGCCGCAGACCCCCGCCAGCGCGCGATCGGCCTTATGCTCCACCGCCCACATCGTGTGGCCGTCCTTGGCCTGATTGGCGATGAGCTTGTCGATCAGCGCATCGATATCGGCGCGCGGGCGCACTCCACCGAAATGCAACATCATCGCAGGCGTGTTGATGATCGCGTTGAAGGTCGGCTTGTCGTCCTCGCGCCACGGGCGGAGGATCAGCCGTTCCGTCTCGATCACGCAGTCAGCAGCCGCGCCGCGTGCAGCGCATGATAGGTCAGCATGCCCGAACAGCCCGCACGCTTGAACGCCATCAGCGTCTCCAGCACCATCGGGTCGCGCTCGGCAGCACCCGCCGCGACAGCGGCTTCGATCATCGCATATTCGCCGCTGACCTGATACGCGAACACCGGCACTTCGAACGCCGATTTCACCCGCGCGACGATATCGAGATAGGGCAGGCCCGGCTTGACCATCACGCTGTCCGCGCCTTCCGCCAAATCGAGCGCAACCTCGCGTAGCGCTTCCTCGGCATTGGCCGAATCCATCTGGTACGTTTTCTTGTCGCCCTTCAGCAGCCCGCGGCTACCGACCGCATCGCGGAACGGGCCGTAGAACGCGCTGGCGTACTTCGCAGCATAGGACATGATTTGCACATTGTGGTGGCCTGCCCCCTCCAGCGCATCACGGATCGCGCCGATGCGGCCGTCCATCATGTCCGACGGTGCGATGATATCCGCCCCCGCCGCCGCCTGGTTGAGCGCCTGCGCGACGAGCACTTCGGAGGTGACGTCGTTCATCACATAACCAGCCGCATCGATCAGCCCGTCGTGCCCATGCGCGGTGTAGGGATCGAGCGCGACGTCGGTCAGCACGCCGATCTCCGGCACCGCATCCTTGAGCGCGCGCACCGCGCGGCACATCAGATTGTCAGGGTTGAGCGCCTCCTCCCCGCCCGCGCTGCGCAAATGGCCCGGCGTATTCGGAAACAAGGCGATGCACGGAATGCCGAGATCACGCGCTTCCTTCGCCCGCGCCACGATCCCGTCGACCGACCAGCGCGATACGCCGGGCAAGCTTGCGATCGGCTCCTCCACGCCGGTGCCGTCGGCAATGAACAACGGCCAGATCAGATCGGCGGGGGTCAGCACCGTCTCGGCATGGAGCCGACGGCTCCAAACGGCAGCGCGGGTACGACGAAGGCGGAGAGCGGGATACTGTGCGGTCATAGGCGAGCGTTCTGGGACCTGGCGCGCGGGGGCGCAAGATGGCTCTTGTGCGGGACCGTAATCCCTGCAAAGTTAGGTAATAGTATAACATATAAAAGAGAGGGCGCACGATGTATCGGAATAGTCTCTTACTGCTGTTTGCGGTGATGCCATCCCCGCTGCTGGCGCAAGCGATGGCCGACGGTCTGGCGCGGCCGAACACGATCCTCGTCTCAGCAAGCGGCAAGGTCGAAACCGCGCCCGATACGGCAACGATGACGCTGAGCATCCGCGGCGAGGGTAAGACGCCTGACGCCGCGACCGCTGCACTCGCCGCCAAGCAAAAGGCGATCTTCGCGGGCCTACGCGGACTGGACCCGAAGCTCGAGGTGCGCACCGGCGACATCGCCTTTCGCGAGGTACGGGGTGGAAATTGCGCAAATTCTCCCGATTCGGATGGCGCAATAAGTATGGCTCAAATGGCCGAAGACTTGGATAACGCCGCGACCATGGCGAGCACCGATGCGGCAGGCGGATCGTTCGATGCAAATGCGAAAGGACCGTGCCGCGTAGTCGGCCATCGTGCCACGACGGAGACGAGCATCCGACTGGCATCCGTCAAAGACGCGGGCACCGCAGTCGGTCTGGCAGGCAGACTGGGAGCGGCCAACGCGCGAGTCGAGAATTTCGGGTTGCGCGACGATAGCGTCGCCGCACGCCGCGCGCTCGATCAAGCCATGGCGAACGCCCGAAGCCAGGCAGCCGCGCTGGCGGCCGCGAGCGGGTTGAAGCTCGGCCCGGTCGTGTCGATCATGAATGGCGATGTCGCAGGACGTGCGCGGGTGATGGCGATGGAGAGCTATTCCATGGCCATGCCCGCCATTGCCCAAGCCCCGATCGTCGTCGACATCACCCCAACCCCGGTCGAGACAAGCGCTCAGCTTGTGGTGACGTTCGCGCTCTTGCCTTGATCTCGCGCCTTGGTGGATCGATTGGATCGATGCGAGCGTTACGCCCGCGAAACCGTTCCTTTCGAAAGCCTCCGTACCAATGCGCGAGATCAAATCCGCCGCGATGATCGTCAATGCCAAATCGCGCAAAGGGCAGGAACTCTTCGAGCACGCCTGCGCCGCAATGAAGGGCCTGCCCTTTCCGGTCGATGCGCATGCGGTGCGCGATCCCAAGGACCTCGATGCGACGATGGATGCGGCGCTCGCCCGGAAGCCCGACCTGATGATCCTGGGCGGCGGCGACGGGACAGTGAGCGGGCTGGTCGATAAGCTCGTTTCGACCGATGTCGCGCTGGCGGTCCTGCCGCTCGGCACCGCGAACAGCTTTGCCCGCACGCTCGGCGTGCCGCTCGATATCGATGGCGCGATCGGCGTGATCGCTGGCGGGCATTTCAAGCGGATCGATCTCGGCATGATCGATGACGATTACTTCGCCAATGGCGCGGCAATCGGCATCGCGCCGCAAATCGCCGAGCGAATTCCGCATGATTTGAAGAAGTATCTTGGGCGCGCCGGCTATCTCGGTTGGGCGGCGTGGGAGTTTCTGCGCTTCAAGCCATTCACGCTGATCGTCGGAGAAGGCCCGACCGAGCGCCGCATCGCCGCGGTGGAAGTGCGGATCTCAAACGGGCCGTACCACGGCGGCACCGAGGTCAATGACCAAGCCTCGGTCGATAACGGCGTCATCGTCGTTCAGGCGGTGACCGGCCATGTAAAGCGCCGGCTGGTCAAGAATTGGGCCGCATCGCTGCTACGGCTCGACGCGCGGCATGAGACGACCCAGGAAATCATCGGCACATCGCTGCGCATCCGCACCGAGCCGCCGTTGCCGATCTCGATCGATGGCGAAGTGCTCGCCACCACGCCCGTCACCGCACGGGTCGCGGCGGGAATCATCGAAGTGATGGTGCCAGCGCCCGAGGTGATCGCCTAACCCGCCGGGTGCAACCGACCGACCGGTTCACCGTCTCCACCATGCTCGGCCGGGGCTTCGGCCGGCACTACCATCCGCTGCGTCCGCCACCCGCCATAGCGATAATACCATGCCGCCATCGCCAGATTGGCGAGCGAGCCGAGCGGGAAACTCCACCAGATCGAATCCGCACCCAGGCTCCCTTCAAACGCCAGCGCAAACCCTAGGCGCACCGGGAAGAGCGACACAATCAGCATCGTCAGCGGCCCCCATACCGCGCCGTTCGCGCGCACTGTCGAAAACAGCACCATCGTCATCCCGAACACAATGAAGTTCCAGCTCGCCAGCACCTGGATATGCCGCGCGATCGGGATCGCCGGGCTATCGCTGCCCAGAAACACCCCCATCACGGGACGATCAAACGCGATGATCGCGACCACCATTGTTGTCGTCAGCAAGGCGCTGAACACCAAACCGGCGCGCGTGATTCGATCGACTCGGTCCCACAGCCCAGCGCCGATGTTCTGCGCCGCCATGCTGCTGACCGCCGCACCAACAGCGAGCGCGGGCATCTGAATATAGCCCCACAATTGCATCGAAACGCCGTACGCCGCGCTGGTATCGACGCCGTAGCGATTGACGAGGCCCGTCATCATCAGTGCAGCCAGCGACACGACGAGCATTTGCGCACCCATCGGCAAACCCTTGAAAAGGATCGTCCGCGCTAGCGCGGCGCTGGGGATCAGCCAGCTAATCTCATGCCCGCGCAACCGGATCGGCAAATCGCGCGCATAGATATAGACGAGCAGCCCGAGCGCCGAGACGTGCGACGCGATCAGCGTGGCGGTCGCCGATCCGGCGATCCCCATCTCCGGCATCCCGAACAGCCCGCGGATGAAGATCGGATTGAGCCCACTGTCGAGCGCCACGCTCAGCACGGTGAACCACAACGGCGTCACCGAATCGCCGACCCCGCGCAACGCCATGCTGAGCAACACCAGCAGCAGCGACGCCGGCAACCCGAGGAAGATCACACGCAAATAGGAGAGCGCGAGCGGCGTCGCGGCCGGTGGCGTCGCCAGCACGCGCAGGATATCGGGCGCGAAGATCCACCCCAGCGTCGCGATCACCACCGCGCCGGTCATGACGATCCCGATCGACCCGCCAAACGCGCGCCGCGCGGCCTCGACATCGCGCCGCCCCATCGATTGGCCGATTAGGATGGTCGATGCCATGCCAAATCCGAACACGGCGGCGAACATCAGGAACATGATAGTGTTGGCGTTGGCGGTCGCCGAGACCGCCCCCTCACCCAGGAAACGCCCGACCCAGATCGTGTTGATCGACCCGTTGAGCGATTGCAGGATGTTCGACCCAAGCGTCGGCAGCGCGAAGGCGAGCAGCGTCGCGGCGATCGGGCCGGTGGTGAGGTCGCGCTGGCCGGGGCGGGTGGGCGCGCCAGTGCGCGGTGGAGACGTTGCCATCGTTGCTCTTATCCCGCCCTTACTTGTCCGTCACCCCAATCGCGCGAGCGCCGCGCTCAGCCGCTCGGCCTCGGCGGCCTTGTCAGCGTGATCGGCGCGCGCCTTATCGACCGCCTCGGGCTTGGCGCGCTCGACGAAGCTCGGGTTGCCGAGCCGCCCGGCGAGCGTATCCCGCTCCTTTTCAGCGGCGGCGATAGCCTTGCTCAGCCGGTCGCGTTCGGCGCCGATGTCGATGACGCCTTCCAGCGGCAAGACGAAGGTCGTCTCGTCGATCACGACCTGCAACGCCCCGCCAACCGGCGCGGCCCCGCTCGCGAGATCGATCCGCGCGAGCCGCGCGATCGCTGCGGTTTGCCGCTCGATCCGGGCTGCGGTCTCGGCCGAGGCGTCCAGAACATGCGCCGCCATGCGCACGCCCGGCGCGATGCCAAGCTCGTTGCGCGCGGCGCGCACTTCGCTCACCAGCCGGATCAGCCAGTCCACCTCCTTGCTCGCTGCCGGGTCGATCGACTGCGCATCCGCCATCGGCCAATGTGCGACGATCAGGTTGTTCGCGCGCGCGTGCGCCGGATCGGCCATCGCATGCCACAATTCCTCGGTGATGAACGGCATGAACGGATGGAGCAACACGAGGATCTGGTCGATCACCCAACCGGCGACCAGCTTGCTCTCGGGATCGATGCTGCCCTTTTCCTCGCCAATCGACACTGGCTTGATCAACTCAAGATACCAGTCGCAGAACCGGCTCCACACGAACTGATAAACTGCATTCGCCGCGCCATCGAAGCGCAGATCGGCGAGCGCGAGATCGACCGCCTGGACGCACCCGATCGTCTCCGCGATGATCCATTTGTTGACCGCGAGCGTCGCGTCCGGCGCAATCGCCGAGCTGCTCGCGCCGATGCCGTTCGATTGCGCGAAGCGGCACGCGTTCCACAGCTTGGTTGCGAAGTTGCGATAGCCCTCGACGCGGCGCTCATCCATCTTGATGTCGCGGCCCTGGCTCTCCATCGCCGCCATGAAGAAGCGCAAAGCATCCGCGCCATATTTGTCGATCAGCCCGAGCGGATTGACGACATTGCCCTTGGACTTCGACATCTTCGCCCCGTCCGCCGCGCGAACGAGGCCGTGGAGGTAGAGCTTCCTGAAGGGCACATCCTTCATGAAGTGAATGCCCTGCATCATCATCCGCGCATCCCAGAAGAACAGGATGTCGAAGCCTGAGATCAGCACGTCGTTGGGGTAACGGCCGTGGAGATTGCGAGAGCTTTCCTCCGGCCACCCCATCGTCGCGAACGGCCACAGCGCCGATGAGAACCAAGTGTCGAGGACGTCGCTGTCCTGGCGCAGCGCGACGCCTGCACCGGCCTGCGCTTGCGCTTCGGCCTCGCTCAGCGCGACATAGATCGAGCCATCCTCGGCGAACCAAGCCGGGATCCGATGCCCCCACCACAATTGCCGCGAGACGCACCACGGCTGGATATTCTCCATCCAGTTGAAGAAGGTCTTCTCCCACGTCTTCGGCACGATCTCGATCGCGCCGCTGCGCACCGCCTCGATCGCCGGTTTCGCCAGCGTCGCTGCATCGACATACCATTGGTCGGTCAGCCACGGCTCGATCACCACGCCCGAGCGGTCGCCATACGGCGTCTGGATCGTGCGCGGTTCGGCGTCGTGCTCTTCGCCGTCCTTGTCGATGTGCGGGATCAGGAATCCCTCGGCCTTCAACTGCGCGACCACCGCCTTACGCGCCGCGGCGGTGGTGAGGCCGAGAAACGCCTCGGGGATCAGCCCGTCGGAAACCTGCACGACCTGCGCCTTGGCATCGAGCATGTTGAGCATGTCGCCCGCCGCGATTCCGGCGCGCTTGCCGACTTCGAAATCGTTGAAGTCATGTCCCGGCGTGATCTTCACCGCGCCAGACCCCAGCTCGGGATCGGCATGGTCGTCGGTGATGATCGGGATCAGCCGTCCGGTGATCGGCAGCTTCACCTGCTTCCCGACGAGATGCGTGTAGCGTTCGTCCGCTGCATTCACCGCGACCGCCATATCGGCAAGCATCGTCTCGGGCCGCGTCGTCGCGACTTCGATGAAACCCGAACCGTCCTCAAGCGGATAGCGCAGATGCCAGAAGCTGCCCTTGATCTCGCGCGTCTCGACCTCGAGGTCGCTGATCGCGGTGCCGAGGCCGGGATCCCAATTCACCAGCCGCTTGTCGCGATAGATCAGCCCTTCCTTGTGCAAGTCGACGAACACCTTGAGGACGGCCTTGCTGAAGCCCTCGTCCATCGTGAAGCGTTCGTTCGCCCAATCCATCGAGCAGCCGAGGCGGCGGAGCTGTTGCGTGATTTCCCCGCCGCTCTCTTCCTTCCATTCCCACACCTTGGCGACGAAATCCTCGCGCGTGTAATCGGTGCGCTTCTGCTGGCGCTCGGCCATTTGCCGCTCGACCACCATCTGCGTGGCGATGCCCGCGTGATCGGTGCCGACCACCCACAAGGCATCCTTGCCCTGCAAGCGCGCATGGCGCGTGAGGATATCCTGCAAGGTATTGTCGAGCGCGTGCCCGATATGGAGCGAGCCCGTCACGTTGGGCGGCGGGTTGACGATCGTCCACGGCTCGGCACCGGGGCGGTCGGGATGGAACAGCCCTTCCGTCTCCCAATGCGCATACCAGCGCTGTTCGATTTCGGCGGGGTCGAAGGTTTTGGTGAGTTCGGTCATAGTGCGGCGGCTTTAGCCAGCTCCCCTCTCGCCGTCACCCCGCCTTGTGCTCCTGCGCAGGCAGGAGCCCAGGGTTATGAAGGACGGCGCTCGTCACCCTGGGTTCCTGCCTGCGCAGGAATACGGCTCACTTTGCCCCGGTATATTTCCCCATCCACCCGAGCACTTCGCCATACCATTGGCGGCTCTCCTTGGGCTTGGTCACCCAATGGCTGCCCCCCGGAAACACCACCAGCCGCGAGGGGATGTCGCGCCGTTGCAACGCGGTGAAGGCGGCAATGCCCTGGGTATAGGGGATGCGGTAATCGCCCTCCGACGTGATGACGAGCTGCGGCGTCTTCCACGCGGTCACGTGATTGACCGGGTTCCATTTCTCGAACGCCGCCGGGTCCTCGAAATAAGCTTTGCCGCCATGTTCCCACTCGTCGAACCAGAGTTCCTCAGTCTCATACGCCATCGCGCGCGCATCGAACACACCGTCATGCTGGACGATGCACTTGAAGCGATCGGGCCACTTCCCCTCGATCCAGTTCATCATATAGCCGCCGTACGACGCGCCAAGCGCGCAGGCATTGTCCTTGTCGAGCCAGGCGAATTTGGTCGTCGCCGCATCCAGGCCCTTTTGCAGATCCTCGAGCGGCCAACCGCCCCAATTGTTGCGGATTGCGTCGGTGAAGCCCTGCCCGTAGCCGGTGGACCCGTGGAAATCGACCGCGACCAGGCCGTACCCCGCGCCCGCGAACACCGCCGGGTTCCAACGGTACGACCAGCTGTTGTTGCTGCTCCCCTGCGGCCCGCCATGCACCATGAACGCGATCGGCACCTTGCCGGTGCTGCCCGCCGGCTTCACCGCATAGCCCCACACGGTATCGTTGTTCGCGCCTTTGAAGTTGAAGCGCGTGACGGTCGGCATCTCCACACCCGCCAGCTTCGCCGCATTGACCGAGGTCAGCCGCGTCGTCTTCTTGCCGCTCAGCGCGTAAAAATCGTCCGGCGCAGTCAGCGAGTTCATCGCAAATACCACGCCCGTGGCGGTCGGCACCACGGCAGAGACATTGCCCTCACCGGTCAGCCGCGTGACCTTGCCGGTGACGGGCGACACCGACCAGACCGGATTTTCCTGCGTATCCTCGGCGGTCACGAAGATCGTCTTCGAATCGGGCGCCCAGGCGATCGACCCGACCGAACGATCCCACGCCCCCGTCAGCGCTGACACCTTGCCACTCGCGAGATCCCGCAGCATCAGTACTTGCCGGTCGGCTTCATAGCCCGGCCGCTTCATCGCGAACCAGGCGAGCGATTTTCCGTCGGGCGACGCGGTCGGAAGATTGTCCATCCCGTCATTCGCATCGGTCAGATTGACCGGCGCGAGCGATCCGTCCGCAGGCGCGGAAAAGATATCGAGGTTGGTCGAGAGCGGCTCGATCCGCCCCGCTTCGCGCAGCGCGAAAAACACCGTCTTGCCGTCCGCGCTCCACGACACTTCCTCGCCCCCGCCAAACGGCTTGGACGGTGCGTCACCGACCAGCTTGCCGCCGATCGCAACGCCATTGCCGGTCGCACTGCGCGCCGTCAGCGGCAGGACGAACAGTTGCGAGCGCGCGCCATCGGCCCAACTCGCCCAATGCCGCACGAACATCTGGTCATAGACGCGGCCATTCCCGGCGTTTGCATCCTTCTTCACCATCGCCGGTTCCAGGCTCGGCGCACCCGGCAGTCGGTCGGCCCAGACAAGCAGCTTGTCGCCCTGTGGCGAGACTTTGAAGCCGCCGATCCCGCCTGCGAACTGCGTCAGCCGCGTGACCGCGCCGCCAGCGATGCCAACCGACCAAACCGCATCGTCGCCGCCCTTGTCCGACTGAAAATACACCGTCTTGCCATCGTTCGAAAATTGCGGCGCAGTCTCGTTGACGTCACCCTCTGCGGCGAGCTTCTCCGGCGCAGCGCCCTTTTTCGTCAGATCGAGCCGCCAAAGGTCGAAGCGCCCGCCATCGATCGTCAGATCGGTCTCGCGCTGCTGCCACACCAGCCAATGTCCATCGGGCGACACCGCAGGCGACGACACGCGCGACAGCGCCGAGACGTCGTCGATGGTGAGTTGGCGGGCGGCAGCGGGGGCTGCGACGAGAGCGGCCGTCAATGCGGTCGCGGCAAGAAGTCTGTTCATGGGCGAGTTACAGCAGAACCCCGCCCGCCCCGCAACAGGCGTTACTTACTGGTGATTCGCTCGATCTCGCGCGCGACCATCGTCTCGACCATCGGCGGGAGATGCGCGTCGAGCCAGTCGCGCAACATCGGACGCAGCATCTCGCGCACCATGCCCTCCAGTGTGTCGGAACCGGCAATGTCGGGCTTTACGATCATCCGCGACAGGGCGTCGAGCGGGCCGCGCGTCGCCTCGGCAGTGCGTTCCGACAGGATCGCTTCGGCCGGGGCAGCGACGACCGGCCGCCGCGGTGCCGCAGCCGCCACGGGCTCGACTTCAGCGACTGCAGGCGCAGGCGCGTCATAGTCGGGCTCTGCCTCGGGCGCCGGCTCGCTGAGTTCGAGAATCTCGTCATGACCAAACGGCGTAGGATCGGAACGCGGGGGCAGCGTCCGCGCCGGGCGTTTTACGCGACCGGGGGCCGAATCATTTTCCTCGGCGATGATGCGCTTGATCGACGAAAGGATGTCCTCCATCGATGGCTCAGCGCTCAAATCCCCCATCGCCCGCATCCTTGTGAAGACTGGTTACCGCCGGTTTAGCGGTTTGGTGTCGTCTCACCTGCGGTAATCGGCGCACGTCTGTCAACGCCCCCGTCGAGAATAGGATCGAGCGGGCGCGTGACTTGCGCGCTTTGCGGACGCGTCATGTTGGTGCGCGTGCCGGTGATCGGCACGGCCGGCGCAGGCGCGAAATCCCAGATGTTGTTGCGCACGTGCTTCGCATTCACGGTCGGATCGTACAGCGGCCCGCCTTCGAGCCCGAGGTCTTGCGCCTCGGCCTTGCCCATTGCCGCCAGCAGCGCAAAGCCCGCGACGTAAGCGTCGCGGCGTGCGGTAACCAACGTCACCTGCGAATTAAGCAATTCCTGCTCGGCATTCAGAATGTCGAGGATCGTGCGATTCCCGACGCTGTTTTCCGCGCGCACGCCTTCCAGCGACAGCTTGTTGGCGTTGACCGCGATTTCGCTCGACGCGATCACCTGCAATGACGATTGCCACACCGCATAAGCCGAGCGCGCTTGCGAGATCACCAGGCGCTCGGCCTCCGTCACTTGCTCCAGCGCCTGGGCGCGGCGCTCCTGCGCCTGCCGGATTCGCGCCGCCGGGGCACCGCCCTGATAGAGCGGCAAGGTGAGACGCAGCCCGAGTTGCGCCGCACGGTCATATTGCGGTGGCACATTGGTTGGGCTGAAATTGCCGAGCGACCCGAAATAATTGGTGTAGCTGCCGCCAGCGAACGCATCGACCCTGGGAAGTCGACTGGCGCGCGCGACCCTCACGTCATACGCGCTTGCCTCGCCGTTCTTCTCGGCCGCCAGCAGATTGGGATTGTCGTCCAGCGCAATGCCGACCGCAGCGTCGGGATCGGACGGCAAATTGGGCAAAGGCGGCGGGGTTTCCAGCTCGGCCGGGGCGGATCCCACCAATCGCACGAAGCTCTCGCGGCTGCTGATCAAGCGCGCTTCAGCCGTCTGCAACTGGCCGCGCGCGATCGCCGATCGCGCGTCGGACTGCGCGACATCTGTGCGGGTCAAATCACCGACTTGAAAACGATCCTGCGATGCGCGCAGATTGACCTCGAGGACCTTCACATTCTGCCGGTTGAGCGCGACGATCGCCTCGTCGCGGATCACGTCCATATACGCCCCGACCACGGCAGAAAACAGATCGGCCTCGGTCCCACGCAACGCCGCTTGCCCGCCCTGCACGCGGATATCGGCGGCAGCGATGCCGTTCTTCACCGAGCCACCGGCATACAGCGAATAGGTCAGGTTGGCCTGCGTCTGCGACGTGCGCGCGGGCGCGGTAAACGCCGTCACCGGCAACACCACCGCCTCGGTATAGCTGCTTTGCAGTTGCACGCCCGGAAGCGCACTGGCGCGCGCGATCGGCACATTCTCATCGATCGCGCGGACGTTGGCACGCTGCGCGGCAAGCGTCGGATTGGTCTTATAAGCTTCGAGCAACGCCTCGCGCAGTGTCTCCGCCGAAGCCAGAGCGGGCGCCACGCCCAGCGCCAAAAGCGCCGTGCCGGTCAGGAAAGGAAGAGATCGCATCGCTCGCAGCTCTTTTCGCATCAGAAGGTAAAGGTGCGCGGCCGCGCAAAGCCGGGCAGCGGCACGCAATCGATGTCGGCAAAATCGAGCAGCCCGAAGCCGCCAGTGGTGCGCCGACCTGCGCTCAGTCGTGTCACCCCGCGATCGAGGATCCCCGCAACCACCCGCCCGCCGATCGCGACCTGTTCGATCAGTGCGGCGGGAAGTTCTTCGACCGCACCATCGACGACGATCACATCATATGGCGCGCCCGCGGGATGGCCTGCCTCAAGCGGACCTTCGATCAGCATCACCCGATCGATACCTGTCAGTGCAGCGCGCGCGACGCTCGCCAACGTCGGCTCGCTTTCGACTGCAACCACATCGGCGACCAGTTCGGCCAGCACCGCGGCGGTATAGCCCCCCGCTGCCCCGATCAGCAGCACGCGGTCGTCAGCACGCAACTCGGCCTGGGTGAGCAGGCGCCCGGTCGCGATCGGTACATTCTGCGCGCGCCCGTGACCCAGCGGGACCGCCGTATCGCGATAGGCGAGCGACGCCAGCTCGGCTGGCAAAAACGCCTCACGCGCGACGGTGTCCATCGCTGCCACGACGCGTACGTCGCTGACCGCATTGGTGCGAAGCTGGCTTGCCACCATTGCGTGGCGCATCGCCACAGCCCCCGAGTCGCGCATATTCAGTTTCATTGTGCTACCTTTATCGAGCACCCGGTTTCGCACAACTGCTTTAGTAATGCAATACACCGGGTGACGGCGATTGCTTCTATCGCGCTGTAGCGGGTTCGCCAAGCGAGCGATCGCCGCATTTTTACATGTCCGCGGTTGACAGCGCGAGCCAGCGCTTGCATCTGCCGCGCCTCGCAAAGCATCGAGGCCCGATGGCGGAGTGGTGACGTAGAGGACTGCAAATCCTCGCACCCGGGTTCGATTCCCGGTCGGGCCTCCAACTTGATCGACAGCGCCGACCAGTGCGCAACCGTCAAGCCAGGGTTAACGCCTTTTCCAAAGCAGCGACGAACGGCAGATCGGCGGGCGGCATCGCCAGGCCGCGCAGTGCCGACGGTGCATGCCATGCCAATGCCACCGCATCCAGCGCCTGCGGCTCCCCGTCCCATGCGCGACACAGATAGAGCAGCAATAGCAAATGCCGGTCGGCCAGCGGCTCACTCGCAAAGGTCAGCGGGCGCAACGCGTCGGCAGCGACGGTGATTCCCAGTTCTTCCGCCAATTCGCGCACTAATGCGGCCTCCGGCGTCTCACCCGGCTCGACCTTGCCGCCCGGGAATTCCCACAGCCCCGCCATCTGTTTGCCCGTAGGCCGCTCCTGCACCAACACCCGCCCTGCCGCATCGACAAGGGCAACGGCAACGACGAACAGGCCCGGACGGATGACCGCTTTAGACATTCGTTAACGCTCCTCCTTTAGATGTAATGGTATTGCACCAGCCACGGGCGGAACCCGCATGATCGTTGGAACACTGAAACGATTGCTGGGCAATAAGCGTGGCGGCACGGCGATAGAATATGGCCTGATCGCCGCACTCATTGTGCTCACGATGATGGCCGCTTTCATAGAAGTGGCAAACACCACCACCGGGATGTGGGGCAACGTCAACACCAAGATGGCCAATGCACGCGCAGGTACCTGAAGTGCGACTGCTGAAAAAGTTCCGTCCAGCTTAAACCTTTCTCAACCCTCGTCTCCTACACCGGCCTTGTTGGTCCGGTCCTCCGGTCCGACCGGGTACTGAAGCAACCACCACTGGAGACCGGACATGAAGACGATCCGCAATTTCATCAAGAATTCCAAGGGCGCGACCGCCATCGAATATGGCCTGATCGCAGCGCTGATCGCCGTTGCAGCCATTGCAGCGATGCAGGGCCTGGGCAACCAGCTGAAGACCACGTTCACGAACGTGTCGTCGAACATGAAGGCTTCGTAAGCTTCTTACGATACCCCTCTGATACCAGGGCGGCGGGACGCAAGTTCCGCCGCCTTTTTTTTCGCCCGGGACCATATTATGCTCAAATTCCTATTTACCTTGCTGCGTCACTCACGGGGCGCAACGGCGATAGAATATGGCCTAATCGCTGCATTGATCGCGGTCGCGGCGATCGCTGCGATGCAAGGTCTGGGCAACAAGATGAAGACGACGTTCACGAACGTGTCGTCGAACATGAAAGCGACCTAAGCGGCTTAGAGCCGCCCCATCGCCAGGAATTTCTCGCGGCGTGCACGGCGCAATTCGGTGGCATCCTTGCCGTCGAGTTTCGCCAGCGCCGCCGCGATCGCATCGCCCAACGCGACGATCGCCGCCGCCGGATCGCGTTGCGCGCCGCCCAGCGGCTCGGGCACGATCGTGTCAATGATGCCGAGTCCCTTCAGGTCCTGCGCGGTCACCTTCATGGCCTCGGCGGCGTCGGCTGCCTTGTCGGCGGTGCGCCACAGAATCGAAGCGCAGCCCTCGGGCGAAATCACCGAATAGACGGCGTGTTCGAACATCAGCACGGCATTCCCCGCCGCAAGCGCGATGGCACCGCCCGATCCGCCCTCTCCGACGATCGCGGCAATCAGCGGAACCCCAAGCGCCAGGCACGTCTCGGTCGAGCGCGCAATCGCCTCGGCCTGGCCGCGCTCTTCCGCCTGGACGCCGGGAAATGCGCCCGAGGTGTCGACCAGCGTCACCACCGGTAATCCGAAGCGCTCGGCAAGCTGCATCAAGCGGATCGCCTTGCGATAGCCTTCAGGCTTGCCCATCCCGAAATTGTGGCGCAGCCGGCTCGCGGTATCGTCGCCTTTCTCATGCCCGATGACCAGCACCCGCCGCCCGCGGAAGGTCGCGAAGCCGCCCAAGATCGCCTGATCGTCGCCAAACGCGCGGTCGCCCGCCAGCAGCATGAAATCGTCGAACAGTCCGGCGACATAATCCTTGAAATGCGGCCGCTCGCCATGGCGCGCCACTTGCGTCTTCTGCCACGGGGTCAGCCGCGCATAGGTATCGCGCAGCAATTTGTCGGATTTCGCCTGCAACCGACCGACTTCGGATGCGATGTCGATCGTCCCCTCGGCAGCGGTTTCGCGCAATTCGTCGATCCGGCCTTGCAGCTCGGCGATCGGTTTCTCAAAGTCCAGGAAGCTTGCCATAGGCCGCGCCGGTTAGGCCCCGCGCTTCTTCGCGTCAACGCGTGCCGTCGCTTCGGCGAGCGGATGGCGCGCATTGACCAGTTCGACCAGCCGGCTCGCGTCGACATGCGTGTAGATCTCGGTCGTGGCGATATCGGCATGGCCCAACATCGCCTGCAACGCCCGCAAGTCCGCCCCGCCCGCCAGCAAATGCGTCGCAAACGCATGGCGCAGGACGTGCGGGCTGACCCGTTCGGGCGGAATCCCCGCCTCGGCCGCCAGCGCCTTCAGCAGCTGATACAGCCGGATCCGGCTGAGATGCGTCCTGGCCGAGGGAAACAGCCACGGACTTTCCGCCGGGACGTTCGTCCGCCACAGCGCGACGGCGGCACGTGCCCGGTCGGATAGCGGCACCAGCCGCTCCGCGCCGCCCTTGCCGCGCAGGATCAGATAGGGTCGATCGGATGCAATGGCGCGGCGCGGGAGCGACACCAGCTCGGTTGCACGCAGGCCAGATCCGTATAGCAATTCGACCAGCGCCGAGAGCCGCAGATCGTTGGGATCGGGCGGATCACGGGCAATTCGCGCGGCAATCGCATCGAACAGCCGGTCCATATCGGCATGATCGAGCACCTTGGGCAAACCGCGCGATGCGCCGGGACGCGGCAGCGCCGCAGCAGGATCATCCCCCCGCAGCCCTTCGTCGGCCAGAAACGCAAAGAAGCGCCGCAGCGCCGCCGCTTTGCGCGCGACGCTCGATTTGGACAGCGATTGCCACTCGGCGCTCAACCGGGTCAAGTCGCCCGCCTCCGCGCTGCTCAGACGCCCGCGGAGGAAGCTAGATGCCAGCGTCAGATCGCTACGATACGCTGCGACCGTGTTCTTGGCTGCCCCTGCCTCCGCCGCCATCATTTCCAGAAAGCGGTCGATCAACGCGCGATCTTCGGTCGCTGGAAGCGCGTCGCTCAAAGCCCCAGCGACATCCGGCTGATCGCCTCGACCGCGACCATCCGGGCCTCGCCGGGCATGCCGACGGCGCGCAAGGCACTACAGATGTGATAGACCGTTTCGGGCGCGACACCGTGCCACAGCCGGGTCTGCATGCCGATCGCAGCGAGCAACGCGACGGTCCCAGGCTGCTGATCGAGCGCAGCCTGCTTGATGGCGCGCGTCCAGCTATCCTCACGCCCGACGCGCACGCCGAGCGACTGTGCCGCGCTTTCGAAGTCGCTCGCCCGCATTCGCCCCGTGCCCGCGGCGCCTGCAAAAAACATGCGCTGCTTCAGGCCCTCCGGATCGTTCGCGCCGCTAAAGGCCCCGATGTCGCCCGCGCTCAGCGCCGGGGCGGCCGGATCGACCAGCGTCAGCATCGCCCAGGCATTGCTGCCGCGCGGCGCGACAGCGCGCCAGCGAAGCGCCCGCGGATCGAAACCGACACTCAGCATAGACGCCACAAGCCGATCGACCTCGGCCTCCTTCAGCGTCGTCGGGATCCGCGCCGCGGCTCCTGCCGTCAGCACCAGCCGAGCGTAGCGCGCCTCATAGCCCTTGGGCTCATCCCACAGCCGCTTCAGCGCCTCGGCACGCGCCGCAACATCGGGCGCCTCATACGCCGCCCGCACATCGCGCGCGATGCCGACTTCGGCGAGCGACTGATCGTCCTCGCGCTCGATCGCGCTATACAAGTCGACCAGCGCCGCCCCTGACAAAATCCCCCGTGCCGCCGCCAGCTCGGCCACCGCCGCGCGCAGATGCGGCTCGAGCGCAGGCGACAAGGCCCGCCACCCCTGCACGGCAGGCGAGGTGTTCGCCAGCAACGTTTCCGGAATCTCGACCCCGGTTGCGGTGGCAAGGCCGTAACGCCACGCCGTCAGTTGCGTGACACTATCCCACTCGATCGTCACAGCCTGACGACCGCCCTGCCCGGTTCCGGCGACTTTCTGCGCCAGCAGCAAGTCGATTCCGCCGGCCAGACCAGAGCGGCGCGCCGCCGCAATCATCGGTTGCGCGCGCGCTCCCATGCCCGACAAGCCAGTGCACATCGCCTGGGCCAATACCCAGCCGCGTTCACGCTGCAGCTTCGCGCCGGCATCAACCATCGGGCACAACGCCGCCGGATCGCCGGTCGCGAGCGCCGCCTGCATCGCCGCTTCGAACAGTTTCGGCGTATAATCCTCGCTGTCGACCGCTTGCGCCAGCGCACGCGCCGCGACCGATTCGCCCATCCGTGTGAGCAACCACGATCGTTCCGCCGCGAAATCCGCACCGTTTACGCCGCGCGGCGTATCGACCCGCGCCAGCAGCGCGCGGCGTAGCGCGATCGAGACCCAGCGCGAAGCGATCGGCGCGCGCACGCGCTGCATCAAGGTTTCGAGATAGCGCCCATCCGCTTGCCCAAAGGCACGCGGCCCCATCGCGCCTTCAGCGGGACCGGCAGCGCCGACCCGCGCCAGCGAGCGGCGGGCATAATCGGGCATGTCGGCGCGCACGAAGGCGGCGAAATCGGTCGGCCCGGGCGGCGTCGCCACGGCAGTTGGGTTAGCACCCGGACTAGGGGCTGCGAGCGGTGCCTCGATCGCGCCGGTTTGCGCGGGCGCAGAAACTTGCGGCGCGGCCACGGTCGGCTGCGCCACCGGGGCTGGCGTCGTCGGCCGCGGGCGCGGAGCCTGCGTCGGCGCCGGTGTCGGATCGCCGAAACCCGGTGGCAGGATCGATTCGGGTCGATCCTGCCCCAGCGCCGGACCCAGCGCCGGAATCGCCAGGCCCGCCGCCGCGATCAGCGGCAGCGCGGCGAACGCGATGTTATTTCTGGAGATTCGCAACCGGCACGGCCTTTTCGACATGCTTCAGCGGCTTTTCGCGGGCAATCGACGACAGCCCGAACAGAACGCCCGCCAGCACGACGACCACGACAAGGACCAGCACGAGCAATCGGGACATAAGCGAGGGACCTGTTACAAAACATTTAGGGGCAACGCCCGCACAGGCCTTTTGCCCGAGACGCGCCTGCGCTGTATAGCCCCGACCTCAATGATGCAAAGCCCTGCCTCCCCGCAACCCGAAACACCGCGCTGGACCGGTCAACCGATCGTGCTGGTCGGGCTGATGGGCGCGGGCAAATCGACCGTCGGGCGCCGCTTGGCGACGCGGCTCGGCTTGCCCTTCGTCGATGCCGATACCGAAATCGAAACCGCTGCCGGTATGTCAATCCCCGATATCTTCGAACGTTTCGGAGAACCCTATTTCCGCGACGGCGAACGCCGTGTGATCGCGCGGCTGATGAACGGGGAGAAGCGCGTGATCGCCACCGGCGGCGGCGCGTTCGTCGATCCCGATACGCGCGCAGCGATCCTCGCGCGGGGCTTTGCGGTTTGGCTCGATGCCAAGCCTGCGGTGCTCGCCGACCGTGTTTCGCGCCGTGACACACGCCCGTTGCTGCGCGGGCGCGACCCGCTCGCCGTACTCGAGGAACTGGCGCGCGTGCGCAACCCGTTCTACGCGCTGGCACCGGTCCGCGTCTCCAGCCAGCGCGCGCCGCACGACGCGACGGTCAACACCATCCTGAAAGCCCTCGGCCAGTTATGACGACGATTCCGGTTTCGCTGGGTGCGCGCAGTTACGATGTGGTGATCGAAGCGGGGCTGCTCTCCCGCGCCGCCGACTGGCTCGCGCCCTTGTCGCGCGGTCGGACGATGGCGATCGTGACCGACGAGAATGTGCTGCCGCACCTCGCGACGCTGCAAGCCGCGCTCACCGCCGCCGGGGTGGCAAGCGAAGCAATCGTGCTGCCGCCGGGCGAATCGACCAAGAGCTGGGCGCAATTGGAGGCGCTGACCGACCGGCTGCTCGATCTCGGCGTGGAGCGTGGCGATCATGTGATAGCGCTCGGCGGCGGGGTGATCGGCGATCTGGTCGGCTTTGCGTGCAGCATCCTGAAGCGCGGCTGCGGCTTCGTGCAAATCCCGACGACGCTGCTCGCGCAAGTCGATTCGTCGGTCGGCGGCAAGACCGCGATCAATTCGCGGGCTGGGAAGAATCTGATCGGCGCGTTCCATCAGCCCGCCTTGGTGCTGATCGATCCGCAAGTGCTCGACACCTTGCCGGTGCGGCAAGTCCGTGCGGGCTATGCCGAGGTCGTGAAATACGGCCTGATCGACGACCCCGCGTTCTTCGACTGGTGCGAGGCGAATGCCGCAGCGCTGATCGCAGGCGACCCGGCGGCCCGCGAACATGCCATCGCGCATTCGGTCGCCGCCAAGGCGCGCATCGTCGCCGAGGACGAGCGCGAGACGACGGGTGCGCGGGCGCTGCTGAACCTCGGCCACACTTTCGGCCATGCGCTGGAGGCGGAAGCGGGCTTTTCCAACCGGTTGCTTCACGGCGAAGCGGTTGCCGCCGGGATGGCGCTGGCGTTCGGCTATTCGGCTGCACACGGTCTGGCGCGCGCTGCGGACGCCGAGCGCGTCGCCGCGCATCTGCGCTCGGTGGGATTGCCCGATGGCGCGACGGCGGCGGGGATCAGCGCGGACGGCGAGACGCTGGTGGCGCATATGCTGCACGACAAGAAGATGGATGCCGGGACGCTTCCCTTCCTGCTGGCGCGGGGGATTGGCGGGACGTTTCTGGATAAGTCGGTCGATCTGGCGGATGTGCGGGTGTTTTTGGACGGCGACTGAACCTGACGCCGTGCTCCGGCGCAGGCCGGAGCCCTGGGTGACGCGCGCAATCCGCTAAACCCACGGCTCCGGCCTTCGCCGGAGAACAGCTAACCACAAACGGAGCCCGCTACCATGCCCAACGGCATCGCCAAGACGAACCTGCCCACCAAGACCTGCCCGGTCTGTCAGCGCCCCTTTGCGTGGCGCAAGAAATGGGCGCGCGATTGGGACAATGTCGTTTACTGCTCGGACCGGTGTCGCAAGACCGGGCTGTAGTGTGTTGGATATGCCTGTTTTTGTGGCTAAAGTCACACAGAGTCCCACCATCACGCGGTTTCGATGCGTTCTGTCGCAGGATGGTTCTCAACGGTCTGAAAGAGCGGACCGTGATTATGACAGGCTAGGGTGATGTAGGACAGGCCAATGTCCGAAGGTGGTGGGAAACGGTCCGGCGGCTTTCCGAAATTCGATCACCTTTAGCGGACGTTGCCGACGTCATCGATCACAGGTAAATCGCGTGGATGCGCTGGAAAAACACCCCGGAGGACGAGGCGACGAGGCAGGCCATGGGGAAGGCTCTGGCGTTAGTATTTATACCGGCAGGCCTCATAATCTTTGGCCTGATCTATATAGTATCGCCGCGACGCGAGCCGACTTCTCAAGCGTGGGCAAATGGCACCTATGTAAACGCCTGCTGTCCGCCTGTAGTGCTGCAAAATGGACTTTTAGTCTCGGGGAATAATAAGGCTCATTACAGAGTCGATTACAATGATACAGGCTACTTTATATCTGTGGATCGCAAAATAGGCGTGAAGGACTCTGAGATTACCTTGTCCGGATACGCAGATTATGTGCCATTTAACAACAATAGCGAAGCACGACCAGCCATTCATAACGCAGAGGCATTGCATCTTTTTGGGGTCAGCGATTTCACCGACTACAGGTTTGTGAAAAAATAAGGCAATCTAAAACGTCCGCAATCGGGTGCAAATTAGATCATTCTGAGCGGCGAAAACTGGGCGGGAGCGGACACCAGCGGTCGGGCCTTACCCCCGCGCCGCCCAAGCTAGCCACAGCCACCCTGCAATCAGCATAGCCCCGCCGATCGGCGTGATCGCCCCGAACCAGCGCGGCGCGCCGAGTGCCATCAGGTACAGCGTCCCCGCGAACAGTGCGCCGCCGCCGATGAACAGCCACGCCGGGCCGCGCGCCTCCATCCGCAGCGCGACCAGCGCCGCGACCGCGTGGATCAGTTGATAGTGCGCGCCGGTCTTGAGCCACTCCTGCGCCTGACCGCTCGCGCCATGCGCGCCGAATGCGCCCGCGCCCACTGCAATCGCGCCCGACAGCGCCGCCAATACCGCGATCCAGTTCATCCCGCATTCTCCCCGGCCAACCCATCGCGCGCCGTCTGGTTGATGACGACACCACGCGCCGCGCGAATGTCGCCCGCCTCGACCTGCGCGCGCAGCCGCTCCCTGTCGCGGAGGCGATAGGTGTCTTCGGTACGGTCGATCTCCATATCCTCGACGCCGATGCTCTGGAGCGCCATCCGCCCCATCTTCACCGCTGATTCGAGCACTTCACGCACCACGCCGTCGAGCGGGGCGCCCTTCAGCTTGATCACCGCGCGCCGGTCATAGGCGCGCACGAAGATCGACGCCTTCGGGAAAGCCTTGTGCACACCCTCGATCAAATCCGGCGAGAGCTGGTCGCCATCCATGCAGAACAGGATCAGTTCTGCGTCGGCCGCGCCCGCCTGGCGCAGCAAATCCATCCGCGTGCCGTCGCCATAATAAACCTTGGCGCCGAACTCGCCCGCGATGTCGATCATCTCGATATCGGTGTCGATCAGCGTAACCGGCACGCCCTGCGCATTGAGCATCTGCGCGACCGTCTGGCCAAAACGCCCGTAGCCGACGATCAGCGCGTTCGCGCCGTCCGCCTGCGGCCCTTCGCGGTCGCCCTGCTTGATCGGTTCCTCGCGAATGCGCCGCGTGATCATCATCAGGAACGGCGTCGTCACCATCGACAGCGTTACGATCGCGCCGAACAGGCTGGCGGCCTCCGGTTCGATCAGCATCGCGCGCTGTGCCTGCGCGAACAGCACGAAGCCGAATTCGCCGCCCTGGCTGAGCAGCAAGCCCAAAGCGAGCGCGCTGCGCCACGTCATCTTGAACGCAACACCGATGCCGAAAATGATCACTGCCTTGGTCGCGATCAACGCCAGTGCCATGCCGATCACGAACAGCGGCCGCTCGGCGATCGCGCCCAAATCGAGCATCATGCCGACCGCGACGAAGAACAGGCCGAGCAGGATCGAGCGGAACGGCTCGACATCGGCCTCAAGCTCATGCCGATACGGGCTGTCGGCGAGCATCACACCCGCGACGAACGCGCCGAGTGCGGTGGAAAGGCCGAGCGACTCCATGATCGCCGCCGCTGCGATGACGGTGAAGAGTGCTGCAAACACGAACATCTCGCGCTCGCCGAGATTGCCGATGATCCGGAACAGGGGGCGCAGCAGGAAACGCCCGGCCAGCACCAGTCCGCCAATCGCGGCAACGGTATAGAGGAACAACAGCCAACCCGGCGGGCCGCCGGCATCGGCCGGATTGCGCGACAGCACCGCGACCAACGTGATCAGCGGCACGATCGACAGATCCTGGAACAACAGGATCGAGAAGGCGCGTTCGCCGAACGGCGTGCGCATGCGCCCGGCCGATTGCAGCATCGGCAGCACCTGCGCGGTGGAGGAGAGCGCCAGCGGCAGGCCGAGCACCAGCGCCGCCGATGTCGAGAAATGCACCGAGGCGACCAGTCCGGTGACCGCCAGCCCGCACAACAGAACTTGCAACAGGCCGAGCCCGAAGATTTCCTTTCTCAGCGCCCACAATCGACTGGGGTTCAGTTCGAGGCCGACGATGAACAGCAGCAACGTGATGCCGAGTTCGGCCACGCCGATCATCGATTCGGCATCGCCGACCAGATGCAGCACATGCGGCCCGACCACCGCCCCGGCGACGAGATACCCCAGCGTCGCGCCGAGGCCGAAGCGGCGGAAGATCAGGACGAAGACGAGCGCGAAACCGCCAAGGACGACACCGTCGCGCAGCAGCGATTCGCTCATACGGGCGCTTTTGCGGCGGCGGCGGCTTGCGCCGCTTCGGCGGCGGCTTCGAACGCGAGCCGGATCGAGGCGTGCCGCGCGCTATGCGGCAAGGCCGGGGTGAACAGCGCGAAGCCGGGCCAATCCGGGAGCGGCCCTCCCCCACCGAGCCAGGCGGCAAGCTGATCGCGCGCGGCAGCGACTTCGTCGGGGGTCTTGCCGATCACCACCGCGCCGAGCAGCGACGACGACGCCTGCCCGAGCGCACAGGCGCGCACCAGCATGCCGATCTCCGCGATGCGCCCATCGGCATTGATGTTGACATCCACCGTCACGCGGCTGCCGCAGATCGGCGAGCGCTTCTCGGCGGTCGCCATCGGCTCGGGCAGACGCGTCTGATGCGGGATCGTCGCCGCTAGCCGGAGAATCTCGGTATTGTAGAGGGGCGCGTTCATGGGGCCGATGTAGGACGGTGAGCGCCGAAACGCACCCCCCGACTTTGCCACTTCCGTTCGCCCTGAGCCTGTCGAAGCCCTGCACGCAGCAACCGCCGTCGGCCGTGCGGCGCGCTGCCTTCGACAGGCTCAGGCCGAACGGACTATGGCCGGTCGCTCGAATTCTCCGCCACGCGCGGCTTCCCGGCATCCCGGAACACCGGCTCGCCCTTGCGGCGGCGGTCGACGAAATCGGCGATCGCGGCGCTGGTTTCGTTGAGCAAGGGATAGGCCCGCGCCGAGGTCAGCCATTCCGGCCGGTGCGTCGGGCCGCCGCCGACCGTGTCGGTCATCAGCACGACGAGCAGGAAGGCGAGGCTTGCGAGGATCAGCCCTTTCAGCGCGCCGAAGCCGAAGCCGAGCGCACGGTCGACCGGGCCGAGGATCGAATCGCGCGTGCGCGCGCCGATCGCATTGGCGACCGCGCGCCCGGCAAAATAGGTGCCGCCCGACAAGATCGCAAAGGCCAGCACCGCCGCACCCGTGGTGGTGCCAACCACGCCGGTGAGCGCTTGGGTCAACGGCACATGAAACAGTTTCAGCGCGAAAACGATTCCGACCCAGGCGAACAGCGACAGCACTTCGGTGACGAACCCGCGCATGATGCCGAGCGTCGCCGCCCCACCGACGGCAAGCAGAACGAGAATGTCGAGCGCGGTGAGGTTCATGGCCGGCGTCTTATGCGAGTGGGACGGCGAGGTCGAGGGGGGGGGTTGCGATCGCCGCCCAATCCCGCTTCCCCGGCGAAGGCCGGGGCCCAGTTGTGAGCGCTTTGAAGGAGAGCGCGACGCGATGCGGCTAAACCTTCGCGGCTGGGCCCCGGCCTTCGCCGGGGTGGCGCAGTCCCATCCATTTTCCCTTCCGCCGACTAGTGAGATGAAACCGTCCGCACCGATCACAGCGATACGGCAGCAGCACGGCCTCCCCAACGACCGCCGCCCGCGCCGCATCCGCGCTCGCGAACACCCGCTTGCGGCGGCACACGCTCAGCCGCGTGCGGATCGTCAGCGCCCCAGCATATGTTCGACGAAACCGCCGAGCGTCTTGAAGCCGGTGAGCGTCAGCCCGCTCTTGTCGTCCGCCACTGCGGCGGGGACGAGGGCGCGCTCGAAGCCCAATTTGCCCGCTTCCTTCAAGCGCAGCGCACCGTGCGCGACCGGGCGGATTTCGCCCGACAAAGCGAGTTCGCCGAATACCACCGCATCGGCCGCGAGCGGCCGTTCCGACAACGCCGACACCAACGCCGCCGCGACCGCAAGATCGGCGGCGGGATCGGCCACGCGGTATCCGCCCGCAATGTTCAGATAGACTTCGCTCGACGAGAAACTGAGGCCGCAGCGTGCCTCCAGCACGGCCAGCACCATCGCGAGCCGCCCGCTGTCCCAGCCGACGACCGCGCGCCGAGGGGTCGCACCACTCGCCAGCCGCACGACCAGCGCCTGGATTTCAACCAGCACCGGGCGCGTACCTTCGAGCGCGGGGAACACCGTCGTGCCCGTAACCCCCTCCTCACGCTGAGTCAGAAACAGCGCGGAAGGATTTGAAACTTCGGCCAATCCCTCGGCAACCATGGCGAACACGCCGATTTCGTCGGTGCCGCCGAAGCGATTTTTGATCGCGCGCAAGATGCGATATTGGTGGCTGCGCTCGCCTTCGAAGCTCAGCACCGTATCGACCATATGTTCGAGCACGCGCGGCCCCGCGATGCTGCCATCTTTTGTCACGTGCCCGACCAGCACGACCGCCGTGCCGCGTTCCTTGGCAAAGCGGATCAATTCCTGGGCGGAGGCACGCACCTGGCTGACGGTGCCGGGTGCGCCTTCGATCAGGTCGCTGTGCATCGTCTGGATCGAATCGATCACGAGCAGAGCGGGCGGGGTGCCCTTGCCCAGCGTGGTGAGGATGTCGCGGGTCGAGGTCGCCGCCGCGAGCATCACCGGCGCATGGCCAAGCCCCAGCCGCCGGGCGCGGAGCCGCACCTGATCGGCCGCCTCTTCGCCCGAGACGTAGGCAACGGGCAATCCGGCGAGCGCCATTTTCGCCGCAGCCTGCAACAGCAAGGTCGATTTGCCGATCCCGGGATCGCCGCCGATCAGCGTTGCCGAGCCTTCAACGAACCCGCCACCCAATGCACGGTCGAACTCGGCGATCCCCGAGGGCATGCGCTCGGGCAAGGTGATCTCGGCATCGAGCCCGACGAGCTGCATCGTCCGTCCGCCCGACTGGAGGTTATGCTTCGCCTGGAACGGGGTAACGGTCGCCCCAGCCTCCTCGACCAGCGTGTTCCACTCGGCACAATCGGCGCATTGCCCCGCCCAGCGGTGCGACACCGATCCGCAGGACTGGCAGACGTAGCGTTTTTGAGGTTTTGCCATCGATTACGCTCTATTCAATCCCCCTCTCGCTTTCGCGGGAGGGGTTAGGGGAGGGTCTTCTTCTTTCCGACATGCGAGCGGCAAGCGCCAACCGAATAGCCTCCAGCACGCCATCGCGATTCTCTACGACGTCGCTGTTCCAGAAACGAAGCACGCGATATCCCTTCGCCTCAAGAAAGCGCGTGCGTGCAACATCCACCGCCTCGCTATGCTGCCCCCCGTCAAGTTCGACGATCAACCTTGCTTCGACGCACAGAAAATCGACCACGAACGCACCAATGGTGGATTGGAACCGAAATTTGAAGCTATCGCATTGGCGGTTGCGCAGGGATTGCCAGATTGAATCCTCAACGTCCGTCCGCTCTCGACGGAGGCGCGCGGCGTGAGGGCTGATCTGGCGGCGGACGGGGTACATTTCCAACGCATATCTTGGGAACGAATAGAGAACAATAGGAAAGAAGAAGACCCTCCCCTGGCCCTCCCGCGAAGGCGGGAGGGAGAAACAAACCGCCCACCGTTCAACACTCCTGCCATGGTGAGATAGCCATGCGCCCTCCGCTTCGCTATGGCCCCCGCGATGCAAGCATCCGACCTCCGCGTGGCGCTGTTCAGCGGCAACTATAATTATACGCGCGACGGCGCGAACCAGACGCTCAACCTGCTCGTCGGGCATTTGCTCAGCCGCGGCGTGAAAGTGCGGATCTATGCGCCGACCAGCCGCAAGCCTGCATTCCCGCCGACTGGTGACTTGGTCAGCGCGCCCTCGATCAAGATTCCGCTGCGTGGCGAATACAAGCTGACGCGTGGCATGGGGCACCGCGTGCGGCACGATCTCGATGCGTTCGCGCCCAACATGATCCACGTCTCGGCGCCCGACCGGCTCGGCCACAAGGCGCTGAACTATGCCGAGGCACATGGCATCGCGAGCGTCGCATCGTACCATTCGCGCTTCGAGACCTATATGCAGTATTACGGCCTGGGTTTCCTGGTCCGCCCGATGATCAACATCCAGAAGCGCTTTTACAGCCGAGTCGACGAAGTGCTCGCGCCCAGCCAGATGATGGGCGAAATCCTGCACGACTGGGGCGTGCCGACGCCGGTCACGCGCTGGTCACGCGGGGTGAACCATGCGCGCTTCACCCCCGGACGGCGCGACCTTGCGTGGCGGCGCAGCCTCGGCATCGGCGATGACGAGATTTTGGTCGGGTTCCTCGGCCGACTGGTCAAGGAAAAAGGCCTCGACGTGTTCGCCCAGGCGATGCGCGCGCTCGATGCGCGCGGCGTGAAGCACCGAACCTTCGTGATCGGCGAAGGGCCGGCCAAGGACTGGTTCGCGCAGCAGGTGCCCGATGCGGTGTTCGCCGGGTTCTTGACCGGCGACGATCTCGGCCGCGCGGTCGCATCAATGGATGTGTTCTTCAACCCGAGCCTGACCGAGACCTTTGGCAATGTGACGCTGGAGGCGATGGCGGCGGGCGTCCCCGTCGTCGCGGCACGCGCGAGTGGTGCGGTCGGATTGATCGACGACGGGGTGACTGGGCTGATCGTCCCGCCGACCGACATTTCGGGCTATGCCGACGCGCTGCAACGCTTTTGCGAGGATGACGCGTTCCGCACCGCGGCGGGTGCCGCAGGCCATGCCGAGGCGGCGACTTACCAATGGGACCGGATCAATCAGGTCGTGCTCGACACGTACCTGCGCGTCCTGGAGCGGCGGGGAACGAGCGCCGGTTAATGCCATCCGGTGCTCCTGCGCAGGCAGGAGCCTTGGGAGGCGGGCGCAGCACTCTATTGCCCACCGCTCCTGCCTGCGCAGGAGCACGACGGCTAGTTTGTCACCGCCCCCCAATCATAGGTGAGCGGTGCTTCGCGAAACGCGAAGCGATCAACATGCCGGGCGACCGCGCCCTTCAGCCCGTCGAGCTGTTCGGGCGATGTCGCATCGATCCGTACCTCCAGCACATCGGTATGCGCGTCGAACGTCACCGTCGCATCGCCGGGGTGATTCGCCCCGCGCGCATCCTTGGGAAACACGATCGTGCCATGATCGGGCGTAAAGCTGACCGCGAGGTTGTGCTCCCAATGCTTGCACGTCTGCTGGAGGTACTTGCTGGCCGAAGCGGTCGGCACGCGGGCGATGGCGCTCAGCATCACAGCCGCTCGATCTTCTGCGCGGCTTCGTCGATCAGCGCAACGATTTCGTGCAGCGTTTCCTTAGGCACCTCCTCGTGCCGGAGCCGGTGGATCAGCACCTCACGCAGGTTCCCCATCGCCCGGCGGACCGACGCGCTGTCGGTCCGCGCCCGTTCGGCCCCGACATCGGCGAGCCGCGCCATCAACGCGTCGACCTGCTCGGCATTTTCGGTGAGATGCGCCGTGCCGGTGTCGGTGACCGCGAACAGCTTCTTCGCACCCTCGGCCTGACGCGCCTCGATCAGCCCCATGTCGTCGAGCAAAGTGAGTGTCGGATAGACGACGCCCGGAGACGGCGCATAGGCCCCGCCGGTCAGCTCCTCGACCTGACGGATCAAATCATAGCCATGGCGCGGTTGGTCGGCGATCAGCTTGAGCAGGACGAGCCGCAGCTCGCCGCTGTCGAACATGCGTCGCCCACGCGGGCCGCCGCGTCCGCTGCCATCACGGCCGTCACCGTCACGGCCAGCGCCGTCCCTTCCGCGGCCAAAGCCGGAATGCCGCAAACCGCCGCGCATCATGCCCATCCGGCCCGGATGGCAGCCACGGCCGCCGCGTTCTACAAATACAAACATATCGTTCCTTTCTAGTAATACGATGGCCCTAAGATATATCTCGAACTGCAAGTTTCAAGATATATCTTTTGTGTTTTTTGAAAGCGCGCATCCACCCCGGCGAAGGCCGGGGCCCAGTTGGGATGGCCGAGGTGGATAGTGCAGCCGTCACCAATCGAAGTTGCGTCACTGGGCCCCGGCCTTCGCCGGGGCGGAGAGAGGGCGGAGGTATCGGACTGGCCCCACGCCACCGCACCCCCTATCTCTCCCGAATGCCCGATCTCTTCGCGACCTTCGATCCCCCCGCCCCCGATCACCCGAGCGAAACCGCACCGCTCGCCGATCGCTTGCGCCCGACGACCCTCGCCGAGGTGGTCGGACAGGATCACATCACCGGCCCAGAGGGCGCGATCGGGCGGATGGTCGCTGCGGGGCGGCTGTCGTCGATGATCCTGTGGGGCCCGCCGGGCACGGGCAAGACGACGATCGCGCGCCTGCTCGCCGATGCGGTGGGTTTGCGCTTCATGGCGATTTCGGCGGTGTTCTCGGGCGTGGCCGATCTCAAGAAAGCGTTCGCCGAGGCGCGCGATCACGCAAAAATCGGCAAGCGCACGCTGCTGTTCGTGGACGAGATCCACCGCTTTAACCGCGCGCAACAGGATGGTTTCTTGCCCTATGTCGAGGATGGCACCGTCACGCTGGTCGGTGCGACGACGGAAAATCCCAGCTTCGAACTCAACGCCGCCGTGCTCAGCCGCGCGCAAGTGCTGATCCTGCACCGGCTAGATCACGCCGCCTTGGGCCAATTACTCGACCGGGCCGAGGCAACCGAGGGCAGCCCCCTCCCCCTCACGCCCGACGCGCGCGACGCGATCATCGCCAGCGCCGATGGCGACGGCCGCTTCCTGCTCAACCAGGCCGAGACCTTGTTCGCGGTGAACTTGCCCGAGCCGCTCGACCCGGCTGGTCTCTCCGCCTTCCTGCAGCGCCGCGTCGCAGTGTACGACAAGGACCGCGAGGGGCATTACAACCTCATCAGCGCGCTGCACAAAGCGGTGCGCGGATCGGACCCGCAAGCCGCCCTCTATTATCTCGCGCGGATGCTGACGGCGGGGGAGGAGCCGCTCTATCTGCTGCGCCGGATGGTACGGATGGCGAGCGAGGATATCGGCCTCGCCGATCCCAATGCGCTCGTCCAATGCCTCGCCGCCAAGGACGCCTATGATTTTCTCGGGTCGCCCGAGGGTGAACTCGCGCTCGCGCAGGCGTGCCTCTACCTCGCGACCGCCCCCAAATCGAACGCCGCCTACAAGGCACAGAAGGCCGCCTGGAAATCCGCACGCGAAACCGGATCGCTGATGCCGCCCGAAAACATCCTCAACGCGCCCACCAAGCTGATGAAAGACATCGGCTATGGCAAGGGTTACGCCTATGATCCCGACACCGAACACGGCTTTTCGGGCGCGAACTATTGGCCAGCCGAGATGGACCCGCAGACCTTCTACATCCCGACCGAGCGCGGCATGGAGAAGCGCATATCCGAGCGCATGGCGTGGTGGGCGAGTTTGAAGGGGGAGGCTTAAGCTGCCTTCACGTCACCGGTTAGCAATTGCGAACGCAGCGCGTCGATCGCGCGGGCCGTCGCTTCTTTAGAGGCGAAAGCGGTTGCGCTTACGGCAAGATGCGTTCCATCACGATCTTTGAGGACCCAGTGCCAGCCACCGTCCACCGATCGGTACAGAACATATCGCACACCTGACCCCGAGGAGGTGCTCGCCTCGATTTCGAACGTATCGGCGTCCTCGGTAATCGCCGTCGCGATATCAGCGTCGCTCAAGGCACGAAGACGCGACCAATCGGTCCGATCGCCATCATTGGCCGTGTCCAAACTGATCCTGGTAATACCGTCGCTCATTCCGTCTCGCCCGCCGTGCGCTGATGATCCTGCGGAAGCCTTGCCGTAATGCATATACCACGCAAATCACCAGATCGTCATCGCCAATCGTCCCTAGCGCGGCCAGACGGGTTTCGGTCGGCATCTGGCGGCTAGCGGCAGGATCAATGACATCGCCACGCCAGATGGTGATCGCCCGGACAAAATCGATTCCGTGCTTCGCGATATTGGACTCGCATTTGGTATCGTTCCATTCGAATTCCATCGAGAAAGCGTAGCATGATTCCAAGCCACTTCACCCGCTTCGCCGCGATCGACTGGTCAGGCGCGAAGGGCGTGCGCCATCCCGGCATCGCGCTGGCGGTGTGCGACGCGGGAGACGCTGCGCCGGTGTTGGTCGCGCCGCCGCACCGCGCCTGGTCGCGCGGCGAAATCCTCCACTGGCTGCGCGAGCGTGCTCGGGAACCGATGCTCGTCGGCTTCGATTTCAGCTTCGCCCCGCCGCACGTGCTGCGCGGGGCCTACCTTCCGGGCGAGCCGGCTCCCGACACCGCGCGCGCCTTCTGGGCCTATGTCGACGCCCGCGCGCCCGATGCCGATCTCGGCGCCGCGTCGTTCCTGGAGGCGCGGCGCGGCACGCATTTCTATCTTGGCGCGGCCGACGGGACCAAAGCCGACTTTCTACATTTCCGACGCTGCGAAGCGCATGCCAATGCCGCAGGGTTCGGCAAGCCATCGACCGTCTATGACGCGATCGGCGCGGCACAGGTCGCCAAGGCGAGCTTCGCGGGAATGCGCCTGCTCCACCATCTCGGGCATCATGTGCCGGTCTGGCCGTTCGACCCGCCCCCGCAATCCGGCGCCTGCGTGGTCGAGATCTACACGACGATCGCCGCGCGCGCCGCCGGTCTGCGCAAAGGTCTGAGCAAGCTGCGCGACGCAGGCGCGCTCGATGCTGCGCTGGAGGCGCTCGGGAGCAGACCCCACGTCTTGCTGTCGCGCTACACCGACCATGCGACCGACGCGATCCTCACCGCCGCCTGGCTCCGCGCCAATGCCGCTCGCGCGGAATTATGGGCCCCGCCCGCACTCGGCGCGCAGATTGCGCGCACCGAGGGCTGGACCTTCGGCATATCCTGACGCATTTAGCGCGAATGTGCCGGTTTAGCTCAGTTGGTAGAGCGCCAGTTTTGTAAACTGGATGTCGCGGGTTCGATTCCTGCAACCGGCACCACGTTTTCCGCCATTTCTGCCCCGGCGAAACTTACGCTCCAAGGTTCCGATGAACCTCACCACGTCAAAGCCTCTGCCGCGCCCTTGAGGAAATCGGGCGAGAATTTGGCGTAAACGCGCTCGGTTATCCGGCTGTCGGTGTGTCCGAGAAAGCGCGCGATCTGCGGCATCGGTATGCCGGCCTCGGCCATCCACACGGCTGCGCTGTGGCGAAGCATGTGCGGAGAGACTTTGATCCCTGCCCGCTTGGCCGTCGAGCCGAAGCCTTTTTTGACCGACGCGATTTGCTCGCGGCCATGCTCCACCACGAATTCGGACAGGGCACCGGTTTTCGCATCGACCAACGCCTCACGAAGCTGCGCGTTCATCGGGACCGTCGCCCGATACTTGCTGGTCTGGACGCGCTCGATCGGGTTCAGGACGATCAGGCCGGTCCCGAAATCGACCCGATCCCATGTCAGGTCCAGCAGCGCGTTCGACCGCGCACCGGTCCCGACTGCAAGCATCATGAACAGCTTGATATGAGGGCTGACCGCGGCGTCGAGCAACTGGCGGAATTGCGGCTTTGTGATGTGCCCGACCGTCGAAGCGGGAAGCGGCGGCATCTGAATAAACGGCGCTTTCACGACCATCTTGTGCTTCTCGGCCCAATTCAGGGCGGAACGTATGATGGCGAGTTCGTTGCGGACGGTGATGGCCCTCACGCCGGAACGGCGCTTGCGATATTCGACTGAGGTTTCCACATCGACGCGGGCAATCGGCATGGCTCGCCAATAGTCAGACGCCACCTTCCACGACGATTTGACATTTCTGATCGAAGCCATGTCGGACTTCGCTTTGATGTAGAGGTCGACAGCTTCGCCCACGGTATGGACCCGCCCCCCTAGCGTCCGGCGTTGCCAGAATGAACGAGCTGCGGCCTCTGCCGATGCTCGATCAAGCGTTCCAAGCGAATGTCGGTGGCGTCGTCCGTCCTCGAACCAGACAATAGCAAGTTTTCCTCGGAACCGCTGGAGGCCGTACTCGTCCGACATTCGTATCGCTCCACGTCCAGGGCGCGGATCCGCAGCAGTTTCCCGCCCAATTTGAAGGACGGGAGTTCGCCGCCGCGAATCAGCGCGTACACCATATCGGTGCCGCAACCCCAATGGTCGGCCAAGGTGGCGACGCTGTAAACTGTGGCCCCTGATTTATTGACGATTCGTGCGGCAGACATCGGTTCATCCTCAAGGCAGATGCCGGTCTATTCCCGGCTGTCACCCTGCGCGGCAGGGACGCTTTGCGGATCAGGCGTCGATCTGGCGCAACCGCCGCGCGCGTTGGGCGGGGCTCATGCTGAGGTTTCCAGCTTCGAACGTAGCCAATCACGCACCTCACGTTCGCCTTCTTCATCCGCGTTGTAGAACCTGCTCGCTGCCTCCAAGCCCAACAGCACCAATCCAGCGTACGCCGTTTCGCCCAACTCGCGCTCCAACGCAGCACCCTTGTCGCCCTCTTGATGGACACCCCACCCCGCCAGGCAATGTGACGTGCCGCAGTGCCACTGCGACATTTCAAGGCGCGTGGGTTCCGCCTGAACGATCGCGGCGATGCGCCGAATGCGTTCATTGGCCTCGTCACCAAACGCGATCGCGTGGCCTCTGAACGTGCAGCCGCGCGAGCCGGTGAAGGCGGGGCAATCGATGACCCTGACCCACGATGCGAACGTGGTGCCGTCCGGGAAGCCGGTGAAGCCGGGGCAATTGATGACCCTGACCCACGATGCGAACGTGGTGCCGTCCGGGAAGCCGGTGAAGGCGGGGCAATTGATGACCCCGACCGACGATGCGAACGTGGTGCCGTCCGGGAAGCCGGTGAAGCCGGGGCAATTGATGACCCTGACCCACGATGCGAACGTGGTGCCGTCCGGGAAGCCGGTGAAGGCGGGGCAATCGATGATCTCGACCCACGATGCGAACGTGGTGCCGTCCGGGAAGCCGGTGAAGGCGGTGCAATCGCTGACCTCGACCCACGATGCGAACGTGGTGCCTGGCTCAATGCGGTCGCAGTCGTTCAGATAAACCGGGTCGCGGACGATGCCTGAGTAAATTGTCATTGTCGGTTCCTTCGTGTGGTAGGTCAGGGTCTTTTCCTGCACTTTCACTTTAGAATAATTGGCAGGGAATGATACTAAAAAGCGCATTAATGCGGCTTTTATTCGTCACCCACCAGATAATTCCTTTGCGGCATCCAAGGTCAGAATGGCGGCGTCGGCGAACGTCTTGCGGAGCGCGACTTGCGCAGGGTTGTTCATCGATGCCGCGATTTCAGTGGTCAGAACCGACAGCGCGCGAAGGCCAGTGGCGAGGACATCGCGCTTGAGGTTTGGCGCGGCATGGCTGGCGAGCGCGGCGCAGATCGCTTCCGCCGCCTCGATCGACGATCCTTGGGCGAAGTCTTTACCATCGCGCAGCACTTGCTTGCCGCAGCTGGTGAACGTCGGCGTCATGGCGCTTCGCCACAGCTGCCCGGTCCATCGCCGCGATCAGCACGGCCCCGCGCAACGGCACACGGTATCCCATCGCCCACGACTGCTCGTTTTCGAGCGCGCGGGCTTCTGCGATCAGGGTGCGCAGTTCAGCGGTTAGCGATTCGCGGCGGGCGTCGATCTGGCGCAACCGCCGCGCGCGTTGGGCGGGGGTCATGCTGCGGTTTCCAGCTTCGAACGTAGCCAATCACGCACCTCACGTTCGCCTTCTCCACCCTCGTTGTAGAACCTGCTCGCTGCCTCAAAGCCCAACAGCACCAATCCAGCGTACGCCGTTTCGCCCAACTCGCGCTCCAACGCAGCACCCTTGTCGCCCTCTTGATGGACACCCCACCCCGCCAGGCAATGTGACGTGCCGCAGTGCCACTCTGACATTTTAAGGCGCGTGGGTTCCGCCTGAACGATCGCGGCGATGCGCCGAATGCGTTCATTGGCCTCGTCACCAAACGCGATCGCGTGGCCTCTGAACGTGCAGCCGCGCGAGCCGGTGAAGGCGGGGCAATCGATGACCCTGACCCACGATGCGAACGTGGTGCCGTCCGGGAAGCCGGTGAAGCCGGGGCAATTGATGACCCCGACCGACGCCGCGAACGTGGTGCCGTCCGGGAAGCCCGTGAAGCCGGGGCAATTGCGGACCTCGACCCACGCCGCGAACGTGGTGCCGTCCGGGAAGCCGGTGAAGCCGGGGCAATTGCGGACCCCGACCGACGCCGCGAACGTGGTGCCGTCCGGGAAGCCGGTGAAGGCGGGGCAGTTGGCGACCCAGACCCACGCCTCGAACGTGGCGCCGTCCGGGAAGCCGGTGAAGCCGGGGCAATTGATGATCTCGACCGACGATGCGAACGTGGTGTCTGGCTCAATGCGGTCGCGGTTGTTGAGATAAACCGGGCCGCGGACGATGCCTGAGTAAATTGTCATTGTCGGTTCCTTCGTGTGGTAGGTCAGGGTCTTTTCCTGCACCTTCACTTTAGTATAATTGGCAGAGAATGACACTAAAAACCGCATTTATGCGGCTTTTATTCGTCACAGTCCGGCTTGCGGGCGATGTGGCGGATGCTGATTGGAGCGCCGCCAGAACATTGCCTCATCGCCGCGCATCAGGGCGAGGTGCGCGATCACGTCATCGGTCGGACACATCACTCCCGCCCAGCTGTCAGCGTAATATGCGATCGGGTGCATACAAAGCGCGGCGAGGATGCGCCGGTGCGCGCCTGGCGCTCCGCCAGCTGCGAGCGCGACCGTCGGCTTGAGCTTGCGGAACACGTAGGTCACGCCGGATCGCGGTGACGTTTCGATAAACATGCCGGTCAACAGATATTGCTTCAAAGCGTGGTGTCGCAGCATCGTGCCGAGCAGCTGGACCGCCCGCCCCTCTTGCTCAAGACCCCACGCCGCCGAACAGCCGAGCGTCCGCAGGTCAAGATCGATATGGTGGGACGCGGGCAGTTTGCCGTGCTCGATCCGACCATCCTTCTCCATAATCAGGATGTCGCAACGGTGCCGCGCCGAATACCACTGGTTGCGAAGCCGCCAGCCGTCGTCCGCGTCCTCGGCCGACACTGGCACGTCGAACGCCGCTGCAAACGGATAGGACGGCTCGACGATCAGTCGCTCGCCGCCAAGCGGCATCGGGATGCCAGCCCACTCGGCCCGGTGACCCGCCACCTCGAACAGGCGCTCCCGAAGGTGGTGGAGCGGATCGAAGGCCCTAACCGCCCGCAGTCCGCGCGACGGCGACGGCGTTGGTCGAACTGGCGGGGATGCGTTGCGCTTTTGCTTGGCGACGTGGGCGCGCCGGGACTGGCGGTTTTTGCTCATGGCTCTTGGGTTCCTTGGTGGTAGGGGCACCGGCGACGATGTATTCGACGGTTTCTGCATCGAAATCGTGGGCGCGCTGATAGATCGGACCCTTCTCATTCCGACCGACCTCGATCAGCAGAACGAAGCCCCGACGGATCATGTCTTTGACGATCGCCGCTGACCGCGCGGTTTCGGCCGGGTCGGTATTGTCGAACACCAGCTTTGTGTCGCCGGCGCCGACGTTGAGGATTCCTACGGAACCGGTAACGGTGCCATGCCGTTGTGCGTCACCCATCAGATAATTCCTTTGCGGCATCAAAGGTCAGAATGGCGGCGTCGACGAACGTCTTGCGGAGCGCGCCTTGCGCAGGGTTGTTCATCGATGCCGCGATTTCAGTGGTCAGAACCGACAGCGCGCGAAGGCCAGTGGCGAGGACATCGCGCTTGAGGTTTGGCGCGGCACGGCTGGCGAGCGCGGCGCAGATCGCTTCCGCCGCCTCGATCGACGATCCTTGGGCGAAGTCTTTACCATCGCGCAGCACTTGCTTGCCGCAGCTGGTGAACGTCGGCGTCATGGCGCTTCGCCCGGTAACGGGCGGCACAGCGCCCAGCGATCGCCGATCAGCTCGGCCACACCGTTCCGCCGAAGCTGTGCGAGCCCGGTGTTCCAGCTGCCGCCGCGCGGTGCTGCACCAAGCCCCGCCGCAAGGTCGGCCACGGTTTGCGCACTGTGCTCGAGCGCGGCGATCATGCGCGGCGCGACGCCGGTAAGAACGGACTTCCACAGCCGGAGCGCGCTTTCCCGCGTCATGCCGATCGGATCGGGCTGGGCCGACCGGATGAACTCGCCATCGACGACGATTCGCCCGCTCGCCAGCAGCCATTTCCGGGCGGTGTTGAAGCTGCCGCCGGTGGCCGCGCGGCCCGTCATCTGGGCGACCTGCGGCCATGTCAGCTTCGCCGGGTTCACGCGGTCGAGAAGGTCGGCCATCTCGATTGCCGCCTTGGGAGCACCACCCCTTGCGGCGGTCGCGGGCACGGTTTTCCGGGGTTCCGCGACCTGCTTCGCGATCCGTTCGGCGGCTGCGCGCACCACCTCAACAGGCGTGGTCGAGAAGGCAGCGTCATCGGCACAGCCTGTCTTGGCGTCCAGATCGCCCGGCTTGATCCAGCCATTGGCGTCGAGATGGACTTCGGCACCGTGGACATGGACATCGATGTAGCCCCACATCTCACCGGCATCGCGCCATGCCTTTTCAAACAGGCGGGACGCGCTCACGATTTCGGCGAGCAGGTCCTCGGCTTGGAGCGCGCGCTGTTCGAAGGCGTCACGCTGGCCGGTCAATTCCTCAAGCTGGCGCTGGCCGACGGCTTGCTCGATCGTCCATTCGTCGTTGCGGGCACGAAGGATTGCCAGCTCGGCGGCTTCGCCCGACGCCAGCGCGATCGCTTTGCCGGGGTCGGCAACCTGATCGGGCACCGGCGCGACTGCGGCGGCCGCCATCGCGGCAAGGATCTCGCGCAACGCTTCCGGCGCGGGCGGCGTCGGGAGCTTGGCCTGGCCGGATTTGACCATCGTGGTGTGGACATCGGCCACCTTGAACAAGACCGGCTCGGCGGCGATCGCCGGGCCAAATCCCCAGAATTCGCGCTTTTCCATGCGCAGCTTCAACCGACCCTCGGCTGGCGTGAACCCCAGCTGGTCGGCGATGACGTTGCGGTCGAGCGTCTGACCGACCCGGCCCAGCATCCAGTTCAAGAGGTCGCCGCGCACGTCGGCGCTGACCTTGGTCATGCGCTGGCTCGCGATGACGGCGGTAAAGCCACGCTTGCGGCCGCGACCGGTCAGCGCCTTGACGCCCTTCGATCCAAGCGTCGAGCCTTCGGACGGCGCGAAGTGGTGAGCTTCGTCGACCACCACCAAGCACGGCCCCCACAGATCGCGCGGTGCCGAAATCATGGCGTTAAGGAACCGCCCGACGAACTCGGGTGCATCCTCGCCCAGATCGTTCAGCTGCACGATCAGCGAATATTTGTGGGTCAGCGCGTCGAGCGCCAGCTTCTCCGGGTTGTTCATCGTGGCCGGGATATCGGCCCCGTCGCCCCCGGCGATGACGTAATCGAAGCGCTCTCGAAGCGTGTAAAAATCATCCTCGATGTCCAGCACGATATGCTGAATCTTGCCGTGGGTTTCCTCGAGCAAGCGGCGGACAAGCCCAGACTTGCCGCCGCCGCTGTTCGCGATGATGCCGATGTGCGAGCCGACCACCTCGTCCATATCGATGGTGATCGGAGTGCCGTCGTCGGTAGCACCGATGATGGCGGTCACGTCGACGAACACTCCGCGACCGCCCGCTCAATCGGACCAAACGCATCGAACAGCGGTAGCAGGACGTCGCGATTGTCGATGATCTTGCGCGCCAGCCCCGGCGTCATGCTTTCGCTGCCACCGTTGCCGATCCGGCCAAGAGCCTTCTCGACTTCCACGGTGAGCGCCGCTTCTTTGCTGGAATGAAGCGTTCCCGCGCTGTCGCGCCATGCCTCGACCGCCACGATTTGAAGTGGTGCCATTATGCTGTCCCTTCGGTTGAGCTGTCGATATGCTTCACCCGCGCCACCTCCCGGATCACCAGAAAGGTGGTGCCGGGAAAGTGTGCGCTAAGTTTGCGGGCCTCGGTTATTGCCTCGGTTTGAGTGCCGTGCCGCTGGTCCGGAATGGTGGCACCGTCGAGCCGCATCGAAACGGTGCGGCCCGCCAGCGGCAAGACCCGGAAATCCCCCGGGAAGGATTTGACATCGGCGACCATCACGCCGCTTGCCGCTTATAGCGGACCTTGCCCGCTGCGATTTCGTCGTCCAGGGCGAGCGCCACGTCCTCATCAACACCGTCGCGGCATCGCGCGAAATCGCTCTCCACGCCCAGCACATCGCCGATCATCTTCGCCGCGTTCAGGCGGTTGTAGAAGTCGTTGATAACGTCGTCGGGCACCGCATCGACCTCACCCCGCTGCATCGCGGCCAGCCGTTCCCTGTCGAGCGCGCGCTCGCTCTCCTCGGTTGCCGGGACATCGATGTGCGCGGCGGGCTTTTCGACCTCGCCCGTTGCTGGATCAAACGGTTCTTCGGGCAGGTCGGGCAGTTGACCGCGGCGCGGCATCGGCGTGACGTTGCGCGCGCGCTCCGGCTCGATGTCCAGTTCGTCCGGCGTATAGACGCCGAGCAACACCTCCGGGCAGTAGAGGCGTGCCCAAGCCCGCGTCAGGAGATAGGCGTGCTGCTGTTCCGGATCGGTTTTCCAGAGCGGCGAATTGCGGGTCGTGACGCGCGCGATCGATTGCGTCCGCACCTTCAAATCATCGGGGTCGGCGCGCAGATAGCCGCTCACCGTCGTCCGCAGCTTCTCGCCCTCACCTTCCCACTGGATCCGGAGCCGCCCGGATAGCGCGTTGCTGCTGTTGACGACGGCATTGACCAGCTGCGCCTCGAACGCCGGCGGCGCGCCGTCCTTCACAAAATAGGTTTTCAGGGCGACTGCGAACGGGTCCATTCCCCACCGCATCGAAATCATCAAGACCGCCATGCAGTCCCCTTCCTTCCCGCGAAGGTGGGCGGGGACAAAGTTGCTGTTCGCCATCATCTTGGCGAATTGCATCGCCTCGGTCATGTTCTGCGGCAGGAAGGTGGTGCGCAGCGCCGAGGTGGTGACATCTTGCGCCTCGATCAACGCCATCGAGCGGCGTTCCTCGCGGACGATTTCGCGGTCCTTCGCGCGCTCGAGTTCTTCAAAGGACGGCGCTTGTGCTGCTTCGGTAGTCATATCAGTTCTCCATTATGGCAGGGTCAGAAAGGGATCTGGTCGCGTTTCGGATCAAGCAGGGTCAGGATCGTGTCGACGAGGAAGAATGCGCGCTGGGCCAAGGCGGCGGTGTCGATACGGTGTTGCGCTTCCCGCTCGGCCGCGCGCACCGCCTCGCGCGCTCCCTCGGTTTCCGCGCCATGAAGCGCCAACTCCTGATCGATCAACAGCTGGACCGCTTTGCGTCGAACGCCGGTCAGCCGGTAGGAAAGCGCGTAAAGGCCGCGCAGCTGGAATATCTGGAACGCGCGTTGATGCGCGATCTTCTGCGCCGGAGAGCGCTTGTCCGGTTTGCCCGGCGTATATTTCCAGCCGCGCAGCGCCATCAGCCGCGCACCGCGGTGCCGGTGGTCGAATAGATCCGGCAGCCCTTGATCTCGCGTAGCTTGAGCCCGCCGCGCACCGAGGGTAGGATGATCTTGCGCAGCGCCTCGAGGATCGCCTCGTTCTTCAAGTAGAGGTCGGGCACCTGCCGGATATTCTCGATTTCAACATGCCACGTCACGACAGCCGACACCCTGGCGCCGAAATCGCCCTGCATCCGACTGACCGGGGCGGCGGTGTGCGTGAACACCGGAGCAGCGGCGATGATCGGCGCGGCCTCGACCTCGATCACCTCGGCGGTAACCTCGACCACAGCCGCCTCGACCACCACAGCCTTGACCTCGCGGGCCTCGGCGGCGGCGGCGGCTTCCTCTTGGGCTTGGAGCGCCACGCGCTTCGCCTCGGCCTCCGCATCGGCGATCGCTTGCAGCCGGACGCGCTCCGCCTCGACGCGGGCGTCCTCGATATCCTGCAACCGCTTCCGCTCAGCTTCGACCTTGGCGAGCGCGGCGGCGTTGGCCTCGTCGATCACCTTCTGCCGCGCGGCCTGTGCCTGGCGCTCAATCTCTGCGACGCGCGCCGCTTCGATCCGGGCCTTTTCGATCTTGTCCGCGACATAGGTATCGAGCAGCCGCTTGACCTTGATCCCGGCGTTCGTGGCATCGAGCGCGAGCGCATCGGCCCGCGCCTTTAGCGCGCGCTGCGTTGTCAGCAGCGGGCGGTTGAGGGCTTCGCGCTCGCCCTCGATCGCTTTCGCGGCCACGACGGTCATCCGGTAGAAGTCACCCATCTTGCCCGCATCGTCGTCGTTCTTGCAGGGTCCAGCCACGTCGGCGCGCAGCTTCATCGCAGCGATCCGCTCGATCAGCCCTTCGTGGTTGAGGTTCAGCGCCTCGTCGAAGGCGAGCAGCGTGCGATCTTCCAGGGGCGGCTCATTTGCGCCGATTCCGATGCGATCGTTGGGGTCGTTCAAAGCCATGTCATCGTTCCTTTGTGGTAGGTTGCGCCGTCACCATTCCGGCAAGACTTCGGTGAGCAGGTCGATCCTGCGTTTGGGATTGGCGAGCGCGCTGTTCGGCGCGTTTTGCTTTGCCCATGCCTCGACCGCGATCAGGTGCGCGGCCTCGGATTCTGTAATTTGGTCCTCGGCGCAGCGCGGCCACACCCGCTCCAGATCCACCGGCCGACCGTTCTCGGTCGCTTGCCAACGGTGGGACCGGTCGAGTTCCTCGCCGGTGTCAGGGTCGGTCGGCGCGCCGAACCAAACGCGGACGCCGACAAAGACGCCGCCGCTGCGCATCTTCATGCGGTAATGGCCGACGATCGGGACGTCGGGATTAAACCCGGCGACCGGCGCGGCCTCGCGGCGGACGGTGTAATCGAGATAGGCGCGGGTCATCGCAGCAGCGCCCGCAACCGCGCGAGCACCGGGTCGGTGCCGTGCTCGCGCAGGTCGCGCAGCGCCGCGCGCTCGCGCTCGCTGCACCGGGTATCGGAGGCGAGGAACTGGATCGCGCCGCGCACCTGATCCGGGGTAGAAATCGGCGCGCCCATCACAACAGGAAGCCCGCGCGGCTGGGACGCGGCAACCCGCGCCAGTCATGCTCCGCGTCAAACGCGTCCAGCGCCGGGCGCCAGAGCGGCACCAGCTTCCAGTCACCGCCATAGTCGTCGGCGTGGAGATAACTGATCTGACCGGCGATCGACTTCCAGCACTCGGCTAACTTTTCGTCGGTCAGAGCAGTGGGATCGGAGGCAAGCGCCTTGGCATCCTTGGGATACAGATGGTCGCTCACGATGCCCGCCCCTGCTGAAACGCGACCGCCTCGCGGTACGTCATCGCGTTCCAAGCCGCCTCGAACTCGGCATCGGCGCGCTGGCGCTCGGCCATCCCGGCGAGAAGCCGGGTTATTTCCGCCTCATGCTGATCGGCGCGCGTCCGGTGGTACGCGATCAGATCGTTGATCGCCGCCAACCACTTCTCGTTCGCGAGCCGTGCGCCGACCTCGGTTTCGAGAAACCGGAGGCCGCGCCCGCTGATGTTGCCGTCATGGTCCGACATTAGAAACGGACCCCGACCAGGAGGGCGATCAGGATGACCGTGGCGATTCCGGCGTAGAACGCGGTGACCTGCGTCATGGTGCGGCGGGTCACTGGCCGCTTCCGATCCAGGCATCGCGCGCTGCGATCGCATCGGCCTCGGTCGCGAAGCTGGCCGGGACGCCGCGCGCGATCGTCCCGTGCCGGGCGCCGTACCGACGGAGCAACCACGGCATCCGCGAATTGCAGATGTTGAACTCGATCGTCGCTGTGGGGGTGGCCGGATCAGCACCCGTCTGGCGGGCTGTTCCTGCGGTAGCTGTGGTAGGCATTCCTCGTCTCCCCAGCCCAAATTCCTTGGGCCGTGGGAATGGTATGACGCATTAGTGAGACTATGTAAACAACATTTATGAGGCGTTTTGGCGCTTTTTTTACTTTCCTACACGCGGTCGCGGTCCTACTTTAGTCGAAGGGGAAAACAAAAAATGTCAGCTGGTCGGTTGTTTAGTTTCTTTCTTACGTCTCGCCTAGAGGCCGCCGCGAGCGAATTGCGACTCGCGCTAGAGCACCCGACAAGCGAGGATCATTTATCGCATCAGGTTCAGCTTCGAGATGTAGAAGCGTGTCTCGCAAGGCTTCGGCAAACAGACGGTTCGTTGCGGCCGGAACCGGTTGATTTCCAAGGATTGCATGATGCAATTCCGCTACAATTTTCTCTAGCGACTCGACACTAGGAACGACCGAGATTGCGGGGCGCGCGGCCAGACCCGGCAGCGCCTCGCCGAGACATTCTGCCAGCTTCATCAATGTCGTAGTGGACGTGACGTGGGGGAAATCCACCCGCATCGCGCGCGTTACCGTATCTCGCCCGAGCTGGGCGCGTTCAGCCCAAGCGGTGGGCCTTATCCCCCGCCGTTCGATGACTTCCTGCATCCAGGCTACGATCTCTTTTTGTCTGTTTTGCATGGCCGCAAGAGTACCCGCTGCCGAATAAATTTGCGTCACCTCACAAACTCCGGTTGCGCAGCCTCATTTATGAGGATTATAGAGCGGTATGGAAAACGTATTAGACCCAACATGGCTTGCCTCCACGATGACCGCTGCGGACATACGCACCAGTCATCTCGTCAAAGCCAGCGGCATCAGCAAAGCACAGATTGAGCGGATCAGGGCGGGATCACCGACCCGAACCGACACGCTGCGCAAACTGATCGCTGGTATCGACGCGCTGAAAGCAAAGCCGCTCGAGGCGTCGGAGTGATCCGCGCTCGTCTCTTCAATCCTGGGTGCAGCCTCGTTCATAGTCCGGGATCATAATGATGTCGGGGGGGCAGTCAGCATCTGAAAGTGCGATTATCGGTCCCAATAGGGTCGCAGATACCATGCGCGCTATGTTTGCCGGTGCGACCGCATCGGGCTGGACACTTCACAGCATCTCGGTTGCATCCGGCGTTTCGTGCAGCACGATCAAGGGCTGGCTGCTTGAGGGCAAGGAACCAACCCTCTCGCGCGCGCTTTCGGTCGCGCTCGTGATCGGGCGCCGCGCCATAAACAGCATCAACGCGCTGGCCGGGTACGGTGGAGCAACGCCATTCGAGGAAACCGCAGGGCCGGATTTCGTTACGATGATCCCCGGCTGCCTTGAGGATTTAAGCATCATCGCCGCAGCCACAGCGCGCGGTGGGCTGGACCATACCGGCGAACCAGCGGCGCGCGCTGCAGCTGATCGCATCCTTGCCCGACTCCTTCCGATATCGAGCGCGGGTCAAGCCGAATAATGGCGCATCCCAAGATCATCCAGCAACGCTTGCTCGATTGGATCGCGGGCAACATGGGCGACAAGCAGCCGCTGCCGACCGATCTGCAAATAGCCGAGCGGTTCAACCTGCCCAGCCTCGAATCCGCGCGCGGGCTGCTGGCCGACCTAGCCGATGCTGGCAAGATCACGATCAAAGGTTTCGGCCCCAGCCGGGTCATCACGCTCGGCCACGCGAAAGCGGGCTTCGCCCCGGCCCGACCCGTTTCCCGGTCGGTATCCAAGCCACTCGAACCGATTGAAGATCGCGCTGACAAGATGCGTCGAATTCTGGGCGGGAACCGGCCCGCGCCAGCTGCCGCGGCTACCCCGGGCCCTCGTTTCTCGCCCGCCCCGGTGCGGCCAGAATGCAAGAACCCGGCACCGGCACCAGCGCCTGTCGTCGCCCCGCATCCGATCGTAGGCTTGGAAATGCCGCGGCCGCCGGTGACGGCGATCAAAGGGCCCCGGCACGTCAACGTGCTGTTGCCCGGTGAGGAATTCGCGAAGCTGGACGCATTGGCCGAGAAGGCAGACGTGATGCCCGGTCGGCTCGCGCGCGAGCAGATGATCTTGTGGCTCAACGAGACGCCGCCCGCCGCCGCGCCGCCGACGATCATTCCGGCATCGATCGCATCCGCCGCCATCCGCGACGGCTTCCCGGTGATCGAATTCGCGCGCCGCATGATGGTGCTCGGGCTGGCCGCTTACGCTTACGAAATGGTTGGAGAACCGCCGTGCTGAATATGCGCCTGTTCGACCCCTTCGCGCCCGCAGACGTCGCGGCCCTGCCGAAGAAGCTGCGCGATGCGGTCATCGCCGATCGCGCGGCAGTCGTGACCGAAGAACTCCGGCGCACCGCCGCGAGCATGAAGCGCCAGACGCGCATCTGACACACCCCCGCGCCGAGGCGCAATTTGGAGAGACGAGCATGGCTACAGCAGCACGAACCGACGATCAGGTCGAGGAATTGAAAACACCCGATTTCAAGGCGGCGGTCGCCCTCTACAAAACCGATATCCGTCCGGCGCAAGCCAAGGTCGGTGAGTTCGCCCAGGAACAGTCGACCGCGTACAAGCACATCAAGAAAGAGTTTGGCATCCAGCCACAGGCGGCAAAGGCCGCGTTCGCGCTGTACGAAATGGAGGAATCCAAGCGCGACGATTATCTGCGCTGTCGCAATGGGCTTGAGGCCGAACTTGGTATCGCGGTCCGCGTCGATCTGGTCGACATGGCGCATGGCAAGGATGCCGTCATCCCAGCAGCCGCTGGCAAGCGCGCGCCGCCGAAGCTGGTGACGATCCCCAAGGGACCGCCCGGAGACACGGACTTGAACCCCGGCGGCGAAGTCGGCTCGCTCATCGACAAGCTGGCCGAATAACGATGCGCGTCGTCGGTCTCGATTTATCGAAAGCCTCGGCAGGGTTCGCTTGTTGGGGACCCGGCGACGCGCGCGTTGTGTCCGGCACTTGGGTGTTGGGCTCGAGCTTCACGTCGGCTGGGCGGACCTATGCGAAGCTGCACGAGAACCTTTCCGATCTCAACGCCCTCGGCGCGATCGATGCGATTTTTTACGAGGAACCGCTCGATCCGCGCTTTCTTTCGGGCAGCACGAACAAGGACACCGTAGCGGTGCTGTTCGGCCTCGCAGCTCACACCGAGTCCTGGGGTGACGCCATGGGGTGCCGCATCGTCCGAGCTGTCAATCAGGTCACGTGGCGACGCCACTTCCTCGGCCCAATAAAGCGGCCAAAGGACGATCGCGGCAAGTTGGTACGCGTCGATTGCAAGTTGCTCGCGATGGATCGTTGCCGCGCGCTCGGTTTCAAGCCCGTCAAACATGACGAAGCCGAATCAATCGGTGTGCTGGACTTCGGCTGCAATAGCCTTGGTATCCCGATGCCATGGCATGACAAAACGCCTCGCGCTGGGGGGTTGTTCGCATGAACGCGATCTCTCATCCGAACCATGGCAGAGTCGAATGACCTGCCTCCCCGCGCCCCTGACCCCGCCAGACTGCGATGTTCAGGACTTTTCCTACATGCCGCTGCACGTTGCGCGGCTGCGCGATAGCGATCTTGCGGCCGAGGAAACGCCGGAAGCGTGCTGGTATGCTGTGCTGCTTTGGGCGGCATCTTGGCATCAAATTCCAGCGGCCAGCCTTCCGGACAACGAAACCGTTTTATGCAAGCTGGTCGGCCTTGGGCGCGATCTGAAAACATTCCGCAAAAATAAAGCGGGCATGATGCGCGGCTATATCCTCTGTTCCGATGGCCGCTGGTATCATCCAGTAGTCGCCGAGCGCGCCAATATATCGTGGGAATCCAAGCTGCAACAGCGCTGGCGTACCGAGTGCGCGCGCGTGAAAAAGGCCAACCAGCGCAACGACACGTCGATCCCTGTCCCCGAATTTGACACGTTTGTCCTCGAATACAGAAATGGTTTGTCCTCGGGGACTCTGCCGATTGTCCCTCGGGACATTGCATCCAAGGGAGAGGGAGAGGGAGAGGGAGAGGGAGATAAGAAAGAAGATTCAGGAGCTGGCGCTCCTGCCGCAATCGCGGCCGAAATCGCCCTCCCCGTCGATCCACCCAATCCCGAAAAGGTGATGTTCGACGCTGGCCTGACCCTGCTGTTCCAAGCCGGATACAGCGAAGCCCGCGCCCGGCCGGTCTTGGGCAAGTGGAAATCCCAACACGGAGCCGAGGCCGTCATCGTGGCCTTGGGCAAAGCGCAACGCGAAGGGGCGGTGGACCCGGTTGGTTTCATCAATGGATGTTTTAGAAATGGGGGAAGTAATGGATCAGGACCTGGCGCTGGTCGGCGCAACCGCTCTGCCGAAATTGATGACGCCTCTCGCCGCCTTGGCTTTGACGGATAGCGCCGACGGCACATGGAGCCGGGGCCACGCCATCGCAACGATCGATCGCGAAGGAATCGACGCCAAGCAGCTGCTGCTCCAGATCGAGCAGGAACTGCAACCGGTCCGCGACGACTGGCTGGACAAACGCCTCCGCCTTCTCTGGAAAAGCAGCACCCCAGCGAATAGCCTCGATGCGACGGCATGGCTGCACGAAACCCTGCGGCTGCTGCACGACCTGCCCGGTATCATTCTGGCCGAAGCAATCGACGCGGCAGTCCAGAACTCGCTCCGGGGCTTCATGCCGACCATCGGCGAAATCCGCGCCATTGCCATGCCCAAGGTCGAGGAACGCAAGCGCCAGGCCGCCCGGCTGCGTATCGTAATCTTCGGTGAACTCGGTCGGCCCCGATATTCATGGGAACGCGAGGAACGGGTCATCGCACCCGAGGATATTTGCACTCCCGCCCAAGCATCTGAAATCCTGCGGCGGTTCGGCATCCCGAGCATCCACGACGCGAAGCGCGCCGACGGATGACCGACGTCCACTCCCAGCTGGCGCACCTCGCGCCGCTCTGCCGCGAGCCGCAGCCGGGCGAAGGCTGGGCAATCGCGAAGGAGGCTTGGCACACCCACGGCATCGTCGTGCTTAACCTGGCCGAGGTCGACGCCCGGCACGGCTGGGTCGCCGCCCGCGCCGCCCGCAACCTCGCCGAGCAATGTTTCGGACCAAGGAACAAGAAATGACCGGTGCCGGGCGCAAGCCACGCAAGCTATATCAGGGGCCGGCCGCCCGCATGGCTGCCACGATCATCGCCGCCGAAAAGGCTGAGGCGCGTGATGCTCTGGCGAAAAAGTGGTCGTTCAAAAACGAGGGCACGCCCGAGACGCACGAGAAGTTCAACGCGCTGCCGCAGCGCCGGCGCGACTGGCCGCTGGCGCGTATGGTGCGCCTGGGCACGATTGATGCCGACGAACTGGCGTCCGCCCACGAAATCGCCTCGGTCGCCGAAATGATCGAGCGGCAGGTCGGTATCGGTTCCGCCAGTCTCGAAGCCCGCGTTGACCACAGCGCCAGCGCCCGCGATGCGCTCGTCGAATCGCTGGGCCGGGTCAGGATGGAGGTCGCCTATACCAGCTGGCGCGCGGCCATCATGGAACCGCGGCGCATGATTCTGGACATGCTGCTGACCAACGTCAGCTACGTCGATCTCGCCCGCATCAACGGGCTGCACTGGCGGACCGCGAAGAAGCGGTTGATCCACGCGCTTCGCATCTGGCCGTCGCACAAGATCGCGGCCCGCGTCGTCGACCGCGCGGAGGTAGAGGAAATCTATCGCCGGATCGGCGAAGGCATCCTGTTGCAGCCGAAGCCCAAGACCGAGGAACCGGCGGGATCGATCGCCGACGACACCGCACGATGAACCCTGCCACCAAGGAGAAATGAGATGGGAATCGGTATCTTGAAGGTCGACCTCGCGGTCCTGCCCGGGGTCGTGATGGCGATGCCGGCGGCTTGCACCATCGTCGGGTCTGCCGAGTGCGACACCGGCATTGCGCTCAAGGTTTCAGCGGATCGAATCCCCGACGGTGCCGAGTTGCGGATGGACATGCGCTACCACGGCCTGTCGTCGTCGGCCTGTGTGGTGATCGTAGAATGAACGATCCCCAATGGCTGGCCGAGTTCGAGCGCGGCTCCGACGCCTTCAACGCGGGTGCGGCCTATGACCGCCACGAAACCGAGGCGTGGCGGCAAGGTTACAGCGATGCCGTCGGAATCGCGCTGGACGAGGATCCGGCATGAACCGCGGTGGCCTCTGCGCTGTGTGCCTAGAGCCCGGCGCGTGCTGCAAGAAACTCACTCTATCCGGTGGCCCGCGCACCGCGCTTGGCGAGCATGTCGGCAGCACAATGTCGTTTGAGCGTGCCGAGCATATCGCGCTTGAGGTCGGCATTCCATTTCGCCCGAGCGAGCAGCGCGCGGACGGCACTTGGTTTTGGACCTGCAACCAGCTGACCAGCGAGGGCCTGTGCGGAATATACGAAAGCCGCCCCGAGCTCTGCCGTTTATTTGTACCCGGCGAAGGTCCGCTGTGCGTCCACTTCGTCCCCCACACCGAGAAGGTTTCAGTCTGAGTAGCGCCTAGCTATCTCTAAATGGAAAACCAGGAGAATTTCGATGGCTGACACGATGATCGAACGAATTGCTCGGCACCTCTGCAAGGCGGAGTTTTATGATCCAGACGACGTGGTCGGCACCGCGTCCGACGATGGCACCGACGATAATAATCCGGCGCTCTACTGGATTGAGTGGAGTGCAGACGCGAAGGTGATTCTCCAACTCTTGCGCGAGCCGACCGAGGCGATGAAAACGGCCGGTGTCACCGCCCCACATTACTTGGAGGACCAAAGCTCGCGACGCGGCTGCGGCAACATCTATTCTGCCATGATCGACGCGGCGCTAACGGAAGTCTAATCCGTCGCGCCGCGTCGCCGAACGTCCGCGCATCGTCCGCAGCGCCGCGGAATTAGAGTGTCGCCGCGCAGATGATCCGGGCGGCGATGTCGCCGACGCCCCCATCCCATCGACTGAACCATGGGCGTTCATTCGCGCGCGTGCTCGCGCCCCGCGCCGATCAGCCCGCCCTGCCCCTCCCAATCGAGCCGCTTCGACTTGCTGCCGTGGCACTGGCTCGGGCAGTCGTTGTAGAAGAACCGGGCCAGCCGCCGGAGATCGTCCAACCCGATCCCCTCCCCCGCATGACAGACTGCACCGAGCAGGTCGTTGTCGATGATCGAGCAGAGGAACGCGCCTGGGCGGATGCCGTCCTCGATGTAGCGGAGTAGCCCGCCGTGGAGGTGGGTCGGCAGGGCTGCGAGGCCCAGCCGTGCTTCGTCCAGCTGGGCGTTCACGACGCCTTCCGCTTCGTGACGGTTAGCACCACCGTATTGACGTTGGTCCCGGCATGGAGGAACGATCCTTCGGGCAAGTCGCGCCATTCTCGGCCATAGTAGCGATCGCGCTCCGCCGCGATCAGATCGTGCAGCGCCTTGTGCCGGGCATCGGTCCCGAACTCGGCCCGCGCCGACATCACCGCGACCAGCTTGCCGCCGGGTTTCAGGAAGCCGAAGGCGTGGCGGACATGATCGCAGTCGCGGCCTCTATCGAACGGCGGATTCATCAGGATCACGTCGAACAGATCGTCGGCGTCCGGCTTCATCTCGAGGAAGTCGGCGGTGCGGACATCGCTGAACCAATGCACCACCCGCAGTTCGTGCGCGAGGCCGGGCTGGATCTCGATGCAGGTGACGTCGGCACCCTTCTCGAGTGCGGCCTTGACGAACATGCCGGTCCCTGCCGACGGTTCCAGCACCCGCATCCCCGGCTTGAGATAGACGTCGTTCATCGCGAACTCGACCACCGCCTCGCTGGAATTGAAGGCCCCGAAATTCTTGGCGGGCGTGGCGTGGTACAGCGGCCCCGCCTCGTAAGACGGACCTTCACCGACATCGCCCTCGACGGGGTTGTAGTATTCGAGCAGCAACTTGTTGACCTGGGCGAGCAGGTCCTTTCGCTCGAACCAGAGGTGTAGGTTGCCGTTCTGGAACACGCGGACCCGGAAATAGTCGCCCTGCACCAGCGATGGCAGTCCGCCAGCGCGCTTTGCTGCCTCTACCTCGGCGACGATGCCGCCCTTGCCGCCCATCGCGATCGTGCCGGCGCCGTCCAGTTCTCGGAAGATGCGCTCGACATCGTGCAGGGTGTCGCGCCGGTTGCAATCGGACCAGCCGCCCCAGCTGTCGGCGTTCATGGCGCGCTCGATAATCAGGCGGTTGCCGATCGCGAAGGCGTCGTGGCTGCGGAAGCGACGATCCATCTTCATGAACACGTTGGCGATGCCGCGCAGGTACATTTCGCGGCGGCTGCCCCAGATCGTCGTGAAGGTCGCTTTGCAATTCTCGACGCTGAACTCCGGCGGCTCGGTCTTGAGGCTGGCTTGAAACTCCTCGCGCGCCTGTCGATCGAGCAGTTGGTCGAAACCCAGCTTGACCATCATGTGATCCCAGCAGCGACGATCGACCTCGGTCGTGATCGCCTTGAGCAGGTCGGCGCGGGCGTTGGACTTGATGCGCCGATTGACGCCGCGGTCATATCGCTCCGTCTCGCCCGTCGCCAGGAACAGCCGCGTGACGTTGATCCCGCTATAGCGGTCATCGCTCGGAGCGGACATGCCGATCCTGCCGCCAATCGAGGCTGCGGCCGCCGCGTCCATATTGCGGTGGAAGGTGTCGTAGGAGTCGAGCCAGAGCTCGATTGCGCGGGTCCGACCGGCCACCATGTCACCGAGGTTCGGCGGAAGCGCGAGGCCCTGCCCGGTTGGCGCGTCGGAGGTGGAATCGTCCTGGGTGGCGGCAACGATGCCGCTGTCTTGGTAAGTCATCGGGGTAGTCTCCTGTGGTAGGGATTTCAGTCTGGCACACCGGCGAACCGGGTAAAGCTGGATCGTCAAAAATTCGCAGTTTTCTGAGGTTTTTACCGTCGAACAGTCGCGTCGGCGTCACGGCAAAACGTCCTTCGTATGCACATTGGCAAGCCATGTCGGGCCGTGCGAATTGCGAAGGCCCTGCAACGACGCTCCCATCTCGGGATCGATGCCATACGGACCCGCCGTCTCCCACAGCTTCGCCAGCCATCGCCGCCATGCCGGGCCCTCGTCCGCGTGACACGCGGCGACCGCTTCGCGCTGTTCGGCGGTAAGGGGCGCAGTCACATCACCACCCCGTCGAACTTCCGCGCTTCGGCAATTGCCGCCAGCTTGTCGGACAGCGACAGGGATGCGGACAGCGCGGGGTCCGCGCGCCAGAGCGACTTAAGCGCCTGAACCCGCGCTTCTGCGTCGGCAGGAAGGGTCGCCGGTCCAGCGTAATTCACGCCCTCGGTCCCGAACAGCGAGGCGAGTTCAGCAGGATCGGAACCGGCATAGGGACCATCGAGACAGGCGCGGCAGATGCCGTAGCCGCGATCCCGGTTCCAGTGCTGCGCCCATCGCCCTGCCCCGCCGCCGCAACAGCAACAGGTGAGGCTGCGGATGACGCCGACGCCGTGCGCCTCGGCTTCGGCGCTCATCGTCCCGCCTCCGCGAGCGCCGCGCGCCCAGCTGCGACAGCCGCCACCATGCGCAGCGCGCTGCGTCCGGCATCGGCGAACGGTCCGCACATATCCACGAACTCGGCCAGCGCGGCGACCATATGGGCGTTGGAGGCTTCAAGGATCGGCAGCTGGGCTAACCTGGTCGCGTTCTCAATGTTCACCGCGACAGGGTGAGGCATCGGATACATATCCGCGACGCACACGGCGCGGGCATCCGTCGCGGACACGCCGCCGTCATCCCACAGGCGGAAGCCGTATAGCTTAACACCGCTTGGCGGGCATCTACGATCAGCGGTGTATTGCTCGATGCGGAATGGCTGCACGCTCATCGCGCCGCCTCCGCCAGCATGGCGCGGGCGCGGCGGATAAGCCCGTCCATCGCCTGATCGTTGCCGGTGTCATCGGTGCTGGTCATTTCTTCGACAAGGGTCATGCGGCTGATCTGCTCGACGAACTGCATCATCGTGGCGCTGCCCGGCGTCGGGACCGGAATCGTTCCCCGTCCTCGAACGCCGCGACCTGCACCACCTCGCGGTCCGTCTCGTCGCCGACGGTCATCTCGTCGATCAGGATCATGTGCTCGTTGCCGCCATCTTCGACGCGGCGCTGCGCCGCCTGGGCGTCGGCGGCGGTGACCAGCCAATCCTCGCTGATCGTCGCGGTGGCGTGGCAGGTTACTAGGAATTTCGGCATGTCATGTTCCTTCGGTGGTAGGGTGGGGGCGCGCCGATCGCACCGGCGCGCCCAAGATCAAGCCTTGGCCTTGCGGCCCAGCCCGTTGTCGATCGCCAGCTGCCGCCGCCGCTCGCTGTAGCCCGGTGCCGTCATCGGATAGGACGCCGGCAATCCGAACAAGGCGCGGTAGCTTTCCGGCGTGTGGCCGTTGAGCGAGAGATGCCGCCGCAGCATCTGGTACGGCTTGCCGTCGATCAGGCTGGTGAGGGCAGCGCGCGTGATCGTTGCGCGGATTTCGCGCTGGGTCAGCTGCGGGACAGTCGGCTCGGCCGTGACCGGCGGCGCGGACAGGGCGAGCAGCGCGGCGTGCGTGCTCGCGATCAGCTTCGGGATATCGCTCGCGGCGACGGCTTGGCTGCCGCCGAACGCGGCGCAGACGATCTCCGTCGTGTAGCCGATCATTTCGAGGTCGTGGTCGTTCATGTCATTCTCCGATGTGGCAGGGGTGGCGCTGGCGCTCACGCGAGTTGGTGACGGTCGCCGTGCTTGTCGACGACGGTGGGATGCGGCGAACCGGCGACGATCTTCGCGCAGCCCGCGATCTTCACGTCCTCACCCGCCACGTTCTTGCCGGTGATCGTGATCCCCGCGCTCGACCGCTTCGCTTCCCAATTCTTGATGACGTTCATCGTGTTCTCCGTTCTGGCCTGATGCCATCGCCGTCCCGCGCACCGCACGCGCGGGACAGGGGGGCGTCAGAGTTGCTCGGCGGCGCGTGCTAAAGTCTCGCGGATGATGCCAGCGATCCACGCCTTGCCGTCCTCTCCAAGCTCGTACCATTCCGGCGCGGCATAAATGGCAATTACCGGCTCGCTATCGGCGACAGCTTCGGCAGTCGAAAAGAAAGCGCTGATTGGCTGCGCTCGGATTGTTGCTGCATCCTGGCTCATGTCGTTCGTCCTTGAGAATCGGCCCCCGATGCGCCAGAAGGCTCGGGTTCCTGTGGTAGGGAAACCTCGGCCCGGTTGAGTTCGCTCACCGGGCCGTTGTATTTCAGCAGCTGCCGAGCAATCGCGCCTCGAACAGACCTTCTGCCCGACTGCGCTCGCCCGCATAGATCGGGTCCTCGACGCTGCCGTTTGGCGAAACCCAATAGATCGCGTGCAAGCTGGAACTGACCTTCGTCATCGCAATGGTGTGGCCGTCGACGCTCTCGTCCATCTTGATAAGACTTTGCCCTCGGGGCAGCTTGACGCTTTGGGTGTGCATGGTGTTCTCCGTGGTAGGGTTGCCGTATCTGGCCTGACGACTTTATGAGATCGCTGACCGGATGCAAGAACAATAGGCGCATTAATGCGGTATTATACGGCTGGCAACCCGCAAAATACTGGCACGCGCTTTTATCTTGCTGCATTTGCCCATTTAGGAAGGGCTAAATCTCGGTCCTGCGCCGAAAAGGACTGCGCAGAGTTCCGGCATAATCGGCTGGATCGCGTCATTCGCGCCTGTTGAGCCACATTTATGCGGCGGATTTGCAAGTGCCACGAAAAACGCGCATATCCCGACCTTCGATTTCCGCCTTCGCAGCGGTCGATATCAGAACTAGCCGCTGTTCATGCGCCGGACGGCCTCGCGCGACGGGGCGTTTCCCAGCCGCGTCGGCAAGGGCCGGGGGGAAACCTCCGGCCCTTTTCATTTCCGCCCTGCCACCAAGGAAACTCCGTGACCGCCAAGGCGCTGCTTCGTGAATTGGAGGTCAAGGATGGCGCGAGCACCGAAAATTGATCGATCCGCGCCCGGCCTGCAACGACGGCCCGCGCTCAAGCTGAAAGAGGTCGAAGCCGCGCTTCGTGCATCGGCTGGCATCCGCTCCGTCGCGGCGGCGCGCTTGAAGGTCAATCCGAGTTCGATCACCCGGTTCATCGCGAAGCATCCCCAGCTCGAGGAAATCGAAGCCGAAATCGTCGATGGCATCGTCGACCTCGCCGTCGGCAAGCTCGTCGAACAGATCCGCAATGGCGAGTTCCCAGCGATCAAGTATTACCTCGACAACAAGGGGCAGGCCGCGGGCTTCGGCGTCCGCAAGTTGGCCTTCTCCGACGGTGACGGCAATGTCATGCTGCCCGGCGTGCTGGTCGCTCCGATTCGTGAACTCGATGCTGACCAATGGGCCGCTCGCCACAAGCCCCCCGAGGGTTGAGCGGTGGATCGCGACCCGGCCAAGGTCACAACGGCGGTCCACCCCTAGTAGAATTTGCACCGCAGCCGGGACCGCAGGCCGCGCTGCTGACGTGCCCCGTCGAGGACATCATGTTCGGCGGCGCGCGCGGCGGCGGCAAGACATACGGGATGCTGCTCGATTGGATGAAGCACGCGCTCGCGCACGGACGGTTCGCCAACGGCATCTTCTTTCGTCGGATCGGCGTCAGCCTCGAAGAAGTCATCCAAGAGGCTCACCGCATCCTTCCCCACTTCGGCGGGCGGTGGATGAAACAGGCCGGAACCTACGTGTTTACGTCGGGTCCGGCGAAGGGTGCCCGCCTCAAATTCCGGCATCTCTGGGACGTCAAAGCCGCAGACGGCTACCAAGGTCACGCCTACACATGGATCTGCTGCGAAGAGCTGACGCAATGGCCGATCAAGCTGCCGATCGACATGATCCGCGCAACGCTCCGCAGCGGCAATGGCGTCCCCTGCGTTTTCCGGTCGACCGCAAACCCCGGCGGTGCCGGGCACCATTGGGTGAAAGCGCTCTACGTCGAGCCGAACCGCGCCGGGTACGAGGTGATCGTCGATCCGGAAAGCGGCGAGCGGCGGGTCTTTATCCCGTCCACGCTCGAAAACAATCGGATACTGACAACCAGCGATCCGCGTTACGAGGCGCGGCTCCGCGCGCTCGGATCGCACAATCTGGTCAAAGCCTGGCGCTACGGCGACTGGGATATCGTCGAAGATGGCATGTTCAAGCGGCACTGGCTGCCGATCGTCGACGCCGTTCCGGCCGGGATGCGGATGGTGCGCAAGTGGGACCTCGCCGCGACGCTGGCAACAGGTTCGAACGATCCCGACTGGACCGCCGGCGTCAAGATGGGGCGCGGCTCCGACGGCATCTTCTACATCACCGATATTGTTCGGTTCCGGGGCACCGCGCTCGATGTCGAGCGCGCCGTTTACAACACCGCGACCGCCGACTCGAAAAAGGTAACGGTCGGTCTTTCGCAAGACCCGGGACAGGCCGGCAAGGCGCAAGTGCAAGCAATGATCCGGATGCTCGCGGGCTGGAACGTCAAATCCGCACCGGAGTCCGGCTCGAAGGAAGTCCGCGCCGCACCGTTCGCCGCACAGTGTGAGGCCGGAAACGTCCGGATGCTGCGCGGTGCATGGAACGAGCCGTTCTTTGCCGAGGCGGAAATCTTTCCGACAGGCCCGCACGACGATCAGATCGACGGCGCAGCTGGCGCTTTCGAACTGCTCGCCGACGGGTCCGGTCCACAAGCCTGGGTCGACCACATGGAAGCGCGCACCGCCGCGCTCCGCAACCCGACATAGGAATTTCTGAATGGCTATCGCTCCGGGCATCGTCACGCGCACGCTGGCGATGCTGCGCTATGCTCGCACCGGAGACACACCCGCAGAATGGTTCGGGCCGGGCAAGGCGCGTACCAACATGGCACCGCCGTCGGTGCAGGGCCGCGCCTTCGACTATCCGGTCTTTGCCAACATCAACTTCCAGCCCCGCCGCGTCGAGCCGGTCGGGTTCCCGAAGCTGAAACAGCTCGCGCAGAATTGCGAGCCGTTGAAGCTGGTCATGGGGCGGCAGACCGACCTCCTGAAAACACTGGAATGGTCGATCAAGGCGCGGGCCAAGACCGCGACCGGTTCGACCGACCCGGACATCATCAAGATCACGTCGTTCCTGGAACGGCCCGACCGCACCCACGATTGGTCGCAATGGATCGGTGCCGTCATCGATCAGGTGTTCGTGTACGACGCGCTGTCGATCTATGCGCGGCCCAAGGTCGGCGGCGAACTCTACGCGCTCGAGCTCGTCGATGGTGCCACGATCCAGCCGCTGATCGACGCCAACGGTCGGCCGCCGATGGCGCCGGACGAGGCGTACAAGCAAATCCTGAAAGGCGTCACCGCCGCCAGCTACACTCGCGACGAGCTGATCTATTACCCGGAAAATTACCGGGTCGATCACCTCTACGGGCAGAGCCGCGTCGAGAAGATCATCATCACCGCCGAAACGCAGATCATGCGGGCGAAGTCGCACCTCGGCTATTTCACGCACGGCAACGTCGGCGACGGCTATTTCACCGCGCCCGAGCTGTTCCAGCCCGATCAGATCGCAAGCCTCGAGCGCAACTGGAACGCGCAGATGTCGGGCGATATGGGGCAGCGCCTCGCCGATCGCCGCGAAGTGCCGTGGCTCCCTGCTGGCACAGAGTTTCACGCGACCAAGATCGACATCTTCCAGGAGCTGTTCGACGAATGGCTAATCCGGCTGATCTGCTTCGGCTTCGGTGTCTCGCCAAGCCCGTTCATCAAGACGACGGGCCTCGGCAACAGCAACGCCGACAGCGATAAGGAAGCTGCGGCAGAGGGCGGCATCTCGCAGCTGATGCAGTTCATCCAGCGCTTGATGAATCACATCGTCGCCGACAAGTTCAAACGGCCCGACCTCGAATTTAGCTGGGACGAGAACCGCGCAATCGACCCGCAGATTGCGGCGACGATCCAGGACATAAAGCTGCGCAACGGCGTCATCTCGCTCGACGAAGCGCGCGATCAGGACGGCAAGGAGGCGCTGCCCGACGGGCTGGGCGCGAAGCCTCTGATCTACACCGCGCAAGGTGCCGTGACCGTCGATTCGATCCTCAACCCACCGCCGCCGCCGCCGATGCCTGCCACGCTGCCGATCGATCCAGCCGCGGACACCGCTGCACCCAAAACCGAGAAGCCGGGCGATCTGACAACCGCCAAGCCGGACCTGCTCGCCAAGGCCGCTGCTGACACCGAGGCCAAGCTGGCGCGGACGGTCGCGACCTTCCTGAAAGCACGCGGCAGCGAAATCGCGGCCGAACTGGCCGACGCGCTTGGCATGGAGAAGGCGGCAGACGAGGGGCCGGACTCGCGCATCGACAAGGCGTTCGACGACATTGATTGGGATTGGGGCGCGCTCGGCACCGTGACGGAGCCGATCATCGCCCGCCTCGCCGTCGCTGCAGCAATCGAGGCGGCGGGCGAGGTCGGCCTGTTCGACAAGGCCACCCTCAACCGGGTGACCGCGCGGGCAACGGCATGGGCGCACGAACGGTCGGCCGAATTGGTCGGCATGAAGTGGATCGATGGCGAACTCGTCGCAAACCCCAAAGCCGAATGGTCGATCAGCGAGAATACCCGCAAGATGCTGCGGAGCTCGATCAGCAAAGCGATGGAGGACGGCCTCTCGAACGCGGAACTCGCCAAGGCGATCCGCGCCGACACCGCGTTCTCGGCCGACCGGGCTTCGATGATCGCACGAACCGAGACAGCGATCGCCGATGTCCAGGGCAGCCTCGCTGGATACCGCGCAAGCGGCTTGGTCGAGGGCAAGCAATGGCTCTCGTCGGATGATTGCTGCGATGACTGCGCCGCGCTCGATGGCACGATTGTCGGCCTCGACGAGGACTTTCCCGGCGGCAGCGACGCCCCTCTGCACCAAAATTGCCGGTGCGACATCTTGCCGGTCCTGCCCGAGGACATGCCGGACGTCGAAGTCGCCCCCGAAACCACATGATCCTCAAGGAGACCTCGATGTCCAATCCCCTCGCCATGTTCATCCCGCTCGAGAAGGCGGATGCCGTTCAGCGGCTTGTGTTCGGATCGTTCACGGAGCGGAAGGACCGCGCTGGCGAGACGTTCGATTACGACGCCTCTAAGCCGCTCATCAAGGCATGGTCGGACGAGCAATTCGCGGCCAGCGGCGGCAAAAGCTACGGCAACGTGCGCGGCCAGCACAGCGGCAGCGTCGCGGCGGGCAAGCTGGTCAGCATCGAGTTCGATGACCTCGCCAAGTCGGTCCATTTCGGCGCGAAGATCGTCGACGACGGCGAGTGGACGAAGGTCGAGGAAGGCGTTTATACCGGCTTCTCGCCGGGCGGTTCCTACGCCAAGCGTTGGACGGTCGGCCTCGAAAAGCGGTACGCCGCCGGCATCCGCGAACTGTCGATCGTCGATGTCCCCTGCAACCGCGATGCGACCTTCACGATGGTCAAATCGGACGGCAGCCAGGTCGATGTCGAGTTCGTGCTCGCCAAGGCGTATGAGCCGGGCAACGACGCGACCAAGGCCCGCGCAAACGAGATGGCGAAGGCGGCAAACGCCGACGCTGACGACGCGCAGCTGGGCAACATCGCCAAGAACTATGTCGTCCAGGCCCGCGCCGACCTGATCGCCGAGAACGCGAACGCCGAACTGGCGAAGATGGCCGATGCGATCGAAGCTGAACCTGTCGTCGCCGTCGTTGCGCCTACGGCCGCGGAGGCCGTCGCAGACGCGCTTGCCAAGGCAGACGCGGCGCTCGCGGCTCCGGTCGCTGTGATCGATCTCTCGGCTCCCGAAATGCTGGCGAAGGGATTGGCCGAACTCGCCCAAGCGTTCGGCGAACAGCCGCTCGCCAAGGGGATGCGCGGCATCATGTCGCTTTCAAACGCCATCTATCAGGTGGTCGCGGTCCAGTCCGGCATCGCCCGCGAAGCTGCACGCGAAGCCGACGGCTCCACCGTGCCGCAGACCGTGGTCGACGGCATCAAGACGCTTTGCGACGCGCTCTGCACGATGGCGATGGAGGAAACCGCCGAGTTGCTGGCGGACATCGAGGAAACCGGGATGGTGGAGGACGCTTGGGATTCCAGCCTCGATCGTCTCGTTTATGCTTGCGCCGCGAGCATCGGTGACCTCGCCAAGGCCGACACCGGCCTCATGGAAAAGGCTGGCGCTCGCAACAGCAAGGGCGATTCTACCAAAATCCAGTCGATGCACGACAACGCCGTGTCGCTTGGCGCGACCTGCGATGCGACTGCCTCGAAATCCGTCGACCTCGCCGCCGAGAACGAACGCCTCGAAAAGGCGGTCGGTGACAGCCTTCCGCGCCTCACCGGCCTGATCGAGAGGGTCGACACGCTGAACGCCAGCAACGCCGACCTGACCGAGAAGCTGGCAAAGGCGCTCAACCAGCCCGCTCCGCCCAAGGGAGCCGTGTTTGCGGTGACCAAGGAACAGGATGCGGTCGGCGGCGCGCCAAGCCCCCAGCCGCTCGCCAAGTCCGATCTCGCCGACATCGCTGCAATGCCCAACGGCATGGCGAAGGCCAACGCGATCATCGCGCGCGTCGGCACCGTTCCCCTCCCCGCCCTCTAGCACCGACCCCGGCCCCCGCCGGACCCGCCTTATCGCCGCCGACCAAGGCATCGGCACACCGAACAGCCTCCACGCCGCCCCTCATCCGGGCGGCTTTTTTATGGAGAATCCCCATGAACGCTATCACTCCCCGGTCGGTTTTCTCCGACCGCCTGATGCTCGACGTCAACGGCAATTCGGAACTCTCCGCCTCCCGTTTCGGCCACCTCACCCGCGAGCGCGCCAACGAGGTGTTCGACCTCTCGAAAGCCACGCTCGGCAACGAACTGTCGGTGTCCGATTTTTGGGGCAACGAAACCGCCTCGATGTCGAAGGCCGTCACCCAGGCAACCGGCCTCACCTATTACGATCTGCGGGCACCGGCGCTCAACCTGTTCCCGACGATCACGCCGCTGCGCAACCGCTTCGCCCGCAAGCAGCGCGCCAATCCCGGCACGGCGCTGAACTACAAGACGATCACCTCGCTCGCCGGTTCGGGCTTCAACTGGATGGGCTGGGTTCCGGAAGGAACGCGCGCTGGCGCGATGACCTACACCGCGAACAACAAGTCGGTATCCTATGTCACGATCGGCGAAGAAGATTCGCTGACCGACGAAGCACAGTTCGCCGCCGAAGGCTTCGAGGACGAAGCATCGATGGTGCAGCTGCGCACGCTGCTCAAGCTGATGGCGAAGGAAGAAGCTGGTATGCTCTCGGGCAACGCCACCCTCGCGCTCGGCACGCCGACCGCCCCGACGCTTGCCGCTGCGGGCACCGGCGCCACGCTCCCGGCGCTGACCTATTCGGTCATCGTCGTCGCCCTGTCGCAGGCCGCGTTCATGCACGCCACCCTCGCAGGCGGTGTGCCCAGCACGGTATCGATCACCCCGAATGGCGGCGGCACGCCGTTTGTCCTCAACGGTGGTGCATCGATGCGCTCGGCATCGGCCACCCAGGCCATCACGCTGGGGCAGACGCTCTCGGCAACGGTGCCGCTCATCAACGGCGCAGTCGCTTATGCGTGGTATGTCGGCGGTGTCGGTGCGGAAACGCTCCAGTTCATCTCCACGATCAACTCGGCGACCTTCGCGCTTCCGCTGGCTGGCGCGCGCCAGGCGGCAACCGTGATCGCCGCCGATTATTCGGTGAACGCGGGCCTCGCCTATGACGGCTTCCTGACCACCGCGTTCCTCAACGCGCCGTCGACGGGATCGTATGTGCTTGCGCTTCCGACCGGCGTCGCCGGTGCTGGCACCCAGCTTACCTCGTCGGGTTACGGCTCGGTTGTCGAAGTCGACACGATGCTCAAGACGATGTGGGATACCTACCGCGTCTCGCCGACGGTCATCTACGTCAGCAGCCAGGAACAGCGTTCCATCTCGAAGCTGTCGATGGTCGGCTCGGGTTCGGCCCCGCTGATCCGTTACAACATCGATGAAGGTAACGCCAACGTCCAGGGCGTCGCGGGCAACGTCATCTCGTTCTACTTCAACCCGTACTCGCCAGAAGGCGGCACGAAGATTCCGGTGAAGATCCACCCGAATATCGCGCCGGGCACCATCATGGCGGTCTGCGAGACGTTGCCGCCTTGGTACGTCCAGAACGAAACCCCGGCGGTGGCCGAGGTGCTGACCCGCAAGGATTACTACACCGAGGCGTGGCAGAAGGTCACCCGGCGTCAGGATTATGGCATTTACTGCCAGTCCGCGCTGGCGATTTACGCCCCGTTCGCGGTCGCGGTCATCACCAACATCGCTCCAACCACCTAACCGAACGCTCTCCCCCCCTTGGGAGCGCACCTCGGGGCCCCGCTGGCACATGCTGGCGGGGCCTTTTTTCCATTCCATGGAGATACCCCGATGGCCGTCAAGCCCACCCACCAAAAGGCGGCTGCCGTCGCGGCTCCCGCGCCAGCGCCCGCACCCGCGCCCGCACATGCTACCGAGACGTTGCTCGCGCCCGAGACGACCCCGCCCGCCGAAGTCGATCTCGACACCGGCCCGTTTATCGCTGCCGATGGATTCGGCCAGGGCAACGACGCGCCGGTCGATCCGGTGACGATCGACATGACCGGCAAGTTCGATCCGGCGCTTGGTTTCGGCCACGCCGACGATGTGCTCGTCGAAGCCCTGCCCGATCCCGCGCTGATGGCGCAAGATGGATCGATGGCACCGCGCGATCCCGCCCTCGAAGCGGACATCACCCGCCAGCTCGAGGAATTCAACAGCGAGCCGATCGCCATGTCGCATCCCGACGGTGGCACCTCCGACCAATATGACACGAACCACGCGGGCCATATCCTCGTGCCCGCCACGGAGGCTGCCGCGATGAGCGCGCTTGGCTTCGTCGTCGTCGCCGACTGACCCATCCTCGCCTCGCACGAAAGGAAGCACCATGCGCTTTACCGCTCCGCCCCATATGACATCGGCCGACCTCACCTGCGGCCCAACGCCGGTAATCGACGGCATCATCGAACTGCCCGATAATGCCGGTCCCGGCGACATCGCTGGCCTGATCGCCAACGGCTGCGTCATCATCCCCGTCGATACGGTCGATGTCGAACTGTCAGCCGCACAGGTTGTCGACGCCGCCCCGGCAAAAGGGCGTCGCGCCGATAGCGCGCCAACCGAAACGGCGGCCTAAGTCATGACCGACCTGACGACGCTCGCCAGCTTCAAGGCTTATGCGGGCGTCGTCATTTCGACCGATGACGCCGCCATCCAAAACCTCATCACCGCCTATTCGGGTTTCGTGCGGACGTACTGCAATCGCGATTTCAGCGTGCAGTCCTACAGCCGCCGCTTCGATGGCCGGAACAATGCGCGCCAGACGGTCCCGCAATATCCGATCCAGTCGGTAACCGCGGTCACGATCGACGCGCAATCGATCGCCCCGCAAGCCACGTTCGGCGCGGTCGGATACCGCTACGACGACACGACCGTCATGGTCGACGGCTACCGCTTCACCAAGGGCAACGCCAACATTCTGATCGCGTGGACAGCGGGCTATCCGGTGGTGCCGCCCGATCTCGCGCAAGCCGTCAACGAGGTGGTCGGCCTTCGTTATGCGCTGCGCGACAAGCAAGGATGGTCCTCCAAGGCGCTGGCCGGTGAAACCGTCTCGCTCATCACGAAGGATATGCCGTCGTCGGTGCAGACGATCTTGAAGAACTATCGCGCGGTGGTGTCGCTGTGATCGGCTACGAAATCAACGACAGCGCGGTGATCGCCTCGCTCGATGCACGCGGCGCGCGCGCACACGGCGAACTGCGTGCCAGCATCGGACGGCTAGCGCTCAAATTGTCGGTCATGGTCAAGAGGGACAAGCTCTCCGGGCAGGTTCTCGGCGTCAAGACCGGTCGGCTCCGCCGCTCGGTACATGATGCCGTGGCCGATGTCGGCGACAACATCGAAGGCGTCGTCTCGACCAACGTCGGCTACGGCATCGGCTGGGAATTGGGCTGGCCGGGCGGCGGTTCGCCAAAACAGAGCCTCAACACGGCCAAGGCAAAATTCAGCCCGTCGTCGGGCGGTGACAGCTTCAAAAACGGTACGCCGAAGAAGCGGTCGTTCCTCCGCACCGCGCTCAAGGATCTCGAAGGTTCCGGCGCAATCCGGGCCGAACTCAACGAAGCCGCCGCAAGGATCGCGCGATGAACCGGGAACCGATCTATGCGGCTTTGTTCGCGCTGGTATCAGGCGGTCCCGGCCTCGTCACCACGAGCCGGAAGCTGCTGCACTGGAACGATGTACCGCCATCATCGCGCCCCGCGCTGTTCATGGCGCAAAAGCGCGAAGGTGCGTCACAGCGCACCGGATTGCCAACGGTTTGGAACCTTCACGTTGACCTATATCTCTACGTTTCGACGCAGGGCGATGTTGCGCCCGGCAGCGCGCTCAACCCCATCCTCGACGCGATTGCTTCCGCGCTCGACACTCACCCAGTGCGCGGGCCGCAGAGCCTTGGCGGACTGGTGCAATGGGCGCGGATTGAAGGCTCAATCGAGACAGACGAAGGCACGCTCGGCCAAGACGCCGTGGCGATCGTTCCAGTCAGCATTCTCTGCATCTAGCCGACGCACCCCTCTATTTTTGTTCACCCCTGTCCGCTCGCGCGGATGTTTCGCATGGAGACTTCACATGGCACAATACGGCTTCGGTTCGGGCAATCTGTGGGGCTCGCCCACCACCGACGCATATGGCACCGCCCTCGCCACCTCGACGCCGATCTTGTTCGGTGTCCTGCAGGAAGCGTCGATCGAAGTCTCTTTCGATCTGAAAGAGCTATACGGCCAGAACCAATTCCCGGTCGCGGTGGGTCGCGGCAAGGGCAAGATCAGCGGAAAAGCTAAATTTGCGCAGATGAACGGCCTGCTCATCAACTCGCTATTCTTCGGTCAGACGCTAACAACCGGCATCCTCTCGGACGTGTACGACACGACCGGCGCCGTCATCCCGTCGACGCCATTCACGATCACGCCGACAATTCCGGGCTCGGGCACATTTGCAGTCGACCTTGGAGTTCGCGACGCGAACGGCATCCCAATGCGTCGCGTCGTCTCCGGTCCGACCACGGGCCAGTACAGCCTGGCGGCTGGTGCCTACACGTTTGCCACCGCCGACGCGACTAAGGTGGTCTACATCTCATACCAGTACACCGCGACATCGACGGTCGCGCAGAAGTCGTCCGTCATCAACCTTCCGATGGGCTATGCCCCGACGTTCCGCTGCGATTTCTATTCGCCCTTCAACGGCAAGTCGCTGACGATCACGTTGCCCGCTTGTATCTCTTCGAAAATGATGTTCGCAACCAAGCTGGACGACTTCGTTGTGCCGGAGTTCGACTTCTCCGGCTTTGCCGATGCGGCCGGCAATATCATCACATATGCGCTGTCGGAGTAAGATAGATGGCGAAAGGCATCACGCTCACCCTTGGCGACGGCAACGCCTATGTCATGCCGCCGCTCACTCTCGGCGCGCTTGAAGACTTCCAGGACGGCATCGCGGCGATGGAACAAGGTGGCCTCGACAAGGAAACGATCGCGACGACGATCGACGTCGCGCTCGCCTCGCTTAAGCGCAATTACCCGGAGATGACGCGTGACATGGTGCGCGAACTGATCGACCTCGAGATCATGGCCGAGGTGTTCGAAGCCGTGATGGACGTCTCCGGGCTTCGTCGAAAGGCCATTGAAGCGGGGGAAGCGACGGGGGCGAGTTTGTAGGCTGGACCGCTCTCATCGCGCGCCTTGTCACCCAGACCGGGTGGACCTGGGATTACTGTCGCGATGGAATGGATCTGCCCCGTGTGCTCGCCTTGAACGAGCACTGGAAAACGAACCCGCCCCTAAGCCTCACCGCTCAGCTGATTGCCGAAGCAGTAGGGGTCGAATTCAACGCTCGACCTCTACCGGCCACGACCGACTCCCTGCTTGCTGAGCTAATTGCATCTATCCCCAAAGGACCAAACGCATGACTGAACAGGTTGAGGTCAAGATTGTCGGTACCTCGACCTCTGCCGTCGAGGCGATTGAGCGCGCGCGGAACGCGGTATCTGAATCTACTGGGAAAATGCGGGCAAAGCTGTCCGAACTCCAGGCGACATCGAGTGAGGCCTTTGGAGCGATGGGCCTGTCTGCCAAGCTGGGCGCGGATCGCGTCCAGGCCGCCGCGCGCGATACAGCCACAGCCACCCAGCGAATGCGTTCCGCTGTCTCTGGCGTTTCGACGTCCTTTAGGGGAATGGGCGTCGCAGCAGTCGGGGTTGCAGCGGTCGTAGGTTTTGCGTTGGGTTCGGTCGCGCGCGACCTAATCGATGTCGCCAAGGCTGGATTGGAATATGCCGGATCGCTCGGCGAAACCGCGCAATCGCTAGGCGTCACGACGGCGTTCATGCAGGCGTTCCGTTATGCCGCCACCCAGAACGGGGCGTCTGTGGCGGGCGCTGATAACGCTCTCGGTAAATTCTCGATCACCTTGGGAAAAGCCTTTGAAGGTTCAAAGCCCGCAATCGCTTCGTTCGAAAGCCTCGGCATCAATATGCGCGAGTTGGAGCAGGCGTCGGATAGCCGTCGGTTCGAACTTGTCGCCGACGCGATCTCGAGGATCAAGGATCCGGCGCGCCAGTCGGCCGCGGCGGTGGCGATCTTTGGACGCGGCGCGCGCGAGATCATCCCCACTCTTCAAGCTGGCGCGGCAGGGTTCCGCCAGCAAGCCGCCGAGGCTCAAAAATATGGGTTGATCCTATCCGACAGCCAAATCCAGAGCGCCGATAAAACCGCCGATAAAATCGACCAGCTGACGCAAGCGCTTCAGGTCAAGATCGCCGGAGTCGTCGCGTCTAACTCGGAAGCGATCGGCGTGCTGGCAAACTCGCTAGCGAACCTTGCCGATAAGGCGGTCAAAGCCGGAGCTGCTTATCTCAATTGGCGGAAGATCGTTGCGTCAGACGCTGGCGGTTCCGCTGGCGCAGCGTCGAAAAAGGATCTCTGGAGCACGCGCGATGGGCGAGTTTCCTATTATCAGAATCGTAAACAGAAGCTGGCTTACGAGCACACCAGTCTTACGACCGGGAAGCTGGTCACCAACACCCCTAAGAAAAAGCAGGAAGTCGAACAGCTTCAGCGCGAAATGCGCGAGGTCGCGCAGTATGACGCGATGATGCGCAAGCGCGAGGCCGAGGCGAACGCCAAGCCCACAAAGCCAAAGCCAGCGGAGCCGCCGACGATCACCACGCCGACTGGCGGTGGCGGCGGCAGCAAGGCCCGGCCCGAGCGATCGAGTAAGCCAGCCGCCGCGCAGGGGCCATCGATCGTCGAGACGTGGCGCGACGAGCTCAATGACGCCCTTGATGCGGAAAAGAATTGGGGCGCCGACGAAGCTGCGTTTACCGCTGACTTCTGGCAGAAGAAGCTGTCGGCCACCAAGGCCGGTACCGCCGAGCAGAAACAGATCGAGCGGGAGGTTGCGCGGTCACGGACCGCCGCGCACAAGGACGATATCCGCGAGCAGGCCGAAACGATCCGAGTTGAAGCCGAGATGCGCCAGGTGGCCGCTCAAGCCGAAATCGAGGGTGCCCGAACCGTTCTTGCCGGCAAATTCGATCTCCTCCAGCAGCAGCAGCAGCGTGGCGAAATCGGCAACGTAACCGCGGCACGGCAGCGCGCGGATCTGAACCGGCAGCTTTACGCGTTGGATTTAGCCGAAGCCGAGCGAGAGTATCAGATCAAGATCGATTCGCTCCGCGCAGAGGCCGCGCTCGGGGGCATCGAACTAGCCGAAAAACGCAAAATCAATCGACAGATCCAGCTATTGCAGACCCAGCACGACGCAGTGATGAAGGTGAAGACGAAGCAGGCGTCGCAACAAGAGGCGCAGGATGCAGAGCAAACCGTCTTGGCTCGGCGGCAGAATTTTGCCGAGATCGCGTCCGGCTGGAGCCAGTCTCTGTCGAAAATGCTGACCTTGCAGCAGGGTTTCGGGACGACGTTTCGATCTATGTGGGGCACCTTGGTCGGGGTATTCCAGCAGGCGATTGCACGCATGATCGAGCTGTGGCTCATTTCACTGGTCACCAAGGAAGCCTCGTCGAAGGCGTTCAACGCGACGCAAATCTTGTTGGACGCGAAGGCCGCTGCCGCCGGCGCGTGGCGAGCGGTCGTGGGCATCCCGATAGTTGGCCCGATCCTCGCGCCGATCGCAGCCGCAACTGCCTTTGCAGGCGTGATGGCTTTCAGTGCGCAGGACGGTTACGACGTGCCCTCGATGAGCGGGCCGGGGATCGACGGCAAGGGCGGTCAGGTCGGCATAGTCCATCCCCGCGAAATGGTGCTACCGGCTGACATCGCGGATCGATTGCGTAGTGGCGGCGGGGGCGGTGGGGACACGTTTCATATCCATGCGGTCGACGGTGAGAGCGTGCGGCGGATGGCAATGAAGCACGGCAGCGCCCTTGCCGATGGGCTGCGTCAGCACGTTCGGAAGGGCGGGCGTCTCGCGACGTGAGAGGTTAGTCGCGTCGATCGAGCAAACGACGAACGGCACCGCGGTGGAACGCACCAGCGATAATATACGGCACCGCCGCGATGCCGATGCCGACCGCGGATAGTGCGCAGGTCTGAACCGCTGAATTTGGCGGCAGCAAGGAGAACAGGATCAAGACGCCGCCACTCATCGCGGCTAAGACCGAAATAACGTCTAAAATTGTCGCGATGCCTTGGCGCATTTGCCGCTCCCCTAAAGCGCGCCAAATTAACCGGTCGGGTTGGGAAGTCCAGCGCGCGGCACTCTAGCAACCCTCGCCTCGACGCCGCCTTCGCCGGTTAGGACGGGAATGAAGTCGCAGCCGCAACAGGGCGCTCGCTCGCATCCCGCGATCGGCAGCGTTGGTGGGGACGACAGAGGAAAGATTATACCGGCTAGGCCCATAGAAAGAAGGCAGTCAGGGCAGCCTAACACTTCTACGCCATCCACTTGGCCCCCCTTGCGAAAGTCCGCGAGGGAGCGCTCGATTCCCTCCATCGCCCCAGGCGGAAACCTGCCGCGCCATTCTGGACCGAGTCGCATGACGGTACGTTATCGCGCCAGCCCTAAGAGTCGAGTCACGCAAAGAGGGCGACCCTTTCGGATCGCCCTCGCTGGCTTGCTCTCCAATTACGCCGCTTCGGACTCCGGGTGACGGATCGTGCTGGGATCAAACAGGTCAGCTTGCTGCTCGACCCGCATTGCTGGGACGATGGGCAGATCCTGCAAGAACCACATTTCGCGAGCGGCTCGGACCCCGAAGTAGCGACCGGCCTCGTTGACCATCCGGAGACGAACGCTGTCGCTGGAGTCGGTTGAGGCACCAAAATCGGGCAGTGCCGGGGCTGCGCGACCCGCAAAGTGGTCATAGAGAACGTCAGCGCATTCCTCTTGGTAGAGAAGGACGCGCTCGCGGACTGCCTCGTCCTTGATTCGGTTGGTATCGACCCCCGCCAGCCAGAAATTGACACGCTTGACCAGCAGGCAGGTGACCTCCTGACCCCGGCTACCGGCGAAAGGTGCGAGCATGATGCTCGCGGCTTTGCTCAAAATCGGGTCACGAGAGATGCGTTGGCGTTGCGCATCATAGGGGATGCCCATTGCTTCGCACATCGGTTTGACGGCCATGAACGTGCCATCGTCGCGCTTGAACCCATAAAGATCATCGCCACGGAAGTTGATTGTTACGATCTCGCTCATCTGAATTCTCCTGTGGAGGTTGTGTTCCGTGGTAGGGAACCTCGGCTCGGAGAAGTCAGATGGCGCTAGTGGATTGAGCGTCCGCCGCCGTTACGAAGGTTCAACAGGATGCTCGCTGCCAGGTGAAACTCGGCGAACGCCTCGGAGGATTCGAGCGGATCGATCGTTGCGAGCTTTTCCTCGCAGCGCTCGCGAAGGCAGCGCCGCGTGATTTCGCGGACCTTCGATTGGTAAAAAGTGTCACCGGTGGTATTGAGTGCCGCAGCCATGATCGATCTCCTTGGGATCGTTGGTGGTTAGGGCCGGTGCTAGGGGTGCAACCCTTGCGCTGGCCTGTTTAATGGGATATCCGCATTTTATGAGCGGGTCAATACTGGATATCCCAAAAAAGCGCGGGCGTCCCTCTACTGGGGGGCGGCAGGAGGGCGTTCTGGTTCGCCTGCCCGCTGAACAGCTGGCTCGATTAGATGCTTGGCGCGAGCCGAGCGGCCTTTCGCGACCAGAAGCCATTCGTCGCCTCGTTGAGGCTGGCTTGAAGACATAGCGGCTTTCGCCCGCACCACGCACCCACGAGGGCGGTCAGCAATGGCCGCCCTTTTTGATTCAGGATCGAACCGCGCAATGGCAATAGGCTTCGACTTTTCCGCTGGCGTCCTTCCGTCCGGGGCGACGCTCGCCCGCGCGGCTGGGTCGGCGACCTATTACAATTCGTCCGGCGCGCTCGTTGCTGCGGGCACGAACGTCGCGCGCTTCGATTACAACCCGTACACGCTGGCATATCGCGGGCTGTTGCTCGAGCCAGCCGCTACCAATGCTGCGCTGTACAGCGACGATTTCTCAAACGCTGCGTACACCTTCAACCTGATGACGGGAACGGCCACCGGCATCCGCGAGACGACCGCTTCGGGCTTTCATGAAGTAAGGCAAACCTTTAGCTACGGCGCTGTTTCGTGCATGTCCGTCGTCGCGAAGCTGGCGAGTGGAAGTCCTACGCGATACTTGCTGTTAAACACACCGGGCGGGGCAGGGTCAGCGATTTACGATCTGGCGGCTGGCACGACCGTCATCTTTGGAACCAACGTAACCGGCGCCGTCGCTGAGCGGGTTTCTGCCACAGAATTTCGCTGCTCGATGATTTACACGAATTCTGCCTCGACCGGTCCGTTTGCTCTCGGGTCGACGACCAACAACAACAACAATTCGTCCCATACCGGCGTCACGACCGCCGGATTTGACCTCAAGGGTTTCCAGTTTGAAGCTGGCTCGAAGCCGACATCGCGCATCCCGACGACGAGTGCAGCAGCTACCCGCCCAGCCGATGTTCTGACGCTCGACTGGAGCTCGTTCGGCGTACCCAACGGCACGATCACCGCGCGCTACACGTTCGACGATGGTTCGACGCAGGACGTTGTGACGGTCATCGCCGGCGGCGTCTCGGTGGTGCCAACGAACCTCAACCGGCCTTGGATCACCGGCGTCCTCGGCGTTGGCGTTACGGTCCCCGATACCTTCAACAATCCATCGATCTTCCCGCTACTGCCGGGCCAAATGTTCCCGGCGCTGAAAACCCCGATCTGGAACACCAAGATCGCGACGGCGGCATCGGGCCGCGAACGGCGGCGCAAGCAATGGGCCTACCCGCGCTGGCGCTTCAAGATCGGCCACGAGGTTTTGCGCGATACCGTCGCCTACCCGGAATTGCAGCGGCTCTTCGCGTTCTTTAACGCCAACGCCGGGCAATATACCGAATTCTCCTATTTCGACGCCTTCGATAACGCGGTGGTCGATCAGGCTTTCGGCACCGGCGACGGCACGACCACGACGTTCCAGCTGATGCGGACCGGCGGGGCCGGGGCGATCCTGTTCACGGAGCCGGTGCGCTCGGTCATCTCCTGCAAGGCGAAGGTCGCTGGCACGCTTGCGACGACGACCGTGAACTACGGCGGGACCGTCACCTTCGCCACCGCTCCCGCCGCCGGCGCCGCTCTGACGTGGACCGGTGCCTACATGTTTCTGGTCCGGTTCGAGCAAGACGACATGGATGCAAGCCAGCTGATGCAGGGGCTGTGGTCGCAAGCGGGCCTCGCCTTAATCACGGTGAAACGCTGATGAAAACCGCTTCCGCGCCGCTGCTGGCGCTGCTCAACAGCGGCGTCGATTTCCAGACCGCGGACCTGTGGACGATCACCCTCAACGGCGGCACCGTCATCCGGTGGTCCGGCGCCGACGTGAAGTTGGTATCCGGCGGACAGACCTTCGCGCTCGGCCCCGGTATCAGCCGCAACGCGATCACCGAAAAGATCGGCCTCGAGGTCGCCACGCTTGAGGTGACGATCACCGCGGATTCGGCCGACCTAATCAACGGGACACCGATCATCCCGTTCATCGCAAAGCGCGGGCTGGACGGTGCGAACGTCCGGCTCGACCGCGCGTTCCTGACCGACTGGAACCTGCCCGTCGTCGGCACGGTGCTGCGCTTTTCCGGCAAGCTGACATCGGTGCCGGTGGTCGGCGGGAGCGAGGCGCAACTGACAATCTCGTCGTGGACCGCCTACCTCAACGCCAACATGCCGGCGAACCTCTATCAGGCCGCTTGCCTCCACTCCCCGTATGATGCGGGCTGCACGCTGCTCCCGGCGACCTACGCCCAGACCGGCACGATCAGCGGCACGCCGACACTCACCGGGTTTTCATCCGGCATGACGACGACTGCGGGGGATTTTGCACAAGGCCGGGTCACCTTCACCTCCGGCCCGCTCACCGGCATCGCGGCGACGGTGCGCAGCAACGACGGTGCCGGCGGCTTCCAGTTCGTCCGCGCCTTGCCCGCGCTGCCGATCGCGGGAAACACGTTCAGCGTCATCCCCGGCTGCGACCTCACCATCTCGCGCTGCGGCACGCGGTTCAACAACCTGCTCAACCGCAAGGGCACCGACTTCGTGCCTGTGCCCGAAACGGCGTTCGGTTGACCCGCGATCCGCGGCGCGCCGCCGTCGTCACCGAAGCCCTGTCATGGGAATTGACGCCGTATCACGAACGCGCCCGGATCAAGGGCGTCGGGGTGGACTGTGCCCAATTTCCGGCCGCCGTGTACGAAGCCGCGGGCATGATCCCACACATCGAGCCGGACTATAATCCGCAATGGATGCTGCACCGGGACGAGGAACAATATCTCGGCTGGGTTCGCACCTATGCCCGCGAGATTGAGCGCGCGGCGGTGGGCCCCGGTGACTTCGCGATCTGGAAGTTCGGGCGCTGCTTCAGTCACGGTGCGATCGTCATCGCCCTCCCCGAAGTCATCCACGCTGTCATCGCTGGGAACGGCGTCCTTCGCGGCAACGCCGACCGCGACGAGGAACTGCGCAGCCGCGCCGTCAAATTCTTCACTCTATTCGAGGACCGATAATGCTGTTCGATATCGTCATCACGATCTGCGTCGTTTTGCTCGCCATCATGGTCTGGGCGCGCGGGGCGCAGGTCCAGAAGCTGCGGCGCGACGTGAACCTGCTTCGCGTTCTGCTCGGCCTGTAACATGGGCGGCAAGACCACCTCGACCACCGCGACAAAATTGAACTCGTTGGCGGTGCAGTCGTCGTCGCTTGGCTTGCCGATCAATATGGGCTGGGGTCGGGGTCGGATCACGCGCGCCAACCTGATCTGGTACGGCGGCTTCAACGCGATTTCGCACACCGTCACGACACGGACCGGAAAGGGCCTTGGCGGGGGCACGAAGGACACGACCTTCACGTACACGGCGTCGATCATCCTCGCACTCGGCGAGGGGGTCATCCCGAACATCGTCACCGTGTACCGCGATACCTCGGTTTTTACCGGCGGCACGGCGCTCGCCCAGGCTGGCTTGAGCCTGGCCACCGGCACCACGACACAACCGGTCTGGGGCTATCTGACATCGCGGTTCCCGGCGCAGGCGCTCAACTATTCCGGCATCGCCTATGTCTATGCGCAGGACTATCTGCTCGCGGACTCGGCGACGCTTCCGAACCACAGCTTCGAGGTGGATTTCGCGATCCAGCTGGGCGGCGGCGTGGTCGATGCGGACCCGAAGGACATCATCACCGACTTCCTGACTTCGCCTTCCAAGGGCGTGCCGGGCTGGGGTGCGGGGCTGCTCGGCGACCTCTCCGATTATTCGCTCTATTGCCGCGCGAGCAACCTGCTGCTGTCCCCGGTGCTCGAGTCTCAACAGCCCGCGAACACGTCGATCCTCGAGTGGATGCAATGCACCAATTCGGCGATCTATTGGTCGGAAGGCGTCTTGAAAATTCGGCCCTACGGCGATGCTGCCGCGACCGCGAACGGGGTGACATGGACGCCGGACATGACGCCGGCATACGACCTGACCGAGGACGATTTCGAGGATGACGATATCCCCGTTCGCCTCGCCATCATCGATCAGACCGAGGCTTTCAATCAGGCCCAGGTGGAGTTTCTGGACCGGGGGCACCAATACAATACGGCGATCGCGCCCGCCTATGACCTCGGCAACATCATCGAATTCGGGGCACGGAAACAGGACCCGATTTCGCTCCACGCGATCTGCGATCCGGCGGTCGCCCAGAACGTCGTGCAGCTCATCCTGCAACGCGCGCTGTACGTCCGCGAGGAATACACGTTCTCGCTGCCGTGGAACTTTGTGCTGCTCGAGCCGACGAGTCTGGTCACCCTGACAACCACGACCGACGAGTTGAAGCTGACGCGGGTGCTCGTCCGGATCAAGGAAATCACCGAGGACGAGGATGGCAAGCTGTCCTTCGTGGCGGAAGGCGTGCCCGGGGCAACCGCGTCGGCCGCAACCTATTCGTCGCATTCCGGTAGCGGCTACAGCCCCAACGCTGCGGTCGCGCCGGGAAGCGTCTCGGCTCCGTTCCTGTTCCTCGCACCGACAAACCTCTCCGGATTCAATTCCGAAATCTGGCTCGCTGCGGCATCGACCTCGGCGACATGGGGCGGCTGCGAAGTCTGGATCAGCGGCGACAACATCGCGTATTCCCGCGTCGGCCGCATCGAAGGACCGGCCCGCTATGGCACCTTGACCGCCGCGCTTGCCAGTCACGCCGATCCCGACACGGTGAACACGCTGGCCGTCGATTTGAGCACGAGCCTCGGCACGTTGAGCGGGACGACTGCCGCCGGGATGGCGTCGGGCGCAACGCTGGCGATCATCGACGGCGAGGTCATCGGTTACCAGAACGCCACGCTGACCGGCGCAAACCGCTATTCGCTCGCCCCGCTTGCGCGCGGCCAGCGCGGCACCGCCCCTGCGGCGCACGCCAGCGGCGCGAAATTCGCGCGGCTCGACGATGCGATCTTCAAGTTCGGATACGACCAGGCTGTCATCGGCGACACGATCTACGTCAAGCTGCCGTCGTTCAATATCTTCGGCGGGGCGCTGCAGGATATTTCGACGGTCGCCATTTATTCAATCGCGGTCCCGAACGCGGCCTCGCGCTTCCAGGCCGCGCTGAATGACATCGCGGCGATCACCTCGGACTCGATCTTGAGCCGAGGGAGCGAGAAGCAACGCACGAACCTCGACTATCAAGCGATCCTTAACGATCTGGCGGCGCTGGACGCCCGCTATACCGCTTTAGGGTCACCTGCCGACCTAACCTCGAGTAAGGCCACCGCTGATGCTGCTGTGGCGGCCCTGACGGCCTATCTCACAGGGCTGACGCCTTCGTGGACCGACCCGTTGACCGACACGCCGATTGTAGCAGCCACGTTTGTCGCCAAATTCACCGACGTCTATACCAAGCTCTCGCTGTTCCGCGCTGCGATCACTGGCCGCCCCGGCACGACCCAGCGCGGCATCTATCTGCGCTCGCTACCAACGCCTGCGACCCCGACCGGCAATGCTCCAGCTGGTTGGATCGACTCGATCCCTGCTGGCACCGATACGCTCTGGCAAAGCCTTGGCTATTTCGATGCGATGGGAAGCCTGATCGGCATTTGGGCGGCACCTCGCGCAATCTCGACCAACGCGCCGGTCGGGACGTATAGCAGCTCGACGGTCTATTATGTGACGAACAACGTCGGGTTCAACGGCGGCACATACACCGCGCTCCAAGATAATTTCAGCAACCAAGCGCCCAGCGGCACGAGCTCGGCCAACGCCTATTGGGGTGTGATCTCCGCTCCGGGGTCTGCTGGAACGCCAGCAACCCCGCCAGGCGCGTTCGCAGCGACGCTGGCGCTGACCTCTGGCGCTGCGATCAACCTGCGGACTGTGGCCGATGCGGCGGGGTACACCGGATTTTCCAATGCGACGATCACGTTCAATGTGCCAAGCGGCGTCACGATCCGAGGTCTTTCCAGCGGCGGGATCGGTATCGACACCGGTAACTGGCCGACAAGCAGCTATACGATCGCGCTCACGCTTGTCGTCCAAAGCGGCGGTATCGTTGACGGCGGGGGCGGTGCCGGTGGGGCCGGAAATTCCGGCAATGGCGCGGGCGGCGGTGACGCGATTTATGTCCAGGTGCCGATGACCGGCGGCATCACGATCAACAGCGGCGGCACGCTGCGCGCTGGCGGCGGCGGCGGCGGCGGCGGCGCGTCCTACTTCACCGGCGGCGCAGAGCCTTCGCGCGATGGCGGCGGCGGCGGTGGCGGTGGCGCTCCAAACGGAGCCGGCGCCGGCGGTTTTCGCGGCAATACCACCAGCGGTGGAAACGGCTCCGCAGGCACGACCAGCGGCGGCGGTGCTGGCGGCGCGGCGGGTGCAGCGGGCGCTGGCGCTGGCGCGGCGGGCGGCGGATTTGGCGCTGCTGGCGGTTCATCGACCGGCGGAACGAGCGGAGCGGCTGGCTACGCCGTCCGGAAAAATGGCAACGCGGTCACTGTCTCAAACAGCGGCACGATGACCGGCACCGCCGCTTGATCCTTCCCGAAACCACCCACGAAGCAAAGGAGAATACCGATGAAGTATCTGATGTTCGCTGCCGTCCTCGCGCTTGCCGCTTGCAATGCCCAGCCCCCAGCGACGCCGCAGGGCAATTACTCGACTGACATCAAGGATTGCAGAAAATGCACAAACCCCGACGGCTCGCCGCAATAGCTTCTGCGCCGCGGCCGCGCTGCTGACCATCAGTGGTTTGATGTACCTGAACGGCAGCGCCATGACTGGCTCCGCCGCTTAACTCTGCTCAATCGAGGAAAACAGATGAAATCGATCGGCATCAATCCGGTTTCGGCGGAATTGCGCCTGGCTATCGGCGCGCCGTACCGGATGCGGCTTCGGGTCCGTGACAACAGCGGCTCCTATGCTTCACTCACCGGGCGCAAACTCGTCTTCTCGATTTTTCGGAGCGGCCTCGCGACGGTCCAGCAGACGGGGACAATCGCGACCGACGCGATCAGCGACTATGCCGCGTTCGTGTTCGATGGGACGCTGCCGGGCACAATCCCGGCCAGTTCGTGTTGGGAAATCGGTGAGCCCTATACCGACGGCAAAGGGCCGATGCTGTCCGGCTCGATCTATGTTGCCGATGCGGCGCCGAACCCCGGAACCGGCACGTATTCATCCGCCGCTTACGACGATGCGACGTTTTCCGTCTCGACCGAGACGCTGATCGTTGTGAGCACCGGCGCCGTAGGCCCCGCGAGTACCGTGCCGGGGCCGGCAGGTCCGACCGGTCCAACAGGTCCGACCGGCCCCGCGAGTACCGTGCCGGGGCCGGCAGGTCCGCAGGGACCCTCGGTGCCAGCGGGCGCAAACAGCGACATCACTTCGCTGACCGGCCTCACAACGCCGCTCTCGATCGCGCAGGGCGGCACTGGGGGCGGAACGGCAGCGGCGGCACGAACTGCGCTCTCGGTAACGCAGACGCTGGCGCTGCTAAATGGCGCGGCATCCACTCCGATCACGGGCACCACGACCGAGACGACCTTCTCGACCGGCACGATCACCATCCCGGCGAATGCGATGGGGCCGAACGGCAGCGTCGAGATCATCCCGCTGTGGACGTTCACGAACAGCGCAAACACGAAGACGATGCGCGTCAAGTTCGGCGGGACGGCCTATTACACGCAAGCCGGGACCACGACCGCCGTCACGCAATCGATTGTCAAAATCCAGAACCGCAATTCGACTTCCTCGCAAGTAGGCGCTCCGGGGGCAAATTCGGGCGTCGGCAATTTCACCGCCAGCATCATCACATCGGCAGTCGATACGACTGCGCCCGTCTCGCTGACCATCACCGGGCAGCTCACCAACACGGGCGAGACGATGACACTCGAAAGCGTTCTCGTCCGCGTCACCTACGGCGCGTGATTCCTTCCTGACGTTCGGAGATTTACATCATGGCAACTGCTGCACGTTTGCACATCGCGAAGGCGGGTCTCGCCGCTGGCTGGTATATTGCGCCATGACCCTAACAGCAATCCACGCCCCGGCGAGTTGGCCGTCGGTGACTCGATCGAGATCAACAGCGATTCCAATGCTGCCGGGCAATTCGCCTGGATGAATTACTGGCTCTTCTGATCGGCCGCGTTTTTACCGACCTCTCTACATCATCCGGAGACACCGATGCCCGACGTTCCGCCTCGCCCCTCTTGGAAGGACTGGCTCCCTTTCATCGCGCTCGCGATCAGCATCTTGGGGTTCGCGTCATGGTTCGGCGGCTCCGTCTCGCGCGACGAGGATATCGCTCGGCGCACAACGATCCTTGAGCAACGCGAGGACCTGCGGGACCGCGACCGCTCCGAGGATAAGGACAAGCTGAATACGATCGATGTCCGTACCGCGCGGATCGAATCGAAGCTCGAGGTGCTGCTCGCGCCCAAGGAGCGAAACCAATGACCCGGCTGGGCTTGATCCTCATCCTGATCGGCGCACTCATATTCGCGTATGCGCCTATCGAGAAGATGGTGAGGCGGCGGCGGTGGCTCCGCTACGTCGCGGCGTGCGGCCTGTGGTCGCCAGCCCCTGTCCCGCCCAAGCCCGCCCCGCCGCCGGTCGTCGTCTATGCGACCGCCGAGATTGCCGAAATATACGACCGCGCCTGATCGGCGTACCTCCCACCCAAGGAATTGGACTATGACGCTGCTCGCACGGTGGCGCGCCTGGTTGCGCGCCCGCTTGGTCGATGACTGGACCCGCGCCCTCAAGTTTTCCTCGGTGCAGATGGCGACCGCTGGCGCGCTGCTGACCGCCTTCGTCCAATGGTTCCCGGGCACCGCCACGGAAGTCTGGAACGCGCTGCCGCAAGATATGCGCGCGCTGCTCCCGGCGTGGTTGACCTCGACCCTGCCCGTCATCCTGCTCGTCGCTATCGCGCTGGCACGCATTACCCGGAAGGCCCCGACCGATGGCAAATAGACCAACCCCAAAACAACTTGTCGGCGGCGGGCTTGCGACCGGCGCGGCGCTTGCGCTGGCGATGGCGGTCGCCACGCTTAAGCCGGACGAGGGCAAGCGCAATGTCAGTTACCTCGACATCGCGAAGATACCAACCTCTTGCTACGGCCACACCGGTAGGGACGTGCGCGTCGGCCAGTTTCGCAGCGATGCCGAATGCGAGGCGTTGCTGACCGACGACGCTAAGATCCACATGGCCGGCGTGCTGCGCTGCTCGCCGCAGCTGGCAGACCATCCGTATCAGCTGGCGGCGATGGTGCGCGGTTCGTTTAATTTCGGGGTCGGCGGATATTGCCGATCGACCATGCGCGCCCGCTTCGCCCGAAGCGACTGGCGCGGCGGCTGCAACGCGCTGCTGGCGTGGGACAAGGCGCGCATCAACGGGCGCATCGTGCCGGTGCGCGGGTTGACGTTGCGCCGCCAGCGCGAGCGCGCGATGTGCTTGACGGGGCTGCCGACATGATCGCCTCCATCGTGCTGGCGATTGCCGGGCGCGCGGCTCCGAAATGGCTGACCGGCCCGGTCAAGGCGCTGCTCGACGTCGGCATCGCGATCGGTGTCATCGTCGGTATCTATTTCGCGATCCATCACGACGGCGAAGTGAAAGGCGAGGCGAAGGCCGAGGGAAAGCACGCCGTCGCCCATGCCAAGGTCATCGCCGCCGCGCGGAAAGACGAGAAGGCCGCGCAGGTCACCACCGACCGGATCGGCGCTAGCGTCGCGCGCGCGGACGCACAGACCACCGACCTGCTCAAATCCACGATTGAGGAACTGCACCATGAACTCGCCGCCGCGAAACTCGCTTCGCCTTCTGGCGCTGCTCCCGTCCCTGTTGATACTGCAAGGTTGTCAGCACCCCTTGAGCGCGGGATCGGTAGCGTTAACCGATCGGCCGACGCTGCCGACGCGCAGCCCTGAACTCACCAAAACCGAGCGACTGACACCCATCGGACATCCTGAGAGCGGCGTTTTCGGATTGATCGACCTTGGGTGGCTCGAGGTCGTGATGCAGCGCCTCGCCGAAGCCAGCGCCGCCGTCGAGCGCGGCAATAACCGGGCGGGCGGAAACAAGCTGGCCGATCGCTGCATCCGCACCCTTTACGAAACCGGCAAGCCCGGCGAAGGCTGCCCGCCCGTCACGCCGTAGCGGCCACCACGATCAGACCAAGTAGCGGCTCGGGCTTCGGCCTGGGCCGCTTTTTTTGTGTCCGGCGAAGATGGATCGGCGCCGGGTGGCTACGGCGAGCGGGCGGATTCTGCGCTGGCGCTTTGTCTTAAGCCTTAGTTACCCCTCCCCTACGACTTGGGGACGAAGGGCGGCGATGGCTGCGGCGGCATCGCTTGCGAGCCATGCCCGCTTTGCATAATTCGCGTCCATTGGTTCGCGTGCCATGCCGCTGTTCCAGCCGGCAGTTAAAGCCTCCGAATAGGCCAGTCGCGCCACCCGTTCAGCCACGTCCTTATCCCGCTCGGGGACGGTGAGGGAGGTGATGCGAGCAAGCACAATATCTGCATCTGCGATTGATTTGAAACGCAATGCCTCAACCAAAAACGGGCTGGCACGGCGATGGGCCTCTGTGGGATCGTCGCTCCAAAGTTTCGGATCATAGGCGCGGGCTAATTGCTCGGCAGTCACCTCCCCCACAGCGAGGCGGTCGGTGGCGCAGGACTGTTCGGCGAAGGCGAGCATTGCTGCGATGGCGGGATGATCGTAGCAAGTCCATGCACCGGCTCGAAACGCTGCTGCCTCATCGCGATACCCAGCTTTATCGTAAGCATCGGCCAAACATTCCTGCGCCCGTTCTGCCTGTGTCGGGGATGGGGTGGTACTATGAACCTGCGCCATTTTCTCTCTCCATTGGGGGTGTTTAGGTACTGGTGGACGGGGCAACTAAATCATCGGACAGAACCTCAATAATGCGTATCACGGCCCCATCTCCGCTACATCGGGGTCCGTCATGGAATGATCTTGCGGCATTATTCTTCCTCCGTTGGTGGGGCGCGACATTCGGTCGGCCAATCATACGGCATCGACCGACGCTCGATCGTTTCGAGGAACGCCCACTTGCCCTGTTGGCCGACATGCTCAGACCAATGGCCGAGCGGGACGGGACGCCATGCAAACCAGCAGTGCCATTCGCGTGAAGGCGTAGGAAACAGCTTCGTAAGAAGCCAGTGGAAAGCCACCCCCAGAAGTACGAAAGGCGCGACGGCGATGGCTAACGGCACTGCGATAGGTGCCGCCATGAGCATCTGCGCCCGCTCAGACGGCGCTTGCCACTTCACAACCCATCTCCCGTTGGGGATGCGATACCGGGCCGCATGGACGTGTCAGTTCCAGCGATTGCCGCGTGCCAGTTGGCGATCGCAGCGGCGGTACTGATCGTGTGGTGCAGCGCCTTTTCAGTGTCGCCAGCCTCTTGCGCGCGGGCCGCTTTCTGCGCGAGATAGCCGATCAGCCAGAACCAGTCGTAAGCGGTCTTGCCGTCGTCATGGCCTGCCGCCCATCGCTCGCGTTGATGCGCCGCTTCGATCGGTACACCGGCCATGAAGTCCGCGGTTTCGGGCGTGTTGATGATGTCCCGGCGAACTTGCTCAATCAGCAATTCGCGCTCCAACTCCGTCATGCTCAATTCCTTTCGTTCGTGCTGGGAAGGGTGGGGGTGTCCGATCTGGCGGAGCCGCTACCAGTTCCGCCGCCAGCCGCTCGACCTCTAGGCAAGCCCAGCAGCGGCCGCACGGACGCAGGTCGGCGGGCGCGCCCTGCATCCGCGCGCGGCAGACCTCGACCTTCATGCGGTGACCTCTCGCCGCTGCGGCGTCCATTGCCGCATCCTGCCTGTCTCGCAGGACCAGCAAGCGAGCGTAAGCGGTCGCGGGGTCGGATTGTCTCGGTTCGCCAGAGTGTCCGTCTGAGCACCGCAGGGGCACGCAAAAAAGGTATGCCCTGCCCACCACGCCGTCACGACGGTCGCTCGGCGCGGATCGGCTCGAAACCTTCCACGTTGCTCTCGATCGTCATGCCGCTTCGAGTCCGCCACTTTTTCGTCATCGGCTCGGTAGCGTCCAGCCCGGCGATGTACGCGCGAATCGTGACGGCGCTCGCCTCCATAAGCACCCGCCCGAAATGCACCTGCCCCTGATCGCTCGCCGGGAAGGCTTCGACGGCATAGGTTTCGAGCATCGTCGCGGTGGCGGTCAGGCTCAACAGCGTTCCCGCCTCGGGATCGTCGTCGGCCCCGGTCGGATCGATCCCGCTCCGTCCCGCCTGATAGATCGCCTCCCCCGCCGGGTTCGGTTCCGGCGGTCGCGCCGCGCGCGCGGCGGCGGCGATCCGGTTCGCAGCTTCCTCGAGACACGCGCTCGATACCGGGTCGAGTTCGTCCGCGATCAACCGCACCGCGGCTTCGAGCGTCCCATCCTTGAAATTCTCATCGAGCGCCTGGGCGAGCGTGCGCGGGTTCATGTCGGGCATTTCGATATCCTTGTGGTAGGGAAGAGCGCCAGTTTGCAAAATATAGGCAACTATGGGTCTTGGGTACACCGTGAACCTTTGAACCTGCAAATGGCCCGATATCGGGGGTCAACAGCGGACAAAGTACGGCAGAAAACCCACGTTTTCGGGCATCGACGGACACCTGCCACCAGTTTTGTAAACTGGATGTCGCGGGTTCGATTCCTGCAACCGGCACCATTGCCACGCGCACCGCCAAGGCCTTTCCTTACACCGTCGAAATGCCTAACCGGGGGCCGTGACCGCGCCAGCCGATCCCGAATTATTGCTTGCCGCCGCTTGCTGCCGCTGGCCGCCCTCGCCTGCGCGCGACGCGGCGGTGCGCGCGGCGGTTGCGGGCGGTATCGACTGGGATCGCTTCAACCGCGTCGTCGTGCGGCAGCGCGTGCAGGGATTGGTCGATGGCGGATTGAAGGCGGCGGGGGTTGCCGTGCCGGAGCGGGTCGCTGCCCCGCTGGCGCGCCAGGCCAAACGCATCGTCCACACCAATCTGGTCGCAGCGGGCGATACGGCGCGACTGACCGGGCAGATCGCGGCCGCTGGCTATCCGGTGCTCGCGGTCAAGGGCGTGGTGCTCGGCGCGCTCGCCTACGGTACGGTGGGGGTCAAGCACAGCAAGGACATCGACCTGCTGATCCTGCCCGAACATATCGAACCTGTGCTCGCGCTGCTGGAGGAGGCGGGCTATCGCATAACCCAGCCCGCAGAAGAATTGAGCGCCAAACAACGTGCTGTGCTGCCGCGTTACGGCAAGGACGTCGCTTTGGTTCGCACTGCGCCGCATCTGCAAGTGGAACTGCACTGGCGGCTTTTTACCAATGCCGCGCTCCTGCCAACACTTGCGGCAAGCGGACCGGCACAGACGGTGATGCTCGGCACGAGCCTGAACGCGCCGACGCTCGCGCCGGCCGATCTGTACTCGTACCTCGTGCTGCATGGCGCGATTGATGGCTGGTCGCGGCTGAAATCGCTTGCCGACGTACATGCGCTGGTCGCGACGTCCGGTCAGGCTTTGCTGCCGGAATGGCATGATCGTGCCGTGGCGTTGGGCGCGGGTGCGGCGTCCGAACAGGCCATGCTGATGATGCACGATCTGTTCGCCTTACCGCTACCGGACGAGCTTGCCATGACGATCGGGACATCGCGCCGCGTCCGGATGCTCGTTGCGGGCGCATATCGGCTGATGGCGGTGCGCGATGGGGCCACGGAGATCGACGGCTGGGGTTATGGCCGGATGCTATCGTTGGCGATGCAGCCGCTGCTCGGCCATGGCATCGGTTACCAGTGGCAGATCGTACGGTCGGTGCTGTACATGCAAAGCGATATGTATCGCAGCAAGCTTCCGATGGCGCTTTACCCGCTCTATCCACTGGTTCGCATACCCGCCTGGCTGATCAACCGAATCGCGCGCATCGGCCGGCATTCGTCTGATAGTGACAAATCGGCCACGGTTGCTGGCAAATCGCAATGAAAACGCAAGTGCGCAAGAATTGGCGGCGGCTGCGCCACCGCATGCGGCGGCTTGGCCAAGTTGGTGTCCGGGACCATCGGCTGCTGGTGGAAGCAGCCGTAGGCCTGGCCGCGGCGCGGCTTGCGATCCTGACGGTTCCTTTCCCGCGGATCGCGCGCGAATTGGGTGGATTCATGGCACCGCACCATGCAGCCGACAAGGCAAGTCTTTCGCCGCCAACATCACAAGAGATGGAGATCGCGCGTAAAATTGGCTGGGCCGTAACCGTCGCCGCACGGAACGTTCCGTTCAAGGCGGTATGCCTGCCGCAAGCGATGACGGCACATCAAATGCTTCGGAAACGCGGTATTTTTAGCGTCATGCATTTTGGCACAGCACCTGGCACAGCGCTTTCGCTGGAGGCCCATGCATGGCTGAACGCGGGCGAAATCGAAGTAACGGGCTACCCGATCGGGCCCGAATTTACCGAGATTGCCTGCATCGCCTGAAGCTACCATTTCGCAACTGCGGCATTGTGTTGCCGGGTCCAATTCGGTATGCTTAGTTCGCAATTACTAGACTACCTAGGGAGTGTATTATGACCAGCAAGGACCAGACCGTGCGCAGCGTCTCGACTGCGAAGGACGAGTGGATCAAGCCAGAGATCACCGCTTTTGCGGCTGCGGTCGAAGCACAGGGCATTGGTGGTGGCGTTTCCGACGGTTCGGGCGGCAACGTTAGCTAACGCTGATGACACCTGCTCGCTGGAGCGATGCAGACGTTTCATTGTTGATTAGAAAAAGGAAAACGACTCATCGCACGGTGGGTCGTTTTTCTATGTGGGAACGTGGTCCCGTGGCGGAAAGTCACATGGGCTTTGCGATGGCTGCGGTCTCCTGCGAGTCGCGCTAACCCACGTCAGTGCCGCGCCGCCGCCACCGCATTCGGGGAAAGACCGATTGACCTTTGCGTATCGCTTTGCCGGGGTCCCGCTTCGCTCCCACGTCGCGCTTGCCGGGCTGCGGGAAGATCGGGTCGATGACGTGGCCGAGCACCGGCTCGACATCAGCTTTGAACCAGGCCCTGCACCCTCGGCGGATCAGCATATCTTCGCCTGGCCCGGACGCTATGAAACGCGGCTCGGCACGATCGGCGACGATTGGCTGATCGGCTCGCGGTTCGACGGGGTCTTCCGCGTCGACCGCGCAATCACGCGGGTGCGCCTCTACAGTGCAGAAATGCCGCCAAGCGCGGCGAGCGTCGATGTGTTGGTCCGCCGCATCCTGCCTCGGCTGATGGCGGCGCGCGGCGCGGCCACGATCCACGCCGCTGCAGTCGCAACGGCGGGTGCCGGGTTGCTGCTGCTGGGTGCATCGGGCGCGGGCAAATCGACGACCACCGCGGCGCTGGCAACGCTGCCAGAATGGGACGTCTTCAGCGACGATCTGTCGATCGTATGGGACGGCGCCGTCCCGCTCGTCGCGCCGGCCGCCACCGGCGTGTGCGTATGGCGTGCATCGCGGGACGGACTCGGCATCGACCCCGCATTGTGCCATGCAATGCCTGGCTATGACGGCAAATTCCGCTTCGAACCGTCCGTGCCGCTCGTAACCGCGGCACTGCCGCTGCGCGCTTTCGTCTTCCTTGCGCGCGACCCGACGATCGACGCCCCGCGCCTGACGACGATGAACCGCGCGCACGCACTGATCGAGGCCGCGCGACAGTTGACGCTGTTCAACCCCGCGGCACCGCCGTCGGAAGAACATGCCCCCGCGATCGCACGCCTCAACCGCATCGCCAGAGGGGCGAAGATGCTGCGGCTGTCCTATCCGTCGCGCTTCGACGCCCTGCCCGCCGTTGCCGAAACACTGGCTCAGGTGGCACGCGAATGAGCCGCTGGTCGATGGAAACGCGCAAACGCTACGATCTGACGCTGGCCGCGCACGATTATCCAGCATGGGACGGGCGGCCCAAGCGCACGATCCTGCTTTGCTCCGAACAACGCTCCGGCAGCACCTTACTGGGCGAGGCGCTGTACTTCGCCGGGGGCCTCGGCTGTCCGCTCGAATATTTTCATATCGGCTTCCGCCCCGATTTCGTCGCACGCTGGGCGACCGATAGCGCCGATGCGTATCTTAACGCGGTCCACCGCCACCGGACCGGCCCGAACGGCACTTTTTCCGCCAAACTGTTCTGGCGCGACGTGCTCGATCTGTTGGCGGAGCGCGACCTGCCGCTGCGCGATCACCTCGCCCGATCGCAACCAAACGACACCCCGCCCGATCTGTACCAGCGCGCCGCCGCCACGCTTGGGCCGCTGTTCGACGGCGCGACCTTCCTCCATCTCAAGCGCCTCGACCGAGTGCGTGGTGCGGTGTCCGGCGATCTGGCAGAGCAGACCGGACTGTGGCGCGCGATTCCGGGCGTTGGCGAACACGAACCCCTCACCGACCCCGAATTCGATTTCGACCGTATTGCCGCGCGGATCGCAAACACCGCCTGGGCGCACGCGCATTGGGCAAATCTGTTCGCGGCGATCGGCGCCACGCCGATTTCGCTCAGTTACGAAAGCCTGAAGCGGGATTATGCCGGAAGCGTCGGTAGCGTCCTACGCGCACTTGGCAGCGACGTCGCCCCCACCGCCCCGCGCATGAATCGTCAGTCCGACCGTCGCTCGGAGGATTTTGCGCTGCGTTACCTGCACGAGGCGCAAGCGCGCGTGATCGCATCGAAAGGCTCCGTATGACCCTGTTCATCCCCGCGCATATCGTCTGGCAGGACGTCCCGGGCGATCTTGCCCTGTTCGATACCGAAACTGGCAATTACTATGCGCTCAACGGCAGCGCGGCAGATATCTGGCGCGAGATTGCCGCGGGCGCGGACGCGGACACCGCCGCCGCCCGACTGGCCGAAGCCTATGGCGCGCCCCAATCGGACGTCCGGGCGGATGTGGCTGACTTCGTCGCGGATGCGCTCGACAAGGGCGTTTTGGTGGCCGCGCCGGCATGAGCGGCATCGCCGGCATCCTTTATGCCAGCGGACGCGACGTTTCTGCCGAGGCACTTGGCCACGTGGCCGACGCCGCCGCCATCCGTGGCGCGGACGGGATGACGCTGTGGCGCGACGGGCCGGTCGGGCTGATCCGGTTTCACCACGCGACCACGCCAGAGGCAGTCGGCGAGCGCCAGCCGCTCACCGGACCGTCCGGCGCCACGATTGCGTTCGATGGGCGGCTGGACAATCGCGCGGAGCTGATCGCTTTGCTCGGGCGACGCGGCGAAGCGCTACGCGCCTGTCCGGATTGCGACCTCGCGCTCGCGCTGTTTGAACAGGCAGGCGACGGCTTCCTGCGCCATCTGACGGGCGATTGGGCGCTCGCGATCTGGCAGCCCGACGCGCGACGGTTATTCTGCGCGCGTTCGCCCGCAGGGTGGCGACCGTTCCTGTTCACGCACGACGCCGACCGCCTCGCCTTCGCCAGCGAACCGCGCGCGCTGGTCGTGGGCCTCGCGCTGGAGCGGCGGCTCAACGAAGCTATGATCGCGGAGCATCTGACGCAGCGCGTGGTGACGCCCGGCGAGACCTTTTTCGAGGGCGTCGAGGCGCTGCCGCAAGGGGCGGCACTCGACTATCGCGGCGGTATGCTGCGCCGCTGGCATTGGGACGATGCGCCTTATGAGGATCTGACGCGCGCATCGGAAGGCGAGCATATCGAGCGCTTCACCGACTTGTTCGATCAAGCGCTGGTCGCGTGCTCGCGCAGCAGCACCGGAGTCGCCGCGCAGCTGTCGGGGGGGCTCGATTCGTCCTCGGTCGTGTCGCGCGCGGTACATTTGAACCGGGCGGGACGCATTGCCGCGCCGCCGACCGCGATCAGCGCGCACTTTCCCGGCTCGCCGATCGACGAGAGCGCGTATAGCAACGCCGTCGCGCAGGATCTGCGACTAAGGCTGCGGATCGTCAGCGGCGGCGTATTCGATCCTGATGTCGCGCGGGCCTGGAGTGCCGCGACGCTGTACCTGCCACTGCGGCCGAATACGATCGACACGCAGCAACGCATCTTTGCGGATCTGCAAGGCCGCGGCGAGCGAGTGTTGCTGTCGGGCGAAGGCGGTGACGAATTCCTCAACGGCAATCACGTCCATTGGGCCGATGAAATCCGGCGCGGACGAATCGACCTGATCGCGCGCGAGGCCTTGGCGATGCCGGGTAAAAGCCCGCTCGCGCGATTACGATCGATCGTCATGGAGAGCCTAGGCCCGCATCTCAGCAACGCGCGCTATCGCCGCGCCGCGCATCGCCAGATGTGGGCGGGAACGCCGATCCAGGATTGGCTGCGGCCCGAATGGATCGCGCAGACCGGCGTACTGCATCGGATTATGGACCGCCGCCCCGCACGCACGCTGCCGACGATCGCCGCGCAAAACCGCTATGCGATGGTCGCATATCCGGCGCGCGACACGCTGTTCGGCGGCAGTCAGGCATTCGCCGCCTGGCACGGCGTCGAACACCGCCATCCGCTCTACGATATCCGTCTCCAGCGCTTCTATCTCGGCGCATCCGGCGCGGTGCTGCTCAAGCGCGGGGTGCGGCGGCATCTGCTGCGCGAGGCGATGCGCGGCACGCTGGTGGAGCAAGTGCGGACGCGCACGACCAAGGCGCGGTTCGATGGCGCGGTGATCGAAGGGCTTGCCGCGCTCTACGCCGAACGGCCGATCGAACAGCAATGGCCGGTGCGGCTCGGCTGGGTCGACGGCGCAAAGCTCGCCGCGATCTGGCACCGGCTGCATGAATCGCATCTGCATGGCAGCGGCGATGCCCGGCCTTCCCCCACGTTCGGTGCATTATGGAACGTTGCCGCACTCGACATCTGGCTCGAACATGGATTCGGACTATAGAGAGCGCGCACGATATCGACGGATGACTAGCATGATCGACGACCACAGCATCATCCGGCGCAGGCCCGACCTCATCACCGCCGATGTCGATGGGGAAAGCATCGTGCTCAACAGCGTGACGGGCACCTTCTATCAACTCAACGCATCGGCCGCGCGTATCTGGCAGTTGGTCGAAAGCCCGCAAACGCTGGCCGCGATGGTCGCGCATTTGACCGAGCGGTTCGATGTGACCGCGGAGCAGTGCCGCGTCGATGTGCTCGAACTGATCGAATCGTTGCAGGGACGCGGGCTGGTCGAAACCGCGTGACGTCCGTAGGGGCCACCCGGTGATTAAGGTCGTCAGCTACAATATGCACAAGGGCGTCGGCCTCGACCGGCGCCGCGACCCGCGCCGCATCCTCGACGTGCTGGAGGAAATCCAGGGCGACGTCATCGCGCTGCAGGAGGCGGATCTGCGATTCGGCGCAAAGACGCGCATCATCCCGCACCACATGCTCGACGATCATTCACCGTGGCACGCGGTGCCAATCGCGCATGATGGCGGCAACATGGGGTGGCATGGCAATGCCTTGCTGGTGCGCAAAAACTGTTCGGTCGAAGCGAGCGCAGCGTTGCATCTGCCCGCGTTGGAGCCGCGCGGCGCGATTCGCGCCGATGTGGTGGTGGATTCGGCACCCATTCGCGTGGTGGGCATGCACCTTGACCTTTCCGGCCTGTGGCGGCGGCGGCAAGCGCGTGCGATCCTGGCGCATGTCGAATCGTGCGCCGCGCCGCTGCCCACCGTGCTGATGGGCGATCTCAACGAATGGACGCGCCAGGCGGGGTGCCTGCGCGATTTCGGGCGCGACTTCGCCAGCGTGGCCACCGGCCCGAGCTTCCACGCACGCCGTCCGATCGGTCGGCTCGACCGCATCTTCACACGCGGATTTCGCGTGATCGACTGTGGTGTACACGCCACCGCCGTCGCCCGCCGCGCGTCGGATCATTTGCCGATCTGGGCGGTGCTGGAGCCGCTAGGATGAAACGCCGGTGACCCGCGAGAAGGAACTCCGCCTTGCGCTGGTCTGCTATGGCGGGATCAGCCTTGCCGTCTACATGCACGGCATCACCAAGGAAATCTGGCGGCTGGCGCGTGCAAGTCAGGCGTTCCACGCCGGGGTCGCTCCGGCGGGGGGCAGCCAGGGTGTGTACCGCGCGCTGTTTCAGGAAATCGAGGCGGAAACCGGCCTGAGACTGCGCGTCCTCGTCGATATCGTCGCGGGGGCAAGTGCCGGGGGAATCAACGGCGTCGTCCTCGCGCAAGCGATCAGCACCGGACAGAGCCTCGAACCGTTGACCGATCTGTGGCTCGATTCGGCCGATATCGAGGCACTGGTCGACCCGAAACAAGCGCCGAGCCATCGCTTTTCCAAGGCCTGGGCGCTGCCGCTCGCGTGGATGGCGGCACGCCGCGACACGATCGATGCGACGGTCGAGCCCGGCGCGCGCGAGGAAGTCCGCGCCAAGCTGTCGCATTTTATCCGCTCGCGCTGGTTCGAACCACCGTTCGGGGGCGAGCGCTTCACCGGCATGATCTTAGACGCGCTCGACGCGATGGCCGCCGCGCCGCGTGAACCGCGGCTGCTGCCAGACGGCCAGCCGCTCGACCTGTTCGTCACCGTCACCGATTTTCGCGGCCATCCCGAACGCCTGACGCTCAACTCCCCGCCCGAAGTGGTCGAGATCGAGCACCGCGTCGTGGTGCCGTTCAGTGATCACGGCGCCAGCGGCGAAACGCTCGCGCATCCCGCCGAATTGGCGTTCGCGGCGCGCGCCACGTCGAGCTTCCCCGGCGCATTTCCGCCCTTCATGGTCGGCGAGCTGGATCGCGTACTGATCGCGCGCAAGCGCCCCTGGGCAGAACGCGCCGCTTTCCTGAAACGCATTCTACCCCGTCAGGCCGCCGCGAACGCCGCCGAGAGTGCTGTGCTGATCGACGGATCGGTGCTCAACAACGCGCCGTTCCGCCCGGCGATCGAAGCGTTGCGCGAACGCCCCGCGCGCCGCCAGGTCGACCGGCGCTTCGTTTATATCGATCCGCATCCCGGCGGCGCGATCCACTTCGGCAACACCGCAGACAAGGCACCCGGTTTCTTCCAGACGATCATCGGTGCGATTTCCGAACTCCCGCGCCAGCAACCGATTCGCGATAATCTCGAGGAGATCGCCGAGCGCTCGCGCCAAATCGAGCGGATGCGTACCATCATCGCCGGCATCCGCCCGGAGGTCGAAAAGCAAGTCGAGGATTTGTTCGGCTACACGCTGTTCCTCGATTCGCCGACGCAAGCGCGGCTAACGGCGTGGCGGCAACGCGCGCAAGCGGCGGCGGCGAAAAGTGCTGGCTATGGTTATGCCGCGTATGGGCATTTGAAGATCACCGGCGTGGTCGAGACGATCGCCGACCTGCTCCATCATGCCGGCGGCGAACCGGGGCCGCAGCGCTGGCGCGGGATTCGCGCGCACATTGCCGCCGCCGTCACCGCGCGCGGCTTTGACGACATGAAGCCCAGCTTTGCCGGTGGTGCGAGCGCCACGACGATCGCCTTTCTGCGCACCTTCGATCTCGGCTTTCGATTGCGCCGTTTGCGGTTGCTGGCACGCCGCATCACCGATCTCGAAGGCGACCAGCCCGAGGCCGAACTCGCGCCGATCCGCGACGCAATCTATCTGAGCCTGGCCGACTATCTGGAATGCAAGCGCACCGATCGCTACGCCGCGTTGCGCAAGGACGTGCGGCTGCTGCGCGGCGACGCCGGGCCGTTGCTCGACAAACTCGGCGCGGCGCTGGATTTGGAGACGCTCGACGAGCGCACCGAGGAAAGGCTCGCCACCGCCTTCGCCGGGCTGGCCCGTGAGGTGAAGCGGCCGATCCTGCTGAGCTATCTCGGTTTTCCCTATTTCGATGTCGCCACCTTGCCGCTGCTGCAAGGCGACGGGCTCGACGAATATGACGCGATCAAGGTCGACCGCATCGCTCCCGACGATGCGATCAGCATCCGCAGCGGGGGTGCCGCCGCCACACTGAAAGGCATTCAGTTCAACAGCTTCGGCGCGTTCTTCAGCCGCGCGTATCGCGAGAATGACTATCTCTGGGGCCGCCTCCACGGGGCCGAGCGGATGATCGATATCGTCCTGTCCGCGCTTGACCCGACGATGCGGCTGAAACCCGGCCGCACTGCCGAGATCAAGCGTGCGGCATTCCTGGCGATCCTCGAGGAGGAACAGGGCAAGTTGACGATGATTCCGGGACTGTTCGAAACGCTGCGGCGGGAAATTGGGTAGCCCCCCTCCCCTAAAGATGAGGGGCTAAAGGAGCGAGCGCACTGGCAATCGTAACGCGATCGCACTAACCTCGCCGCATGCAATTCCTGAAAATCCTGTTCTGGTGCCTGCTCGCCTTCATCGCGGCGATCTTTACGTTGGGGAACTGGAGCAGCGTGACGATCCATTTGTGGGGCGGGATGGACGCGTTGATCAACCTGCCGCTGCTGTTGCTGCTCACCTTTCTGGCTGGGCTCGTCCCGACGATCGCGTGGCATTCGACGTTGCGGTGGCGGCTACGCAACCGGCTGATAACGGCCGAGCGAACGCTGGCCGACATGCGCACCGCGATGGCGCCGCCGCCCTCTTCGCTACAGACCGCATCCGATCCGGTCGTGGTGCCCGCGCAACCGGACGACCGGATATGAGCAACCGTCTGTTCGTCGCGCTCGACACGCCCGATCTCGCCAAGGCGCGCGCGCTTGCCAGCAAGGTTCGACACCATGTCGGCGGGATCAAACTTGGTCTCGAATTCTTCATGGCGAACGGTCGCAGCGGCGTGCGTGAGATGGCGGAACTCGACTTGCCGATCTTTCTCGATCTGAAGCTGCACGACATCCCCAACACCGTCGCCAAGGCGATCATGGCGCTGCGCGGGCTCGATCCGGCGATCCTGACCGTCCACGCCGCCGGGGGCCGCGCGATGCTGGAGGATGCCAAGGCTGCCGCCCCGCTCGGCACCAAGGTGGTCGCGGTGACGACGCTCACCAGCCTCGACGGCACCGATCTCGCCTCGATCGGCTGCGTGAACAGCGCGCACGACCAGGTGCTGCGCCTCACCGAATTGGCGAAGGAAGCTGGCGTCGACGGCGTGGTCTGCTCGGGTGAGGAAGTCGCCGCCGCGCACAAGCTCTGGCCCAAGGGCTTCTTCGTCGTCCCCGGCGTCCGCCCGGCCGGCGGCGTCGTCGGCGATCAGAAGCGCGTCGTGACGCCACGCGCGGCACTTGATGCGGGCGCGTCGATCCTCGTCATCGGCCGCCCGATCACGCAAGCGCCAGACCCGGATGTCGCCGCGCGGGAAATCGAAGCGACCCTCTGACCGGCTCCACCCCGGTGGAGCTGTAAGCGCAGCGAACCTTGCGTTCGCGCACCCAAAGCGCGAGAGAACTGCCATGCACGTCACCGCCAAAATCTGCGGCCTGTCCACGCCAGAAACGCTCGACGCCGCGATCGCCGGCAGGGCGAGCCATGTCGGGTTGGTGTTCTTCCCCCCCTCCCCGCGCAACCTCTCCCAAACCCGGGCCGCGCAACTCGCCGCGCGCGTGCCGGGGCATGTCCAGCGCGTCGGCGTGTTCGTGAATCCCGATGACGCGACGATCGAGCGCGCGGTTGCCGCCGGGCATCTCGACATCCTCCAACTCCATGACACGCCGCCCGATCGTGCCGCCGCGATCAAGGCGCGCACCGGCCTGGCCGTCTGGATCGCGGTCGCGGTGCGGACGCGCGGCGATCTTGATGCGGCGCTGACCTACACCGGGGTTGCCGACAAGATCCTGTACGATGCCAAGACCCCGCCCGGCGCAGCACTTCCCGGCGGGATGGGCGTCCGTTTCGACTGGCGCTTGCTCGACGGGTTTCGCCATCCGCTCCCCTGGGCGCTGTCGGGCGGGCTCGATCCGATGAATGTCGTGGAGGCGGTGCGGACGACGGGCGCGACGGTGGTCGATGTATCGTCGGGTGTAGAAAGCGCGCTGGGGATCAAGGATGCGGCGAAGATCGGCGCGTTCTTGAGGGCGGTGAACGACCTCTAAACCCGTTCGGCCCCGGACTTGATCCGGGGCTGTCGAAGTACTGCTCGCCTCACGCCGATCGCCCGTTGCGAGCAGCCCTTCGACAGGCTCAGGGCGAACGGGGTTGGCTGGCGCGGCTTACATGCTAAAGCCAAGCCATGAACGCTCCAAATTCCTTCCGCACGCAACCCGACGACCGTGGCCATTTCGGCGCATTCGGCGGGCGCTATGTCGCCGAGACGCTGATGCCGCTCGTGCTCGAACTCGACGCCGCCTACCGCGATGCCAAGGCCGATCCAGCATTCAAGGCGCAGTTCGACGATCTGCTCGAACATTATGTCGGCCGCCCCAGCCCGCTGTATTACGCCGAACGCCTGACCGACGCGCTGCGCGAATCCGCCCCCGACGGAAAAGGCGCAGAGATTTGGTTCAAGCGTGACGAGCTGAACCATACCGGCGCGCACAAGATCAACAATTGCATCGGGCAGATCCTGCTCGCGATCCGCATGGGCAAGACGCGCATCATCGCCGAGACCGGCGCAGGCCAGCACGGTGTTGCCACCGCGACCGTCTGCGCGCGCTTCGGCCTGCCCTGCATCATCTACATGGGCGCGAAGGATATCGAGCGGCAGGCGCCGAACGTTTTCCGCATGAAATTGCTCGGCGCCGAAGTCCGCCCCGTCACCAGCGGATCGCATTCGCTCAAGGATGCGATGAACGAGGGCATGCGCGACTGGGTCGCCAATGTGCATGACACGTTCTACATCATCGGCACCGCCGCCGGCCCGCACCCCTATCCTGAAATGGTCCGCGATTTCCAAAGCGTGATCGGCAAGGAAGCGCGCGCGCAGATGCTGTCACGGATCAACCGCCTGCCGGATCTGCTCGTCGCCGCGATCGGTGGCGGGTCGAATGCGATCGGGCTGTTCCACCCCTTCCTTGACGATGGCGACGTGATGATGCTCGGCGTCGAGGCGGCCGGGCGCGGGCTCGACAAGGAACATGCGGCCAGCCTCGCGGGCGGTTCCCCCGGCATCCTGCACGGCAACAAGACGTACCTGCTGCAGGACGAAGACGGCCAAATCACCGAGGCGCATTCGATCTCGGCGGGCTTGGATTATCCCGGCATCGGGCCGGAGCATAGCTGGCTGCATTCGATCGGCCGCGTGGAATATACCAGCGTAACCGACACCGAAGCGCTCGACGCGTTCCAATTGCTGTGCCGGACCGAGGGCATCATCCCCGCTTTGGAACCCGCCCACGCCATCGCGGCGGTGGCGACCCGCGCGCGCGAAATGGACCGCGACCAGATCATCCTCGCCAATTTGTGCGGGCGCGGGGACAAGGACATCTTCACGGTGGCGGAAGCGCTGGGGGTCAAGATATGAGCCTCCTTTTCTTCCCCCCTCCCGCTTGCGGGAGGGGCCGGGGGTGGGCTCCCGGCCAGACATCAGCGGCAGCGACTGCAATAGAGCGCGCGCCCACCCCCAGCCCCTCCCGCGAGCGGGAGGGGAGCAAGTGAGTCCCCGCCTAGCCAGCGCCTTCGCCAAGCCCCATCCCGCGCTCGTAACCTTCGTCACCGCGGGTGACGGCCCGACCGCAGACATCCTCGACGCGCTGGTCGAGGGCGGCGCGGACGTGATCGAGCTTGGTATGCCCTTCACCGATCCGATGGCCGATGGCCCCGCGATCCAGGCCGCGAACATCCGCAGCCTCCTCGCGGGTACCAAGACCGCCGACATCCTGCGCATCGCCAAGGCCTTCCGCCACCGCCACCCGGACGTACCGCTGGTGCTGATGGGCTATGCCAACCCGATGACGATCCGCGGCCCCGAATGGTTCGCCGCCGCCGCCAAGGAAGCGGGCGTCGACGGCGTCATCTGCGTCGACATCCCGCCCGAGGAAGACCCCGAACTCGGCCCCGCGCTCCGCGCGGTCGGGATCGACCCGATCCGCCTCGCCACCCCGACCACAGACGCCGCGCGCCTGCCGACCGTGCTCGATGGCGCAAGCGGGTTCCTCTATTACGTCTCGGTCGCGGGCATCACCGGCCTGCAACAGGCCGCGCAAACCTCGATCGACGAGGCCGTCGCGCGCCTGAAAGCGCACACCGACTTGCCCGTCGCGGTCGGCTTCGGCATCCGCACGCCCGAACAGGCGGCGCAGATCGCCCGCGTGGCGGACGGCGTCGTGGTCGGCTCGGCGATCGTCGATCTGGTCGCCACGCACGGCGCCGCTGCACCGGCCTATGTCCGCGCTTATATCCAGTCCCTCGCGACGGCGATCCACGCCGCAACCAAGGAAGCCGCATGACCTGGCTCACCAGCGTCCGCAACGCGCTCGCTTACGTCGTCCCCGCCAAGAAAGAGACGCCCGACAACCTCTGGCACAAGTGCAAGGGCTGCGGGCAAATGGTGTTCTGCAAGGAATTGGAGGATAATCTCCACGTCTGCCCGCATTGCGACCATCATGAGCGGATCGGCCCGCTTGAGCGCTTCGAATATGTGTTCGATCCCGGCAGCTATGCGATCGTCCCGCTGGCGAAAGTGCCCGACGACCCGCTCAAATTCCGCGATACCAAGCGTTATGCAGACCGGATCAAGGCCGCGCGCCTTGCGACCTCCGAAGGCGATGCGCTGATCACCGCGATCGGCAAGATCGAGGGGCGGAAAGCCGTCGTCGGCGTGCAGGACTTCGCTTTCATGGGCGGATCGATGGGCCTCGCGGTCGGCGAAGCCTTCGTGCGCGGCGTCGAGGCCGCGATCCGCGAGACCTGCCCCTACATCATCTTCACCGCGGCCGGCGGCGCGCGGATGCAGGAGGGCATCCTCAGCCTGATGCAAATGCCGCGCTCGACGGTGGCGATCGCGATGCTCCACGATGCCGGCCTGCCGTATATCGTCGTGCTGACCGACCCGACGACTGGCGGCGTGACCGCAAGTTATGCCATGCTCGGCGACGTGCAGATCGCGGAGCCCGGCGCGCTGATCGGCTTTGCCGGGCAACGCGTGATCGAACAGACGATCCGCGAGAAACTGCCCGAGGGGTTCCAGCGCGCCGAATATCTGCTCGAACACGGCATGATCGACATGGTGAAGCACCGTAAGGATCTGCGCGCCACCCTGGCGAAGTTGATCGATTATCTGTGCGTTAAGCAGGCCGCATAATCTCCCTCTCCCCTTCAGGGGAGAGGGCAAGCGAGGCGAAGCCGAAGCGCGGGAGAGGGGAAGTCACTCGGACGTTCGCGTCAAACACGGCCCCTCTCCCCACCCCTCTCCCCAGAGGGGAGAGGGAGTAGAAGATGCCAGATCACGCGCACTCGAGTAACCCCGCGGTCCAGGCCCAGCTAGACCGCCTCTGGTCGCTCTCTCCCGGCGCGGACATCCTCGGGTTGGAACGCATCACCGTACTGCTCGACCGGCTCGGCAATCCGCATCTCCACCTCCCGCCCGTGCTCCACGTCGCAGGCACCAACGGCAAGGGCTCGACCTGCGCCTTCCTGCGCAGCGCGATCGAGGCGGCGGGGCTGACCTGCCACGTCTACACCAGCCCGCACCTCGTCCGCTTCAACGAGCGCATCCGTATCGCGGGACGCTTGATCGCAGATGACGCGCTCGCCACGCTCCTGGCAGAAGTGCTGGATCACGCCGCCGACCTCACCGCGAGCTTCTTCGAGATCACCACCGCCGCCGCCTTCCTCGCCTTCAGCCGCGCACCGGCGGATGCCTGCATCATCGAGGTCGGTCTAGGCGGCAGGCTCGACGCGACCAACGTCATCACCGCGCCGATCGCAACGGGCATCGCGCAACTCGGCATCGATCATCAAAGCTTCCTCGGCGATACGGCGGAGGAAATTGCGGGCGAGAAAGCCGGGATCGCCAAGCCCGGCGTTACGCTGGTCACGATGCGCTATCCCGAAAGCGTCGCCGCGCGGGTGGGCGCGGTCGCGGCGCGCGCCGATGTCCGCGTCAGTGCGCTCGATACCGGTTGGCACCTGACCGTAGGCGACACGCTCACCTACACCGACGAAAACGGCGTGATCGAAACCCCGCTGCCGGCGCTCGCCGGGCCGCACCAGCCCGAAAACCTCGGGCTCGCCATCGCGATGCTGCGGCACCAAACTGTGCTGGAAATCCCGCCCGAAGCGTACCGTACCGCCGCCCTCGCGACGCGCTGGCCCGCGCGGATGCAGCGGCTTCATCCCGGCCCGCTGACCGCGCTGCTCCCCCCCGGCAGTCAGCTCTGGCTCGACGGTGGCCACAACCCCGCTGCCGCCGCCGCAATTGCCGCGACGCTGGAGGCGATCGCGCATCCGGCGCTGGGGCGCAGCGAAGTGCATCTCGTGCTGGGGATGTTGTCGAACAAGGATCCGGCGGGCCTGCTCGCGCCCTTCGCAACACTGGCGACCACACTCCACGCCGTGCCGGTGCCCGATCACGAGCATCACGCGCCCGCCACGCTAGCGGCGATGGCGCACGACCTCGGCATCGCCGCGCACACCGCGCCGGACGTCGCCACCGCGCTCGCCGACATCACCGAAATCGCCGATCAGGCGGAGCCGCCGATCGTGTTGGTGCTCGGCTCGCTCTATCTTGCGGGTGAGGTGTTGGCGGCGAACGACGAAGCGCCGGAGTGATCCGTTATTGCGATTGACTTGCAATAGCAGATACTGGAGGATGCGTCGCAGCAACGGAGCATCCTCTCATGACGACCACACCTGCCCCCTCCCCCGCCCCCTCTCCGGCTCAGCATCCCAGCGCCCTCGCCGCAAGTTTGCAGGGTCCGCTGCCCGCCGACGCCAACGCTCGGCTCGCGTTGTTCGCCTTTCGCCGGATGGGCGCGCACGGGCTGAACGACGCGGCCACCTCGACCATGTTGATGCAGGCGTTCGGCGGTAGCTTCCGCCGCCCGCTGGTGCTGATGCGCGCGATGATGGCCGATCTCGCCCACGCCGCGCAGTGCCCGATCACGATCGCGCCCTGCTGCTGCGCGCGGATGACGGGTTCCGAAACGACGGTCCTGACGATCCTCGCCCGCGCCGAAACCGCTCCCGACAGCGCCCGAATACTCCTCGGCGACCTGATCGGCGTGCGCCGTCCGGACGGCGTGCTGGCGAGCATGACGCTGCTGGCGCAGTCCTTCGCCGACGCGGGTCGCCCGATCAGCCTTTAGCGCGTGGCGCGCTCACGCTTTATCCGTTCGTTTCGAGCGTAGTCGAGAAACTGATCCCAGGCACAGGTTTCTCGACTTTGCTCGAAACGAACGGTCATGGTGTAGCGGTCACCCTTTGGCGCGCAGTTCTGCAAGCCGCGCCATCGCCCAGCGATACATCTCCGCCTCGGCGGCACGCTGCATGCGGTCCATCACTTTCATCCGCCCCTCGACCTCTTCGAGCACGCCAAGCGCCTTTTTGTCCCACCCCTGCTCGATTAGCAAAGCGGCGTAGCGCACGCGCCCCTCCTCACCCGACAAGCGCGTGACGAGATCGGAATAAAGCTCCGGCGCCTCGTCCTTCCGCCCTAGCGCGTCCAAAATGCGCGCACGGAGCAGGCCGATCCGGTCGCGGTCGCTTTGCGCCGACGCGGCGGGCGCGGCGTGGAGCGTCGCCAGCGCGGCGGCGGGATCATCGCTCTCAAATTCGGCCCGCGCCAGTTTCTCAGCGCTGCGCAAATCGACCGGGCCGAGCGTCGTCGCCTCGCGGTACAGCGGCAGCGCTTCGCCATGATTCCCCAGCGCCGACAGCGCGTCCGCCAGCCGCATCCGGTTGGCGACGGTGTCGGCGGTGGCGAGCGCGACGCGTGCTGCGCGCACGTCCTTGTCTGGATCGAGCTTCGCCGCCACCACCGCCCGCGCGCCGCGGACATGGCGATTGCCTTGGAAGCGCGGATACACCTCCAGCACGACATAGGCGATCGTGCTGGCAACGGGCAGGAAGATCAGCGCCATGATCCACAATTGGTTACGCCCGTTGCGGATCACATCGATCACGCACAGCACCTGAACCGCGATGGTGAGGAGGTAAAAGATCATGCCGCCGTCTCGTCCGGGTCCGCCACCTCGCGCGTTCCGGCGTCGCCGATCGAACGATCGATGATTCCCGAGCGGCTCATCCACCAGAACAGGAACACGCCGGGGAAGGCGATCGCGGTCGTCATCCAGTAGAAATTCACATAGCCGAGCCGCTCGACCAGCGCCCCTGCCGTCGTCGCGGTCAGCAACCGCCCGACCACGCTCGACGCCGCCGAGATCAACGCGAACTGCGCGGCAGTATAGCGCAGGTCGCACAATGCCGAGAAATACGCGATCACGCTGACGCTGCCGATGCCGCTTGCCATGTTTTCGAAGCCGATCGTACCCGCCAGGCCGAGATTGCTGTGCCCCGTCGCCGCGAGCAGCGCGAAGCTGGCATTCGAAATCGCCATCAGCGCCAGGCTGATCAGCACCGCCCGCTTCAGCCCCAGCCGAGCGTAGAGCACACCGCCGATGAACACGCCGATCAGATAGGCCCAGAATCCGACGCCGACATCGTAGATCGCGATTTCGTCATTGGTGAAGCCAAGGTCGTTGAGCATCAGGCGCAGCACGATATTGGCGAGGGTATCGCCAATCTTGTGGATCAGGATGAAGATCAGGATGATCACCGCACCCTGCCGTTTGAAGAATTCCACGAACGGGCCGACAATCGACGCAACCATCTCCGACACGCCGCGCCGCGCCGCCGGGTCGCGATGCCGCTCGGGCTCGCCGAGCCACAGGCCGGTTAGGATCGCAGGCATCACGAAGCCTGCGCAGGAAAGATAGGCGAGCGACCAGCCGAAGCGTGCCGCGAGAAACAAAGCGAGCGAGGCGGCGGCGACATTGCCGATTCGGTAGCCATATTGCGCCATGCCGGATCCGACACCGAGCTGATACGGCTCAAGCTGTTCGATGCGGTATGCGTCGATCACGATGTCGAAGGTCGCACCGGCGAAACCGACGAGCAGTGCGGCGATGATCGTGCCCGACAAATTGGTGGCGGGGTCGACAAAGGCGAGATTGGCGACCGCCGCCACCACCAGCAGCCCGGAAAAGATCAGCCACGATGCGCGCTGCCCCAACGCACCAAGGATCGGCAAGCGCACGCCATCGACCATCCATGCCCACAGCGGCTTCAGATTATAGACCAGAAAGCCGAGCGTGAAGGCGGTGATCGTCTTCTTGTCGAGCCCGTCCTGCGCCAGGCGACTGGTCAGCGTCGCGCCGATCATCGCAATCGGGAAGCCCGAGGAGATGCCCAGCGTGAAGGCGGCAACCGGACCTTTTTCGACATACGGGCGCACCCCGTCCAACCAGCTTCCCGTGCCGCTTGCAGCCGTACCGTCCATCAACGCTTGCTCCCCGCCTTCATCGCGCCGACACTAGCGCGAAAGATGACGAGAGGAAGCGCGATGAATGCGCCTGTTACGATAAGTCTGCCTACGCCGGGCCAACTTGCGCTCGCCGCGCTGCTCGCGCGCGGGACGAGCGCCGCGGCAGGCGCGATCACTCATGTCGATGCCGCCGCCTATACCGCCCCCGACCGCCACGCCGCCGAGCAAGCGCAGATCTTCACCCGCGTCCCGCTCGTTATCGCGCCGTCCGCTTTGCTCCCGCAGAACAATATGGCGGTGCCGCATGACGGCTTTGGCAAGCCGCTGCTGATCGCGCGCGACAAGCTGGGCAACGCGCAGGTGTTCCTCAACGTCTGCCAGCATCGCGGCACGCGGCTGGTCGAGGGGAGCGATCCGGTCTGCGCCGCGCGGCTCGTTTGCCCGTATCATGCGTGGAGCTACACGCTCGACGGCAAGCTCGCGAGCCTGCCCCGGCCCGATGCGTTCCCGGGCCTCGACAAAGCGACACTTGGCCTGAAGAAACTCCCCACCCGCGAACTGGGCGGGCTGATCTGGTTCAGCTTCGACGAGGCCGCCGATTTCACCCAAGCCGAAGCGCTCGGCGCGGATTTCACCGCCTTCGATTTGCCCGGCCAATATCTCTTCCGCCGCCGCACGCACGCTGTCGCGGCGAATTGGAAGCTGATCATGGACGCCTTCCTGGAGAGCTACCACGTCCAGCGGCTGCACAGCGCGACGATCGGCCCGTTCTTCAAGGACGGCATTTCGGTCGCCGACCGGATCGGCCCGCATCAACGCTCGGCGGTCGGGCGCGAGGCGGCGCTCGCGGCGTGCGCGGCGGACGACTGGCCGACGCTCCGATCGGCGATCACCTACACCTATCAACTCTTCCCCGGCACCGTGCTGATCGTCAGCCCGGATTATATGAACCTCATGGTCCTGATGCCGCAGTCCGAAGGCCACGTGCTGGTCGAGGATTTCATGCTGATCCCGGCGGCGCCGGGATCCGAAAAGGCGCTGGCGCATTGGGAAAAGAGCTGGAATCTGCTCGACGGCGGCGTGTTCGCGGCCGAGGATTTCCGCGCCGCGGCGCTCGGTCAGGAAGGGCTCGCATCGGGGGCGATCGACCGGGTGACGCTCGGCACGCTGGAAACCGGCATCCGCCACTTTCACGATGCGGTGGAGGCGATGCTTTAGCTGCCCCCCTCCCCTTCAGCGGAGGGGCTTGCCGATCATTCCACGTCCACGAACAAGCTGAACCCGCCCGGCAACCGCTTCGGCACCTTTCCACCCAGCACCGACTCGATCGCGGCAATCGCCGCCAGCAAATCCCGCTGCGCATAGGGTTTGGACAGGCACCCGGCGGCAACCTCACGCCCGCCCTCGGGACATTCTCCGGTCACGAACAGCACCGGCACGCTCGCCGCGTGCGCCGCGCGCGCTACATCGATCCCGCTGCCATCGGCCAGGCTGATGTCGACCAGCACCAGATCGATGTCATCGCCCCCCTCGATCACGGCAAGCGCATCGGCGACGCGGTCGACCGTCGCCACGACCTCATAATCTGCCTCGCGCAGGAAATGTTCGGTGTCGAACGCGACGAGCGGTTCGTCCTCGACCAGCAACACGCGTACGATCCGCCGCTTCTTTTTACCGAACAACATTGGTCCGGAGCCCCGCCTGTTATGTCGTGCCGAAATGGCAGCGCGTATCGCCCTCGTTACGCACCCGTGCCTTAACGCGCGGCTACGAGATCGGGCCCAAGATTATTTTGTGCGTACGAAAGGATACAAATTCGCTATCAGGCGCAAGTGTCAAAAGCTTTTACCCCCAAACCCGCACCGAATGCAGCTCCAAAGGCGCCCGTCCGCCCCAAGGATGAGCAGCGCATTGCCAAATTGCTCGCCCGCGCCGGAGTCGCCTCCCGCCGCGAGATCGAGCGGATGATCGCTGAAGGGCGGATCGCGCTCGACGGCGTCGTGCTCGATACGCCCGCGACGATCCTGAAGTCGCTGAACGGCATCACCGTCGATGGCGTGCCCGTCGCAGCGCCCGAGGCGGCGCGGCTGTTCCTCTATCATAAGCCCCCCGGCCTGCTCGTCACCGAGCGTGATCCGGCCGGTCGCCCGACGATCTATGACCGGCTGCCGCAGGACCTCCCGCGCCTCGTGCCGGTCGGGCGACTCGATCTCAATACCGAGGGGCTGCTGCTGCTCACCACCGATGGCGAATTGAAGCGCCAGCTCGAATTGCCCGCCACCGGCGTAGAGCGCGCCTACCGTGCCCGCGCGTACGGTCCGATCACGCAGGAACAGCTCGAAGAACTCATCCACGGCGTCGAGATCGAAGGTGTGCGCTACGGCTCGATCGACGCCAATCTCGAACGCCGCACCGGCGCAAACGTATGGATCGAAATGATCCTGACCGAGGGCAAGAATCGCGAAGTCCGCCGCGTGCTCGAATATCTCGGCCTCAAGGTCTCGCGCCTGATCCGCACCCGCTACGGCCCGTTCGTGCTCGGCGATTTGCCGGTCGGCGAAATCGGCGAGATCAAGCAGCACGACGTCGTCGCCTTCCGCAAGGACCCGACCCGCAAGGGCGGCGGCGAAGTGCCCAAGCTGGTCGAGAAAGCACGGCCCGCACCGCGCGGCCTGCGCGAAATCCCCTCCGCGCCGAAAGCCCCTCAGCCCAAGCCAGCGCCGGCGCGGCGCATCACCAAGGCTTCGGCCAATCGCACCGACAAGGCCGCCTTCGCCGAGCCACGCGTGCCGCAGCCGGGCCGCGATCCGGTCGTGCTGACCAAGGCGACCAAAGTGAAGCGGTTCTACGACGCCAAACCAAAGGCCGGCACCGAGCCGGTTGCGCCGCGCGCGATCGCGCCAGGCCAGCGCCCCAAGGTGTTCAATCCAGAACTCGGGCGCAACGTCCGCGCGAAGCCTGCGCGCCCCGAGCGGACCGAGCGCCCCGAAAAGGTCGAGCGCGCGCCCGCAAAATCTACCCCGCGCACCGCCGGCAAGGCGCGCGCCGCGCCGTCCAAGCCGCGCACCGTCAAGATCCACAAGAGCCGGACCCGTAAGTAATGCGCATCATCGCCGGAAAATGGCGCGGCCGCCCGCTGGTGGCACCAAAGGGCGACGCGACTCGCCCGACCGCTGACCGCGTGCGCGAGGCGTTGTTTTCGATGCTCGCCAGCCGCATCGGCAGTTTCGAGGATCTCGCCGTCGCCGACCTGTTCGCTGGATCGGGCGCGCTCGGGCTCGAGGCGCTGTCGCGCGGGGCCAAGTCGTGCATCTTCGTCGAACAGGACAAGCCCGCGCTTGATGCGCTGCGCACCAACATCACCAAATTGGGCGGCGCGAAGGAAATCGGCGCCGACGTGCGCGCGCAAAGCGTGCTCGCGCTCGGCCATGCGGCGCATCCGCTCGATCTGATCGTGATGGACCCGCCTTATGCCAGCGGCGCAGGCGCGGTCGCGCTCGACAAGCTCGCCCGGCTCGGCTGGATCGGAGATGCGACGTGGGTGAGTATCGAGACCGCCAAGCCAGAGCTGGTCGAGGTGGCAGGCTTCGTCGAGGACGTGAGCCGCGTCCACGGCAAGGCACGGATCACGCTGCTACGGCGGGGCTAACCTAATAGCCCCTCCCCTGAAGGGGAGTGCCTGAGAGAGATCAGCTTCCCCCGACGCTCCCCGACAGCGTCAGGAACAGCCAGTACAGCCCGCCCGCCAGCGCCATCGCGGCGGGCAGCGTCAGCACCCACGCCAGCGCCATCGACCAGATCGTGCGCGGCTGCAGCCCCGCCCCGCTCGCGACCGAGGCACCCGCGACGCCCGACGACAGGATATGCGTGGTCGACACCGGAAGGCCGCCGAATTCCGCCCCCAAAATCGTCGCCGCCGCGACCAGCTCGGCCGAGGCACCCATGCCATAGGTCATGTGCGCCTTGCCGATCTTCTCGCCGACGGTCACCACGATCCGCCGCCACCCGACCATCGTGCCGAGCCCGAGCGCCAAAGCGACCGTGATCTTCACCCAAATCGGGATGTAGCGCGTGCCCTTTTCCAGGTTGGTTTGATACGCCTTGATCGACGCAAGTTCGCCCTCGCTAAAGGTCTTGGCTGCCTTTTCCTTGTCCTTGGTCGCGAGCCGCGCGCTGTCGAGCAGCAGATACATGTCGTTGCGCAGATTGGGCGTCGCCGCCGCCGGCACCTTATCGAGCGAGCCATAGCCGCCGATCCGCTGCGCCACGTCGCGCGACAGCGTGTCGACCGCGCCGTAAACCTGCGGCGTATCGGCATGGTGCGTCTGTAGCGCACTTGTCAGCACCGCGCGCGACGCCGCGAGATCGACCGGGCCGATTGTCGGCGCGGCGTGTGCAGCGAACGCCGCACCCGCTGCATTCACGCTCGACACAAAGGCCGGGGTCGCGCTTTCCGGCATCGTGCGGTTGAGCGCATAAGCGGTCGGCGCGCAGCCGATCAGGATCAGCATGATCAGGCCCATGCCCTTCTGCCCGTCATTGCCGCCATGCGCGAAGCTGACGGCTGTGCAGGTGAAGACGAGAAGCGCGCGAATGCCGGTCGGCGGCGGCGCATTGGCGTCAGGCGCACTGTACAATTTGGGGTCGCGCGCGATCCGCTTCATCAGGTGCAGCAGCAGGAAGGACGCGCCGAAGCCGATCAACGGGGCCATCCACAGCCCGGTCAGGATCTTGGTTGCTTGGCTCCAATCGACGCCCGACGTGCCGCCGGCACCACTCGACAGCAATTGGTTGGCGAAACCGACGCCCAGGATCGACCCGATCAGCGCGTGGCTCGACGAATTGGGAAGCCCTACGAACCACGTGCCAAGGTTCCAGATCACCGCCGCCAGCAGCAAGGCAAAGATCATCGCGAACCCGGCATTGCTGCCAACGTGCAGGATCAGATCGACCGGCAGCAGCGTGATGATCGAATAGGCGACCGCCCCGCTCGACAGCATCACGCCGAGGAAATTGAAGAAGCCCGACCACACCACCGCGACCGGGGCCGACATGGAATTGGTATAGATCACCGTCGCGACCGCATTGGCGGTGTCGTGGAAGCCGTTCACGAATTCGAAGCCCAGCGCGATCAGCAGCGCAAGTCCGAGGAACGCGAAGGTACCCAGAGCGAGGCCTTCGCCCACCTGCGCAGTGTCGGTGAAGATGCTGTACCCGGCGAAGCCGAGTCCCGCCACAAGGATGGTCAGGAAGATCCAGCGGCTTGCCGGGTGGATTCGTTGGTCGAGCCGGGGCCCGCCAGACGGGCGCTCAACCGCTTCCGGGAGCGCAGAAAAAGTCGTTGCCATGGCTGAAACGCGCATGCCTCTTTTGTGTTGCAGTTTGATGACAGTAGCTCGATGGCAGACGCCAAACGTTACGCCCCCGCCGCCCCGTTAGCGGCTCGGCGGTGCGCCCGCAACCGGGCCCGGATGTCCGATCGTTTCGAGCGCAGTCGAGAAACCGGTCCCGGGCGCGGCATAGGTTTCTCCACTGCGGACGAAACGAGCGGATCGGGGAATTCGGGTTGAATTCATCGCCATCTGCGGCATGGTCACTGCCGTGATGGGCACCTTGGCCGATCCCAGCCTGAACCCGATTGGCAGAATGTCCGCTCCGACCTTGCGCGTCCTCACCTTCCTCTACAGCTTCGCCCCTGGCGGGGTGGAACGCGTCGCCGCACGGCTACACGCCGCTTTTGTGCGGCACGGCGTGGAGTCGCGGGTCGTGCTGGCGAATGCGCGAATCGCCCCACCCTTCCCGCTCCCCGCCATGACGCAAGTCGCGCCCGAGCCCCGCGGCAGCACCATCTCTCGGCTCCTCGCGCTCGTGCGCGGCCTCCCCACGATCGTCGCGCGCGACCGCATCGACCTGCTGTTCTGCGCGGGCAACACCTATACCGCCCCCGCCGTGCTCTTGCGGCTGACGATGGGCCGCGCGTGCCCACCGATTCTCGCCAAGATCAGCAATGATCTGGTCCGCCCCGACATGCCATGGCTGGTGCGCCTCTTCTATCGCCGCTGGCTACGGATACAGGGCCGCTACATCGACCATTTCGTCGGCATGGCCCCGGCGATGCGCGGCGAAATCGCCACGCTGATCGGTGTGCCCGACGATCGCATCAGCGTAATCGAGGATCCCGCGCTGTCCGATGCCGATCTCGCGCGTCTGGCGCGGGTGCGCGACGCCGCGCAGCGCGACCACGCAGGCCGCCATTTCCTCGCGATCGGACGACTCGCCCCGCAAAAGAATTTCCCGCTGCTGCTCGATGCGTTCGCGCGAATCGTCCAGCCGGGCGATACGCTGCACATCCTCGGCGAAGGCCCCGAACGCGCCGCACTCGAAGCGCAGGCCGCCCGCCTCGGCATCGTCGATTCGGTCGCGCTGCCCGGCCACACCGATCCACTCGACGTCTGGCTGGGTCAGGCCGACGCTTTCGTCCTGTCGTCCGATTTCGAAGGCGTACCGGCGGTGGTGATCGAAGCGCTCGCCGCTGGGCTACCGATCGTCGCGACCGATTGCTGCGTCAGCATGGCCGATCTGCTTGGTCACGGCACGCTCGGCAGCCTAGTCCCGGTCGGCGATGCAGCGGCGTTAAGCGCAGCGATGGACACGGTCGCCTCGACCGAACCCGCCGAAATCGTCGCCGCCCGCCGCGCCGCCGCCGCGCGCTTCACGATCGAACACGCTACCGGCCGCTATATCGAGCTGATGCAACGCCTCGTCGATCAGAGGTACGGCGCGAGGGTATAACTGACCGGGCGCCGCGCGCCGCCGCGATCGAGCACCAGCGTCACCGCCTTGCCCGGCGGTCCGCCGATCATCCCGAGCGCGGCCTCCCACGGCATGTCGACCAGAACATCGCCCACCGCCACGCCCGCCTGCGCCGCCGGACTGCCGATGCCGACCGCCTTCACTTCAATGCGATCACGCTCGCGGTCGATCCACAGCCCCGACAGGCCGTAACGCTGCGGCGGCGGGTTCTGCGCGCTCGGCTTCACCCACAGCTTGCGCCCGCGCGTGTCGACCGACAGGTTGAAGCGCCGGATGAACGACAGTCCCACAATCCCGTCGAAATCTCCGCTCACATCACTGCCGAGCAAGGTCACCAACGGGCGCTCCTGCTTCGCGCCGCCCATTTCGATCGACTGCGTCCGCACGATCCGCGCGATCGGCCCGGCCCCGCCGATCCCGTTCGGCCGCGTCGGCGCAAACGGCGTGGTGGCATTCCACAACCCGAGCCGCCGCGCCGCGCTGTTGTTGAGCAGCAACGGACTGGGTGATCCGGTATCGAGCACGCAGCGGATCGGCCGCCCGTCGAGCAGCACCGTCGCGCTGATCTTGCGCGATCCCGCCGTCGGCCCGCCGCCGCGCGGAATTTCCGAATCGATCGCAACAAAACCCGGCCGGTCGCCGCGCCCGTCGGGATAGAATCGCATCTCGCCCGCGTCGAAATCCACATCGGTGTCGATCGCGGTGACCATCCCCGCCGCGAGCGCGCCGTAAATGCCCGAAGTATAGCCGAATTTGAACGCGTCGGAGAACATCACGTCGCCCTGCCGCAAGCCCCCGCCCATCAGCACGTCCCGCGCCAGGTACAGCGTGTAGGTGTCACTCCCGCCGACGCCGCGCGACCGCTCCGTCGCGCGGGCCTGCAATTTCAGCGTCTTGGCCAGGTCCGGCCGGATCAGGCTGAGATAGGTGCCGGTATCGATCATGAAGCTGTACGGCCCGCGCCCGCCGAACGTCACCGCCATGATCAGCCGCTCGTTCTCGACCGCGACGCGCGAGACGAAAATGCGCGGTTCCGCCCCTATCGCCACGCCCGGCAGCGCGATCCCGCCCGCCATCGCCGCCATCACTTCGCGCCTGCCGATCATCGAACGCCTCCACGCAACCGTCGTAACCGTCTAACGTCAGCGCCGGGAATGTACCACAACGCCAAGGGTTCCGCGCGGTTCGGCTTGCCCGCGGGGTACCCGTTCCCTAAGTGTTCACGCGTGACTCAGCTCGATACCCTCCCCGCCGATCCCCCCTATCTTCGCGGCCTCAACGCGCCGCAGCGTGAGGCCGTGCTCACCACCGAAGGCCCGGTCCTCGTCCTTGCCGGCGCGGGCACCGGCAAGACCGCCGCGCTTACCGCGCGCCTCGCGCACCTGCTCAACACGCGCAAAGCCTGGCCGAGCGAGATCCTCAGCGTCACCTTCACCAACAAGGCCGCGCGCGAGATGCGCCACCGCGTCGGGCGGCTGGTCGGCGATGTTGTCGAGGGGATGCCGTGGCTCGGCACCTTCCACGCGATCGGCGCGAAGATGCTGCGCCGCCATGCCGAGCTGGTCGGCCTGCAAAGCAACTTCACCATCCTCGACACCGACGATCAATTGCGCTTGCTCAAGCAACTCATCCAGGCCGCCGACCTCGACGAAAAGCGCTGGCCCGCGCGCTCGCTCGCCGGGCTGATCGACGGATGGAAGAATAAGGGCCTGACCCCGTCGCAAATCGATGCGGGCGAGTCCGAACTCTACGCAAACGGCCGCGGCCAGGAACTCTACGCCGCCTATCAGGCCCGCCTGATCGCGCTCAACGCCTGCGATTTCGGCGATTTGCTGCTCCACATGCTCGTCATCCTGAAGCGCGACCGCGACGTGCTCGCCGACTATCAGCGCAAATTCAAATACATCATGGTCGACGAGTATCAGGACACCAACAGCGTCCAGTATCTCTGGCTGCGGCTGTTGGCGCAGGAACGCAAGAACATCGCCTGCGTCGGTGACGATGACCAGTCGATCTATTCCTGGCGCGGTGCGCAGGTCGAGAACATCCTGAAATTCGAAAAGGATTTCCCCGGCGCGAAGATCATTCGGCTCGAGCAGAATTACCGCTCGACCCCGCACATCCTCGGCGCGGCATCGGGCGTGATCGCCAACAATTCGGGGCGCCTCGGTAAGCAGCTGTGGACCGAGCTCGACGCGGGCGAAAAGGTCAAGGTGCTCGGCGTGTGGGACGGTCCCGAGGAAGCGCGCCGCGTCGGTGAGGAAATCGACACCGCGCAACGCGCCGGAAAGAGCCTCGACGACATCGCCATCCTGGTCCGCGCGCAGCACCAGACGCGCGAGTTCGAGGACCGCTTCATCGCGACCGGCATCAATTACCGCATCGTCGGCGGCTTCCGCTTCTACGAACGCGCCGAAATCCGCGATGCGCTGGCGTACCTCCGCGTCGTCGCGCAGCCGTCGGACGATCTCGCCTTCGACCGCATCGTCAACGTCCCCAAACGCGGCCTCGGCGACAAGGCGGTCGCGCGCGTCCACCAACTCGCCCGCGCGCAAGGCGTGCCGCTCGTCACCGCCGCCGCCCGCATCCTCGACACCGACGAGCTCACCGGCGCGGCGCGCAAATCGCTCGGCAACCTCGTCATCGACATGGCGCGATGGCGCGCGCAAGTCACCGAAATCCCGCACGGCGACCTCGCGCGCATCATTCTCGACGAAAGCGGCTACACCGGCGTCCTCCAGGCCGAGAAATCGGTCGAGGCGGCAGGCCGCCTCGAAAACCTCACCGAACTCGTCCGCGCGATGGAGGAGTATGAAAGCCTCGGCGCGTTCCTCGAACATGTCAGCCTCGTGATGGACAATGAAGCCGCCGCCGAGGAACCCAAGGTCACGATCATGACGATCCACGCCGCCAAGGGCCTCGAATATGACACGGTCTTCCTCGTCGGCTGGGAGGAAGGCCTGTTCCCTTCGCAACGCGCGCTCGACGAAGGCGGCACCAACAGCCTCGAGGAGGAACGCCGCTTGGCGTATGTCGCGATCACCCGCGCCCGCCGCCGCGCGATCATCCTCCACGCCGCCAACCGCCGCATCTACGGCCAATGGACCAGCAGCATCCCGAGCCGCTTCGTCGGCGAATTGCCCTTGGAACATATCGAATCGGAATCGAGCATGGCCGGCGGCGAGAGCCTGTGGCGCGCAAATTGGTCCGAACGCGCCGACCCCTTCGCCGACGTTGCCCGCGGCACCGGGAGAGGCCCCGGCTGGCAACGCGCGGCGGGAGTCGACACGGTAAAACCGGGCGGCAGCTACACCCAACGCACCTTCACCCGCGAACCCTCCCGCGTCCGCGAATCCAGCGCCCCCGCCGTCAGCATCGGCAATTCCGGCCGCGCGGATGTGTCGGTCGGCCTGCGCGTCTTCCACCAGAAATTCGGCTACGGGCTTATTGCGGAAATCGAAGGCAACAAGCTGGAGATTGATTTCGAAACCGCCGGGCGAAAGCGGGTGATGGATAGCTTTGTGACGGTGGGGGAGTGAGCCTAGGTCTGCGCCCCAACATCATCTAAGACTCGTTCAACGAGAGCGAATGTAATGACATTCATACAGAGAACTAGCCTGGTTACGCTGCCCGCTTCGTCGGGAGTGTCGTTAAAATCGCTCGCTTCGCGCTCTACATACAAATATGATTGATGCACCACCCGAGACAAAGTCGGATAAAATCCTTTGTAAAAATTGACTCCAAGACTGGATGCTCGTGCCTTTTCGAACGTATTCGATAGAAAGGATTTAAAATTACGTAGGACATTCCCATCAACGCCACCCAATTCAGAATTATTTTCGATCATGCCCATAAATTGCATGCGGGGGCCGAAAAATTCGGGAGAAAGCCAGTCAAGACAGTAGTTCAGAAACGCTTCATAGGTGGATCTTGCAACCAACGATGCATGTTCTAGGCGACCTTCTTTTATCAAGAGTGATATGGAATTTAGAGCTCGGCCGTGTCGCCTTAAAACAGCATGAACCATCTGATGGTAGTGAACTTCAGTGTCACCGTCATGAAAATCTCTAACGGCATTTTGGGCGGCGATACATTCTTGTTCTAAGAAACAAAACGCCGTATCAACGTCAACGGAAATAGCATCACGGTAAGCCGCGTAGTCGCCGCTTAAAGGGCTTACAATCTGCGAGAGCGACGCGCAGGGGCCATCAGCCTCGATCCAAACCGAACCTTCATCGCCCGGGAGCTTCTTAGGCCTTAAAATGCGAACGGGAACTTTAACGATTCCTAAAGAAGCATAGATTTCCAACCACTCTGCATCTGGACAAACATAACCCCCACCTTTTGGTGCAAAATTGTTCCAATATACTTCAAGCGAAGGTCGACCCCCTGATTTTATATGGGATTGCATGATGCCGACCTCCCGTGGAGGATTTGACGAAATATGAATATTCCGTCCATTTTCGCGAATATAAAATCCCGGTACAACATCGCCAGATCTAAGGCGCGTCAAACCGATCTTTAAAGTGCCCTCATATTGCTGCTTAATGAGTTGCAAGTAACGCTCGTCCACCGCGCCTGTTCGATCAAATTCTATGTCTTCAATCGATATCTGTGTGACCTCTCTCCCGCGAATATGTTTCATAGGCACGCCGCCACCCGCTCCACATCGATCTCCCCCGCCCGCGCCCGAGCCGCTGCCAGATCATGCGCCGCCTGCATCCGCATCAGCGTATCGGCGCTCAGCCCGAAGGCCTTTTCGAAGCGGATTGCCATTTCCGCCGACAGTCCTGCCCGCCCGCCGAGCAAATTGCTCATCGCTTGCCGCGTGACGTGCAGCTTCGCCGCCGCGTCAGTTACCGACAGGCCGTGCGGCGTGACGATCTCGGCGCGCAACCACGCGCCGGGGTGGACCGCGAAACTGGAATGAAGCTTGATCGCCATCAGTGATAATCCTCCAGATCGAGGTCTTCGATCGCGCCGTTCGCGTTGATGCGAAACGTCATCCGCCAATTCTTCGTCACCGTCAGCGACCAGATGCCTGCCCGGTCGCCGGTCAAAAGGTGCGCGCCGAAACTCGGCGGCACCTTCAATTCGTCCGGTCCCGCGATAGCATCGAGATAGGCCAGCATATTGCGCAATCTCTCGACCAAATTGCCAGGCAAGCCTTTTGTCCGACCAGTTTCCGCGAAAGCGCGCAACGCTTTGTGACGGATGCTTTCGATCTCCACTTTACGTCTCTAACCCATCCAAACAGGACCGTCAAGCGTCACTTGACGCACGACATGGCCAGTAAAGCGGCCCTCGGGGTTAGCATCCAGCACCGCGTCCCGCCGGGCGAAAGTCTGTCCTACACACCCGATATCGGTCATGCTGCAACCCAACGGCTCTTTCTCATCTCCGACACCAACCCCGCGCGCGACATTGCCGACCGCCGCGCAGAAACACGCGTTTACGCCTAACTTTCCCCTCACCTTCCGCGCCACGCCGCCCCGCGATGGTGCGACCCTATGTGACTTTAGCCGCGCCACGACCCAGGCCACTGGCATCCCCTGCCCCACCGGCGCATAGGCCATCCATGCTCTACCTCGCGCTCAAAGCCCTTCTCTCCGGCATCCTCATCGCCGCCGCCTCGACGCTGGCGAAGCGCTATCCCGGGTTCGGCGCGCTGGTCGCGTCGCTGCCGCTCGTGTCGGTACTCGGCATGATCTGGCTGTGGAACGACAAGCCCGACAGTGCCAACATGGCGGCGCATGTCCAGGCGACCTTTTGGTACATCCTGCCCTCGCTGCCGATGTTTCTGGTCATCCCGGCGCTGCTACGGGCCGGCGTCGGTTTCTGGCCTTCGCTCGGGATCGGCTGCGCGCTGACCGTCGCGCTTTATTCGGCGATGGTCGCGCTCGCGCCGCGCTTCGGGATCGCCCTGTAACCGCCGTCGCCAACCTGTACCGCACCCTACGATCGCATTCAGCAACCATCGGTATTCAAAGGCCTATCCCGTCCTCAGCCCGATCACCGGGCCGGAAGGATGCAGACATGAAGTTCACCCATCTCATCGCCGCCGGACTTATGGTCGCGGGGCTTGGCGTCACCTCTACTGCCGCGTCGGCGCAGGATTACCGCGGCGGCGGTTATGATCAGCGCTACGATCGCGGGGATGACCGCCGCGACGACCGCCGTTTCGATCGGCGGGACGACCGCCGCGATTATCGCAATCATGGCCGCCATTATGGCTGGGATCGCGGGCGTCGCGCTGGAACAACCGTCGCAATTGCCGCGTCCAGTGGCGGCATCACCGTCGCGTGACGGTCTGCTACCGCTAATCGACCAACCGGGAGCGACGCACCGCGCGCCGCTCCCGGCCTCATCCAAAAATGCGATCGGCCAAATGTAATCTGGACGTCACAATATCTTCACGGCATGGTGGGTAACGGTCCGCTACGGACCTTTAACCGTCGGCGATCGATATCGTCTGCATTTTCAGGCGTATGCGCGTGTCGATCCCGACCACTTCCCTCTTCGCCATCCAAGCGCCGCCTTACCCGGGCAGCACGGCGCAGCGCGGGCTGATCGACGGGCATTGGATCGCCATCGGCCTTGCACTGAGCGTGATGTGCGTCGCCGCGCTGCTGTTCGATGCGCGCATGACGGTCGACCCGCGCTCGCCCGTCACCTGGGGCTTTGCCGGCGTGCTGCTGCTGTTCGGCGTGACTCGCTTGGTGTTCCGCACCCCGCGCAGCGCAGCGCAGCGTGTTGCGCGCGATCTCAGTGAATCCGTCGGCCTGTTCATCGGCATCTCGCTGCTCGGCGCAACCGCAACCTATCCACTGGCCGCCGACACAAACGGCTCGATCGATCCGCTGCTGCAATCGGTCGATGCCGCGCTGCATTTCAATTGGGTCGCCTGGTATCAGACGGTCGCGGCGCATCGCGCGCTGCAACTGCTCGGCACGGCCGCCTATCAGAGCATCTTCGTCACCCCGGCGCTGATCCTCGGCTATTGCGCCTGGTCGGATCGGCGGGCCGAGGCGCGCGGCTTCATCGCGACCTTCTGGCTCGCGGCGGTGGTGACGCTGCTGCTGTTCCGCTTCATGCCCGCCATCGGCCCGCTCGCGACGCTGTGGCACGGCCCGATCTCGTATCTGCCCGAAAGCGCTTTGTACGAGGCCGATCTGTTCCCGCTGCTGCGCGCGGGCAATCCATATATCGTAGATCTCAGCGCGCTCCGCGGGCTCGTCTCGGTACCCAGTTTCCATACCGCGAGCGGCGTCGTCTACATCGCCGCCGCCTGGCCGATGGCGCGGCTACGCTGGCCGGTGCTGGTGCTCACCAGCGCAATGCTGCTGGCGACCCCGGTGGAGGGCACGCATTATCTGGCGGACATGCTGGCGGGCGCAGCGGTCGCGATGGTCGCGGTGCTGACCGTCGCGGCGATCCGTCGCCGTCTGGCTTAAGCCTCGACCGCCATCAGCGCGGCGTCACCATATTTCGGGTCGTTCGCCGCAAACAGCGGGTTGGCCGCGAAATCGCGCTCGGTCAGCCCGACGCCATTCAGCCCTGTCAGCTTGAACGTGCCGAGCTTCAGCTCCTTGGGCGGCTTGCCGTCGCGCTCCAGCACAACGCCATCGACGAAGAGGTCGTCATGCCGCGTGTAGATGATGTGCGGCGCGAGCGTGATGTCGGTGCGGTTATAGGTGGCACGCAAGCAACGCTTGCGGACGATCGCCTCGAAGACGGTGGGAACGGGGCCGGACGGTGCTGTAGCGGTCTGCATGATAGCGCTATATCCAAAATGGTGCGTTGCAGCAAGTAACGACTGCGAAACGGAATGTTTCCACACAATCGGTGCGGGCTTGAGCAACCGATGATGAGGCGGTAGCGGGGCGCGATGGCGCGTCTCCGCCCCCTGCTCCCGGCCCGCGCCGCGATGATCGTGCTGCTGCTGTGCGTGCTGGCCGTGCGCGTGGTCGTGCCGCAGGGCTTCATGTGGGGCAGCAGCGCCGACGGATCGCGCGCGCTGGTGTTGTGCTCGGGCTCTGGTGCGCAAGCGCTGACGCCGGTCGCCGCCGCCGCGCTCGCCGCGCAGCACCGCAGCGACCAGCGCGATCAGGACGGCAAGACCGCCGACCACCTGTGCGCCTTTGCCGCCGCCAGCCTTGCGATCGATCTCGTCGGTGATGCCTACCCAATCGCAAGCGAACCAGCGCGCGCCTCCGCGCCGCGCCTCCTCCACATCTTCGCGCGTCCCGGCCTCGGCCTCGCCGCCCCGCCGCCACCCAAGACCGGACCGCCCGCCTTCGCCTGACGCCTTTGCCTTCCCGTCAGACGAAAGTATTTCCCATGAAGATTCCGAACTCGCGCGCCGCACTGCGCGCGTGCGCGCTGCTGGCATCCGCCGCCGCGCCTTATGCCGCTTATGCCGAAGATGACGACCAGCGCGACATCGTCGTCACCGCTCAAAAGGGCACATCAATCGAACAAGCGCCCTCTACCAAAGCCAGCATCACCGCCCGCCAGATCGAAGAACAGGTTAACGCGGTTAACATCGAGGACACCCTCAAATACCTGCCGAGCCTCGTCGTGCGCAAACGCCATATCGGCGACACGCAAGCCCCGCTCGCAACGCGAACATCGGGCGTCGGTGCCAGCGCGCGTAGCCTGATCTATGCCGATGGCGCGCTCCTGTCCGCGCTGATCGGCAACAACAACACCAGCGCCTCCCCGCGCTGGGGGCTGGTGTCGCCGCAGGAGGTGGCGCGGATCGACGTGCTCTACGGCCCCTTCTCGGCGGCCTATTCGGGCAATTCGATCGGTGCGGTCGTCAACATCACTACGCGCTCGCCCGACACGCTCGAGGGCGAGGTGAATGCCGGCATCAGCCTGCAGGACTTCAAACAATATGGCACCAGCCGCACGCTCCCGTCGTCGAATTTCGGCGCGACGCTGGGCGACCGTTTCGGCCCGCTCGCCGTGTTCGCGAGCTACAGCCATGTCACCAGCAGCAGCCAGCCGACCGTCTATATCACCGCGAACCGTCCCGCCGCCTCGAGTGTGGCCGGTGCGGCCACCACCGGCGGCTATGACGACGTCAACCGCACTGGTGCTGCGATCCGCGTGATCGGCGCGGGCGGGTTCGAACATCAGGTCCAGGATTTCGCCAAGCTCAAACTGGCACTCGACGTCACCCGCGACATCCGTCTCACCTATGTCGGGGGGCTGTTCCTGAACGCCACCAATTCAACCGTCGAAAGTTATCTGCAGAACGCCGCGGGGCCGGTCTATGCCGGATCGCTCAACATCGGCGGTTATGCCTACACCGTCGCGCCGACCGCCTTTTCGGGCAATGTCTATCGCTACGACCAGCGGCATTGGTCGCACAGCCTCGATCTCAGCGGCACCAGCGGCGCGATCGATTGGCAAGTGATCGGCACGCTTTACGATTTCGGGCGCGACGAACAGCGCGTGGCGGGCACCGCCCTCCCCAGCGCGACCGGCGGTGGCGCGGGCACGATCACCCGGCTCGACGGCACCGGCTGGTACACGCTCGACGCTAAGGCGCTGTGGCGCGCGGGCGGCGGCCACCGCATCAGCGCGGGCTATCACCGCGACCGCTACACGCTCGCCAACAATCGCTACGCCACCAGCGACTGGATTGCCGGCCCGCAAGGCGCACTCAACCTCGCCTCCAGCGGCAAGACCCAGACGCAAGCGGTGTGGGCACAGGATGCCTGGACGATCGCCGAGCCGCTGACGCTGACGGTTGGCGGCCGCTACGAATGGTGGAAGGCGTATGACGGCGTGAACTTCTCGCCGACCTTGCTGCCCACGCCCACCATCCTGCAGCCATCGCGCGCGGCCAAGCGCTTCTCGCCCAAGGCGGCGCTCGCCTGGACTCCGGCAAACGACTGGAAGATTTCGCTCTCGTTCGGTCAGGCCTATCGCTTCCCGACCGTCACCGAACTCTATCAATCGGTCACGGTCGGCGCGAACCAGCAGTCGCCCAACCCGACGCTCAAGCCCGAACGCGCGCTGTCGGAGGAACTGGCGATCCAGCGCGGGGATGGCGATCGCTATGTCCGTCTGTCGCTGTTCAACGAGGTGATCAGCGACGCCTTGCTCTCGCAGACCGGGCTGCTGCCGGGCGGCGCGAGCGTCGCGTTCGTGCAGAATATCGACCGCGTCCGCACGCGCGGCGTCGAGCTGGCGGTGGTCGAGCGCGATCTGCTGCCGCGCTTCGACCTGTCGGGCAGCGTCACGCTGGTCGATCCGCGCATCTGCGCCAACGCCGCACTCCCCGCCGTGATCGGCAAGCGCCCGCCGCAAGTGCCGCTGCGCAAGGCGACGATCGTCGCGACCTATCGCCCGACCGACGCGGTCTCGCTCACCGCCGCCGCGCGCTATGCCAGCCGCAGCTACGGCACGATCGACAATAGCGACCCGGTGTCGTTCACCTATCAGGCCTTCGGCAGCTATGTCGTCGCCGATCTGCGCGCCAATTTCCGCGTGACGCCGCACTGGCAGATGGCGGTCGGCGTGGACAATGTCGCCAACCGCAAATACTTCCTGTTCCACCCTTTTCCACAGCGCACGTTGAGCGCCGAGCTGAGCTACAAATTGTAACATGCCCCACCCGCTCATCGCCTCGCTCAACCTGTCGCCGCATCCCGAGGGCGGCTGGTACCGCGAGACGATGCGCCAGCCCGCGCCCGATCCTGCCAGCGGGTGCAAGCCCGACACAACGGAGCCGCGCGGGTTGGCGACGGCGATCCTGTTCCTGCTCGAGGATGGCCAGCGCTCGCACTGGCACCGCGTCGATGCGACCGAGCTGTGGCTGTGGCACGCCGGATCGCCCCTCACGTTGCGAATCGATCGGGAGGAGCATCTGCTAACCGGCGATACCCCGCAGGCGATCGTACCGGCGGGCGCGTGGCAATCGGCCGATGCGTCGCGCGGCTGGGCGCTGGTCAGTTGCGTGGTGACACCGGCGTTCGATTTTGCCGGTTTCGAGCTCGCGCCCGAAGGCTGGTCGCCCGCCTGACCAAGCGGCCTGACGGAACCGCGCGCGGCTTTGCCCGTTCGGTCAGGGAAGGAGACGCATCATGTCCAATCAAGCTGAAATCGAACACAAATTCTGGAAGGCCCTGCGCTCGGACATGACCGTAATGCTCGGTCTCGCCGGGGTCGACGAAGGCCATACCCGCCCGATGACCGCACAGCTCGACGGTGACGAGGATCGCGGCCCGATCTATTTCTTCGGCTCGAAGGAAACCGAACTGGTTTCGGAACTCAAGACCGACGGTCGCGCGATCGCGACCTTCGCCTCAAAGGGCAATGACGTGTTCGCGACGATTCACGGCACGCTCAGCATCGATAATGACCGCGCCGTCATCGACCGGCTGTGGAACAGCTTCGTCGCCGCCTGGTATCCCGGCGGCAAGGATGATCCCAGCCTGACCCTACTCCGCCTCGATGCCGATCGCGCGCAAGTCTGGATCGACGCGTCGAGCTTGCTGGCGGGTGTGAAGATGCTGCTCGGGGTGGACCCGAAACAAGACTATAAGGATAAGGTAGCCGAGGTTTCGCTGGCCTAACGCCTTACGCACCGACCAATGCTGCCATCCCCGTGAAAGCTGGGACCCATCCCTGACATCAGGAGACAGGTCCCCGCGTTCGCGGGGATGACAATGTTTGTTCCCATCGACAAAGGCAGCGCGTGACGACCCCCGATCCCACCGACGGTCTGCCCCTTCCCCGCCGCTACGCCGCCATCGCGACGCTGTGCCTCGGCACGGCGCTGATCATTATCGACGGCGGCGTCGCCAATATCGCGCTGCCGACGATCGCGCGCGAGCTTGGGGTAGATCGCTCGGCGGTCGTCTCGGTCGTCACTGTATACCAATTGATGCTGGTCATGCTGCTGCTGCCCTTCGCTGGCCTTGGCGAACGCATCGGCCTCAAACGGCTGTATCAATGGGGCCAGTTGCTGTTCGCGGTGGCGACGTTGCTGTGCTTCTTCGCCAAGAGCTTGCCGTTCCTGCTGATTGTCCGCGCGGCGCAGGCGATCGGCGCGGCGGCGGCGCTCAGTGTGTCGGCCGCGCTGATCCGCTCGACCTATCCCGCCAAGCAGCTCGGCAGCGGGCTCGGAATCAATTCCGCAATCGTCTCGGCGGGCGCGGCGCTTGCGCCGACGCTCGGCGGCTTCATCCTCGGAATCGCGCCATGGCCGTGGGTCTTCGCCAGCGCGGTGCCGTTCGGGATCGGCTCGCTGATCCTCGGCCGCGCGCTGCCCGATCCGCCGCCGCGCGATACACCGTTCGACGTGATCGGCGCGATTATGTGCGCGGCGATGTTCGGGCTGGTGATCGGCGGGCTGGAAAGCGGCGTGCATGGCGACAGCCCGATCGTCTCCGCCGCGATCGTGCTCGCGGGCGCGCTGGTCGGCCTCTATTTCGTTCGGCGTCAGCGCAACACGCCCGACCCGATCCTGCCGGTCGATTTGCTCGCACAACCGGTGCTGCTGCTGTCGGTGATCGGGGCCTATACCGCCTTCATCGCCTCGATGACGCTGATCATCTCGATGCCGTTCCGACTGCAAAGCGAGTTCGGCTTCACGCCCGTTGAAATGGGGCTACTGATGGCACCGTGGCCGCTGACCAACATCGTCGTCGCGCCGCTCTCGGGTTGGCTGTCCAGCAAGATTCCCGCAGGGGCGCTCGGCGGGATCGGCATGGCGATCTCGATCTTCGCGTTGATTCTCATCGCCAATCTGCCCGCCCACCCCAGCCATTTCGACGTGATCTGGCGGATGGCGCTGTGCGGCGCTGGCTTCGGGACCTTCCTGCCGCCCAATGCGCGCCTGATCATCGGCAGCGCCCCGCGCGAACGCGCCGCAGCGGCGGGCGGGCTGGTGTCGACGACCCGATTGCTCGGTCAGACCACCGGCGCGACACTGGTCGCGGCCTTGCTCGCGCTCGGCCTCGGCGGGGGCGCCACCCCGCCGCTCGTCGCCGCGACGCTCGCCCTCATCGCCGGATTGTGCAGCCTCGCCCGCCTGCGCCCGTCGATCCGCATGCCGCCGAGCGACGAGGTGGCGGAGGCGGTGCCGACGTTAAAGCAGTCGCGGTAGGGTACCACCACCCCGGCGAAGGCCGAGGTGGCGCAGAAAGAGTGGCGCTAGAACACCGCTTTCCCATCCCCACCCAGCATCGCCTTGCGCACCAATGGGATCGGCGGCCCGCCATAGCGCAGGAATTCGTCGTGAAACGCCTTCCACGACGCGCGTCCGCCATGCGTGGCGGTCCAATCCTCGCGCAGTCTACGGATCATCAATTTGCCCATCGTGTAATTCAGATAGGCCGGATCATACGTCCCGCGCGCCGACTGCTGCTTGGCATTGCCTTCGTCCTGATAGCATTGCTTGACGAACATCGCGCGAGACTGTTCCTGCGTCATCGTGCCACTGTGCAGCCCGATCGCCGAGAGATAGCGACAATTGCGCAGCAACGCGTTCGACAACTGCCCGACATGCGTCTCAGCATCCCCCTTATGAAGCCCCGCTTCCCACATCATTTCCTCGGCATAATGCGCCCAGCCCTCGGCAAAGGCGTACCCGACGAACAACCGCCCGAAGATCGAGGGTGAGGCATTGGCGTGGCGGAATTGCAGGAAATGCCCCGGCATCACTTCGTGGACGGAAGTGAACAGCAAATCCATCTTGCCCGGGATGAAGCCGTCCTGCTCGGCCTTGCTCCACGACGGGTCCGGCGGCGAGATGTAATAGACCGAAGGGATGCCCTTCTCGAACGGCCCGGGCGGATCGATATAGGCGCTGTTCTGCCGGTTATACGGCGGACTCTCCTCGACCAGCGCCTGTTCCTGGTCTGGGATCGTTACGATGTCGTTGGCCAGCACGAACGCGCGCAGTTCCGGGATCTGCTTGCGCGCCTCGGCGACCGGATCGTTATTGATGGGCTTGTTGGCGTTCATCTTGGCCATGCACGCCGGAATCGTCGCACCCGGTGCGAACTGCCCGCATGCCTCGGCCAGCGCCTTCTGGTTGCGGAGCAGATCGGCCTTGCCCGCCGCCTCCAGCGTGGCGAGCGGCACGTCGACACCCTCGGTCTGCTTGATCATCCGTGAGAAACGCTCGGCGCCCAGCGCGAAATCCTGCGTCGCATTCGGGCGCTGGCTCTCCAAATAGGCACCAAGATCGTGCATCGCCTTCGACGCGGCAGCGGCCGCCTGATCGAACTCGTCCTGCAGGGCAGGGCTCTTCACCTCGGCAAACGCCTTCTTCGCGTCGCCCGTATAATAATCCCCGAATCCGTTGAACGCGGCAACGCCGAAATTGATGTAGCTGAGCGGCATCGGCGTCTTAAGGTTCGCCTTGATCTGCGCGGCCGCGTCCGGAATTTTGCGCAGGAAGGTTACCATCGCGCGCATCCGCGTCGGCGCATTGGCGTAATTGCGCGCGATGTAGACGTTGGGGTCGAGCCCGGCATTCACATACCAGGCCGGGTTCTTGTGCGGGAAATCGGCGTCTTCCAGCCAGAACAACTTCCCCGACGCGACCGTCACCAGATAATCGCGCTCGAACGCCTCGTCCTTGCTCAGCTTGGCGGTGTCGAACGCCTTGGCCTTGTCGATCGCCTCGCGCAGGAAATCGCCTTGCCGCTTCAGGCCACCGGGCGTCCAATCGCCGAGGCCACCATCATAGTCGTGCTTCCCCTGATACACCGCATCGGCGGGCGAGACCTTGAACCAATCCTCGATGAAGGTGTCGCGAAAGCTCTTCCAGTCGGTCGTCGGCAGCGCGACGAGCGGCGCCATTGACCCTTTGGGTTCAGGTGCGGCGGAGGCGCAGGACGCCAAGGCAAGAGCCGCGATCCCGGCCAACAAAACTGAACGCATAGCGGCTCCCTCGATTCGGTATGGCGCGACGCTGCCACCTTGCGCCCGATCGCGCCAGTCCGACCGGAATCCTTAACGGCTCGAGGGAGAATCGACGCGCCGGATCGCAGGGTAGACCGCCCGTTTGGCCGGTACCGTCGATTATTTCGTGTCGGTCAGCGGGACGATCATATCGTCTTTGTGCACGACACCGAGGTTCTTGAGCGCCAACTCCTCGACCATGTCCGGATCGGCATGTTTCGGGTCGAGCAGCGCAACGCGATTTTTCAAATCCGCGCGATTTTTGTCGAGCATCGCGAGCTCGCGCTGCTTGACCGCCAATTGCCGCTCGATATCGCCATACGCAAGCGCGCCGTTCGGGCCGAAGATCGCATAGCCGCCGAAGAAAACGGCGACGATCAGCAACGCCGCCGGCGCGATCGCGCGGCGGAGCATCGTACGGAGGGTTGAGCGCTTCTTGACCACGGTCGCGACTGTCGCGCATCGCGACTCGTGGATCAAGCCCGTATTTTTACGGTCGTTAAACGCGGATGACAGAGCGTCCCGCATAGACTGCAGCGCCCTCCAGCTCTTCCTCGATGCGGATGAGCTGGTTGTATTTGGCCAACCGGTCGGACCTTGCGAGGCTGCCCGTCTTGATCTGGCCGCAATTGGTCGCGACAGCCAAATCGGCGATCGTCGAGTCCTCGGTCTCGCCCGAGCGGTGCGACATGACCGCAGTATAGCCCGCCCGTTGCGCCATCGAAACGGCTTCGAGCGTTTCCGTGAGCGTACCGATCTGGTTAACCTTCACCAGCAGCGAGTTCGCGGTGCGGGTCTCGATCCCCTGCTTCAGCCGCTTCGGATTGGTCACGAACAGATCGTCGCCGACGAGCTGAACCTTGTCGCCAATCATGTCGGTGAGCGCCTTCCAGCCCTCCCAATCGTCTTCGCCCATGCCGTCCTCGATCGAAAAAATCGGGTAACGGCGAGTCAGGTCGGCAAGATATTCGGCCATTTCGTGACTCGACAGGCTCTTGCCCTCGCCCGAAATCTCGTAACGGCCGTTTTTGTAGAATTCGGTCGCCGCGCAATCAAGCGCGAGCATCACGTCGTCGCCCGGCGTGTAGCCCGCGGTTTCGATCGAGCGCAGGATGAATTCGATCGCCTGATCGGTCGAGGCGATATTGGGTGCAAAGCCACCTTCGTCGCCAACCGACGTGGCCAAACCCTTTTCGTGGAGTGCTTTTTTCAGGGTGTGGAAGATTTCCGAACCGCAGCGGACCGCTTCGACGATCGACGTTGCGCCGACCGGCACGATCATGAACTCCTGGAAGTCGATCGGGTTGTCGGCATGCTCGCCGCCGTTGATGATGTTCATCATCGGCACGGGCAGGACATGCGCCGAGACGCCGCCGACGTAGCGATAGAGCGGCAGCGTGCGCGCATCGGCGGCAGCCTTCGCCACCGCGAGGCTGACACCGAGGATCGCATTCGCGCCCAAGCGGCTCTTGTTTTCGGTTCCATCGAGTTCGATCATCGTCGCGTCGATCTCGCGCTGATCCTCGGCCTCAAGGCCCGCAACCGCGTCGGCGATCTCGCCATTCACCGCATCGACCGCGCTCTGCACGCCCTTGCCGCCCCACCGGCTCTTGTCGCCGTCGCGTTTTTCGACCGCTTCATGCGCGCCGGTCGAGGCGCCCGATGGGACCGCAGCGCGGCCGAAACTGCCGTCTTCCAGCATCACATCGACCTCGACCGTTGGGTTGCCGCGGCTGTCGAGGATCGTCCGGGCATGAATGTCGATGATTGCGGTCATGGAACGATCCTTCTAACTGTCGGGCGGAAGTTTGCGCGTGCCTCTATCGGTTAACTCCCGCGCCCGCAATTCGCAGGGAGATGGGAACTAGGACAGGCGCTGACCGGTTACGTGTTTTCGATCATCAATGAAGGGCGCTCGTCATGGCTACCACCCCAGAATCCGCCAACGAATCCACCACGACCGAACATCTCAACGCGGCCTCCGCTGCCGCACACACGGCAGCCGACGAAGCGGGCAAGGCAACCGTCACCGCCACGCAATTGCTGAAGGACAGCGCGAGCAAGATCGGCAAGGAAGCCGTCGATCGCGCCAAGACCTATGCCGAGGATGGCAAGGCCCGCGCGGGCGGCGCGCTGGACGAAATCGTCAAGATGATCAACGATGCCGCTGGCACCGTCGATGAGAAGCTCGGCGAGCAATACGGCCAGTATGCGCGCGGCGCCGCCGATAAGGTTGCTGGCTTTTCCGAAGGGCTGAAGGCCAAGGAACTCGACGATCTGATCGACGATGCGCGTGGTTTCGTGCAGAAGAGCCCGGCAATCGCGATCGGCACAGCGGCCGCCATTGGCTTCGTGCTGGTGCGCTTGATCCAATCGGGTCTGGCCGCCGACACCACCGATAAATCCTGAGCCTGAGCGTCAGGGGGCAGTGATGGACGACGTGGCGCGCGACGAAACGGGCGATGACGACAGCATCGCGTCGCTGTTTGCGCGCGTCCTCGCCGATGCCGAGCATCTCGCGCGTGCGGAGATCGAGTTGCAGAAGGCGAAGGTCGTCGCGCGGATCGACGAGGCGCGCAACGGCGTGCTGTTGCTCCTTGCCGCCGTTGCGACGGCATCGGTCGCCCTCACTGCACTCGTCGTCGGCGTGTTGATGGTTTTAGCACCGTTGGTCGGCCCCGGCTGGGCCACGGCGATTGTCGTAGGCACGCTTGTACTCCTGTCCGTGTTGATGGGCTGGCTTGCCATGCGGCATTTCAAGCTGCTGTTTGGCGCAACCGAGGAGCTGCCATGACCGGACGCGCGATCGGCACGCGGCTCGCGCTGGCGCAGGCGCGGTCTGAGGCAGCACGGGCGCGGCTCTCGGGAACGATCAGCGCGCTGCAACGCCGTGCTACGCCTCGGGCGTTGGCGCAGGATATGGCGGAGACGCTGCAAACACGCGGAATCATTGCACTGAATGGCGTCGTCGAAACCGCCCGGCGGAGGCCGCTGGCCGTTGGGCTAGCGGTGACGCTGCTGAGCCTTTTCCTGGCGCGACATCGCATCGCGCGTCTTGTACGGCGGCGCCCGGCACCGCGCGCCATTCCCGCTACTTCCCCCAAACGAGGATCTTCGAAATGACCGACGCGAAATCTTCCAAGGCGCGCGGCAAGCAAGCTGTCGCCAAGGTTCGCAGCTCCGCCACCAAGGCGGTCGAAGCAACATCCGACACAGCCCGCGATCTCGCGCGAAAGACCGCTGAGGGTATCGAAGCCAATCCCGTCGGACTGCTCGCTGGCGGAATCGCCCTTGGCGTTCTGCTCGGCGCGTTCGTGCCGCGCAGCGCGCAGGAAGCAAAGCTGCTGGCCCCGGTCGGCAAGCGGATCAGCGATACGACGCGCGGCGCCGTCGACGCGGCGAAGGATACCGCCAAGGCCGAGCTCGACGTGCTTGGCCTCACCCGGTCTGCGGCGCGCGATCAGGTCGGCAAGCTGCTCGGCGGGGTGGTGCGGACGCTGGCAACGGCGGGTGCCGCCGCAATCGTCGCGGCCAAGGCACCGCCGACTGCCGAGACCAAATCTACCGCGGCATCGGGCGATGAAGCCGTCGCCAAGCCGAAGCCGAGCGCCAAAAAAGCGAAAACGCAGGCGTAATTTTTTAGGAAAGGTTCCCGAAAGGCATCACCGCCCCTAAGATGGGGCGAGCACAGTCATGCCTATCGGGACCTGAATTCATGAGCAAACTCCACCTCGTTTTCGGCGGGCGCGTGTCCGATCCGCGTACTCTGGATTTCGACGATCTCGGATCGATTGAGATCGTTGGCGTCTTTCCGGACTATGCCAGCGCCGAAAAGGCATGGCGCGCCGCCGCGCAGCGCACGGTGGATGATGCCGAAATGAAGTTCGTGGTGGTCCATCTGCACCGGCTGTTGCAGCCGGATTTGCTAGCGCCGGGGGCAGGCGCGTCGGCGTAGCGACGGCGCCGGTGCGCGTCAGCGCAGCCCCCGGGCCTGACGGCGGGTCGCATCTGCGAACCCGTCCGACGGCGGCTTTGCAGACGGCGTCTCACGAACGTGCGCGCTGACACGGGAATAAATCCCGTGTCGTCGGTCGGCGCTTTGGCGCCGCCGTCCGTAAGCGGCTAGTTCGCTTGCGATTAGCTTCGCTAATCGCTCGCCGCCGCTTAGATAAATTCAATCTTCGAAACAACGTAATAGCGGTCACCCGACGGTACGGTCACTTCGACTTCGTCCTCGAGCTTGCGCCCGATTAGCGCGCGCCCGAGCGGCGAATTGTACGAGATACGCCCGCCCTTGGCGTCCGCCTCGGTCTGGCCGACGATCTGATATTTCACCGGCTTGTCGTCTTCGTCGAGCAAGGTCACCGTCGCACCGAACACGACCTTGTCGCCCGACAATTCCGTCGGGTCGATCACTTGCGCGCGCGACAATTTATCCTCGATGTCGCTGATCGAGGCTTCGATCTGGCCCTGCCGCTCCTTGGCGGCGTGATATTCGGCATTTTCAGAAAGATCGCCGTGCGCGCGCGCTTCCTCGATCGCGTCGACGATGGTCGGCCGCTCCGCCTTCAGCCGTTTCAGGTCCGCATTGAGCCGATCATGGCCCTCTTGCAGCATCGGCATCTTCTCAACGGTAGCCATCCCTGTCGTCCTTCGTCTTCAAAATCACCCGGTTGGCCGGTCCGTTCTGGACCTGCCCGCACGCTGTTCTCATGTGGGGGATTAGGTGTGCGAGTGCGAATAATAGGATTGCAACGGCTTTACTTCAAGGCTGCGCGTCGAAAGCGCGACGATTGCCTTCGCCGCCTCGACGCTGGCGGGCGCAGTCGTGAAGTATGGAATCTTCAACGACAGCGCCGAACCGCGGATCGGCGAGCTGTCCTTCAGGCTCTGCCAGCCTTCGGTCGTGTTGAAGATCAAATCGATCCCGCGATCCTTGATCCGGTCAACGATGTGCGGCCGCCCCTGCGCGACCTTGTTGACGCGCTCCACGGTAACGCCCTGGGACGTCAGATAGTCCGCAGTTCCCGACGTCGCGACGATCGTGAATCCGTGCTCCGCCAATGCGCGGACGGCGGGCAGGATCACCGGCTTGTCGCCATCCTTCACGCTGACGAACACTGCGCCGCTTTTGGGCAGTACGGTCCCAGCGCCCAATTGCGACTTGGCGAAGGCGAGCGTGAAGTCGGCATCGATTCCCATCACTTCGCCGGTGCTCTTCATCTCTGGCGAGAGCACCGGATCGACACCGGGAAATTTGTTGAACGGGAAGACCGCTTCCTTGACCGCATAATAATCGATGTGCCGATCGATCTTGGGGAGGTCGGCAAGCTTCTCGCCCGCCATCACGCGCGCGGCGATCTTGGCGATGGGTGCGCCGATCGCTTTGGCGACGAACGGCACCGTGCGGCTGGCGCGCGGGTTGACCTCGATCAGGTAAACCAGGCCCTCCTTCACCGCGAACTGGATGTTCATCAGGCCAACGACCGACAGCGCCTTGGCCAGCGCCACGGTCTGGCGTTCGATCTCGGCAATGACCTCGGCGGACAGCGAATAGGGCGGGATCGAGCAAGCCGAGTCACCCGAATGTACGCCCGCTTCCTCGATATGCTGGAGCACGCCCGCCACCGTCACGTCGGTGCCATCCGAGATCGCATCGACATCGACTTCGATCGCGTCGCGCAGATATTGGTCGATCAGGACGGGGGAGTCGCCCGACACCTGCACCGCCGTCTGGATATATTCCTCGAGCTGCGGGCGACCGTCGACGATCTCCATCGCCCGCCCGCCGAGCACATAGCTCGGCCGCATCAGCACCGGATAGCCGATCCGCTCGGCCACCGCGACCGCCTCGTCACGGCTGCGGGCGATGCCGTTGGCGGGCTGGCGCAAACCGAGCTTGTTGATCAGCGCGGCGAAGCGCTCGCGGTCCTCGGCCAGGTCGATAGCGTCGGGGCTGGTGCCGAGGATCGGGATGCCCGCATCCTGCAGTGCCTGCGCGAGGTTGAGCGGAGTCTGCCCGCCAAACTGCACGATCACGCCGTGGAGCGTGCCGTTCGACATCTCGACATGCAGGATTTCCAGCACGTCCTCGGCGGTCAGCGGGTCGAAATAGAGCCGGTCGCTCGTGTCGTAATCGGTCGACACCGTCTCCGGATTGCAATTGACCATGATCGTTTCATAGCCCGCGTCCCCAAGCGCAAAGCAGGCGTGGCAGCAGCAATAATCGAACTCGATCCCCTGCCCGATCCGGTTCGGCCCGCCGCCCAGGATGACGACCTTCTTGCGGTCAGTCGGCTGGCTCTCGCATTCGGGCTCGCCGAAGCTCGGGGCTTCATAGGTCGAGTACATGTACGGCGTCTTGGCGTCGAATTCCGCCGCGCAGGTGTCGATCCGCTTGAACACCGGCCGCACGCCAAGCTTGTGGCGCAGCGCGCGCACTTCGGCCTCGGTCGTGCCGCCGGTCATCGCTTGGACGACGTCGTGGATCAGCCCGCCGCGTGCCATCGGCCGCTCGCGCAGATTGGCGGAATTGAGCGCGAGGAAGGCGAGCCGTTTGTCGCTGAAGCCCATCGATTTGAGCCGCCGCATCCCCGCCGCATCGCGCGGCAGGCCGTCGGTCGCGACTTCCTTCTCCGCCGCGACGATTTCGGCGATGCGTTCGATGAACCACGGATCGAACTTCGCCAGCGCGTGCACCTCGGCGACGGTGAAGCCCTCGCGCAACGCCTGCGCCGCGACCAGCAGCCGGTCGGGCGTCGCCACCGCCAGCGCCGCCTCGATTTCCGCGCGGGGAGCCCCCACCAGCCGGTCGACCATGTTGAAGCCCGACAGCCCGGTTTCCAGCCCGCGCAATGCCTTTTGCAGCGATTCGTGGATGTTGCGCCCGATCGCCATCACTTCGCCGACCGACTTCATCGCGGTCGACAGCACGTTGCTCGACCCCTTGAACTTCTCGAACGCGAAGCGCGGGATCTTGGTGACGACGTAGTCGATCGTCGGCTCAAACGCCGCCGGGGTCGCGCCGGTAATGTCGTTCATGATCTCGTCGAGCGTATAGCCAACCGCCAGCTTGGCGGCGACCTTGGCGATCGGGAAGCCAGTCGCCTTGGACGCCAGCGCCGAGGAGCGCGAGACGCGCGGGTTCATCTCGATCACGATCAGCCGCCCGTCCGCCGGATTGACCGCGAACTGCACGTTCGATCCGCCCGTCTCGACGCCGATCTCGCGCAGGCACGCAATGCTCGCGTTGCGCATGATCTGATATTCCTTGTCGGTCAGCGTCAGCGCGGGCGCGACGGTGATCGAATCGCCGGTGTGGACGCCCATCGGATCGACATTCTCGATCGAGCAGATGATGATGGCGTTGTCGGCGCGGTCGCGCACGACTTCCATCTCATATTCCTTCCACCCGATCAGCGATTCCTCGATCAGCACTTCGGTTGTCGGCGAAAGATCGAGCCCGCGCCGCACGATTTCCAGGAATTCCTCGCGATTATAGGCGATGCCGCCGCCCGACCCGCCCATCGTGAAGCTCGGGCGGATGATCGCCGGGAGTCCGGTCTTCTCCAGCCCCGCAAGCGCCTCCTCGACCGAATGCGCGATCGCCGAGCGCGCGCTTTCGAGGCCGATCTTGGTCATCGCGTCCTTGAACTTCAGCCGGTCCTCGGCCTTGTCGATCGCCTCGGCATCCGCCCCGATCATCTCGACCCCGAATTCCGCCAGCGTGCCATCGTTGAACAGCGCCAGCGCGGTATTGAGCGCGGTTTGCCCGCCCATCGTCGGCAGGACGGCGTCGGGCCGCTCCTTCTCGATGATCTTGCGCACGATCTCCGGCGTGATTGGCTCGATATAGGTCGCGTCGGCCAGCTCGGGATCGGTCATGATCGTCGCCGGGTTCGAATTGACCAGGACGATGCGATAGCCATCCTCCTTCAACGCCTTGATCGCCTGCGTGCCCGAATAATCGAACTCGCACGCCTGGCCGATGACGATCGGCCCCGCGCCGATGACGAGGATGGTGGAGATGTCGGTGCGTTTCGGCATGTTATTCGGTTCCGTCCTCGCCAGTGCCGTCCTCAGCCCCATCTTCGGCTGTGCAGCCCCAGCCGTCATATTCCACGTCATAGGCCTGCTCGATCTGCAGGCAGAGCTTGGTCAGCCCCTTGATCGCGGCATCATCGGTGGTCTGTTCGCGCATCAGGAACAGGCACACCTCGCCGTCATCATCCTCCTCGCGCTCGATCACTTCGAAGCCGAGCTCGGCGGCTTCTTCCTCGAGCTTGTCGAGCGCCTCGTCATCGCCGCGGAAGCTGACATCGACCGGGCGCACGATCTCGGTACGATCGCCATTCTCGCGCAGCGACGCGAGCACGTCCTTGTCGGCGGCCCATTCCTCTTCGAGGCGTGCGGGGGAGACTTCGGGGAGGGTCATTTAGGAGCCTTTTTTGTAACAAACGCAATGACTTTTGGTAGTCAAGCCATTCTAAAAAACTTTAGCTTCATGTAGTATCCAGAGCAGGGTGGCGACCGCTACGAGTGCACCAACCCAAGCACCCCAAGCACCAAACCAACCAGCTTTCGTAGCAGACTTTGAATCCGGAATAACGGGTGCCGCGACTTCCACCTTTTGCTCCGTGTGCGGAGAGAAATTGTTGTGGATGTGAATAGGCTGAACGGGTGACTGATCGACGTATGGAGCCGGCGAAACCCCGGGTGCATTAGGTGCCCTAAGAGCTTCCTGGGGGATCGCTTCAGAAAAGCCTATCGCGCCTGCCTTCTCAATCCACTGGGTGTTCTCACCATCCTCATGCCGCTCGAAATTTTGCTCTACGTAAAGCAATCCCTTGCGGCTAATGACAAATCCAGATGCCGTGAAATTGTCGAAACTACCCGAAACTAATCCCAGTTTTTGCAGGTGCTGAAGACCGGCACTTACTCTAACTTCACCAGCACCGCTTATTTTGGCCGACAACTGACGGACCTTAAGACGACCAGTACAGCGCTCCGATTCTTCGTAGAGAATCAGCAGTATACTCATCTCCAGGTCTTCTTGCCGCCCCGCCATCAGGTCATAGCCCCCAACATCCCCACAAACCGCTCGAACAGATACAGGCTATCCTGCGGCCCCGGGCTGGCCTCGGGGTGATATTGCACGCTGAACGCCGGGCGATCGGTCAGTTCGATTCCCGCATTCGAGCCGTCGAACAGCGACACGTGCGTCTCGCGCGCCGTCTCCGGCAGGCTCTCACGTTCGACCGCGAAGCCGTGGTTCATGCTGGTGATCTCAACCGCGCCGTCGCTGAGGCGCTTGACCGGGTGGTTGGCGCCGCGATGGCCCTGGAACATCTTGGTTGTTTGTCCGCCGACCGCGAGCGCGAGCAATTGGTGGCCGAGGCAAATGCCGAACAGCGGCTTGCCGGTGTCGAGCAGCTGCTGGATCACCGGCACGGCGTAGACGCCGGTCGCGGCGGGGTCACCCGGGCCGTTCGACAGGAAGATGCCGTCGGGGGCGAGTGCGATGATCTGGTCGAAGCTGGCGGTCGCGGGGACGACCGAGACGTTTGCGCCTGCGGCCACGAGGTTGCGGAAGATGTTGCGTTTGGAGCCGTAGTCGATGGCTACGACGTGGGGGCGCTTCTTCTGCTCCCCCTTCCCGCTTGCGGGAGGGGGTTGGGGGGTGGGCGCGCGCTCCGTCTCAAGCGTATCGCTGGTGGAGGTCGGGAGCCCACCCCCAGCCCAGTTCGGGGTCGGATGTGCCCCCGGCACATCCTCGACAGCGCGGGGCGCTGTCGACCCCGAACTCGCAAGCGGGAGGGGAGCAGCAGAATCATACCCCAACCCCAACCGCCAGACGCCGCCGTCCCAGCCATAATCCATCGCGGTCGTCACCGCGATCGCGAGGTCCATGCCTTCCAGCCCCGGCCACGCCTGCGCCTGTGCCAGCAATGCGGGCACGTCGAACTCACCCGAGGCCGAATGCGCGATCACACCGTTGGGCGCGCCGCCGCCGCGGATTTTCCGCGTCAACGCACGCGTATCGACGCCGGACAGTCCGATCCGCCCGTGCTTCGCCATCCACGCGTCGAGTCGCTCGACGCTGCGGAAATTGCTCGGCCCCGTCACATCCTCGCGCACGATCATGCCCAGCGCGTGCGGATCGTCCGCCTCCAGATCGTCCGGGTTCGCGCCGACATTGCCGATATGCGGGAAGGTGAAGGTGATCATCTGCCCGGCAAAACTCGGGTCGGTCATGATTTCCTGATAGCCCGTCATCGCGGTGTGGAAGCACACCTCGCCGACCGCTGCGCCCTCCGCGCCGAAGCCGCGGCCCCAAATCACTTCGCCGGTGGAGAGCACCAAAACGCCGGTCGCACCCTCCGGAGCTTTGGCAGGCGCGGTCACAGGTTTGGCGTCGGCCATTGCGGCGGGCACTCCTCAGGTTCATCGATGTCGCTAAGCGCCGTCGGTTAGAAGCGCAGAGCGGATGCGTCAATCGCATAAACCCGCTAGCGTCGCCCACCACCGAAAAGGACCGAGAATGATTCGCGACGACATCAAGGCAGCCCTCATCACCGCGATGAAGGGCGGCGACAAGGAAGGTACCGCCACGCTGCGCCTCATCCAGAGCGCGATCAAGAATCGCGACATCGAAGCGCGCGCGCCGCAATCGCGCGACGGCGTTGCCCCTGCGGACGACGATACGCTGGTCGTCGAAGTGCTGCAGAAGATGGTGAAGCAACGCCGCGAATCGATCGACATGTTCGTCAAGGGCAACCGCCAGGAACTCGCCGACAAGGAAGCGGCCGAAGTTGCCGTGATCGAGCGATTCCTGCCGCAGCAGATGGACGAAGCGGCAACGGCGGCGGCGATCGAGGCGATCAAGGCGGAGCTTGGCGCGACGGGCATGAAGGACATGGGCCGCGTGATGGCGGAGCTGAAAGCGCGCCACGCGACGACGCTGGACATGAGCAAGGCGAGTGCTGCGGTGAAGGCGGCGCTTTCGTAAAAGCGCCCCCTTTCGCGAGAGGGCGCTTATCAAACTGCCCTCCCGCTCGCGGGAGGGGTTGGGGGAGGGCCTGTTGGACAAAGCAAGCAAGCGCCCGACCTCCAGGTCCCGCGAATTGCGGGCCAACATGACGGATGCCGAACGCCGCTTGTGGGCATGCCTGAGTGCTCGGAAAGTCGGCGGCGTGCGCTTCAACACCCAATTTCCAATCGGGCCATTCATTTGCGATTTCGTCTCGCGCGGCGCAAAGTTGGTGATTGAAGTCGATGGCGGTCAGCATGCAGACTCGGAACGGCACGACGCGGCGAGAACGCACTATATTGAGCAGCAAGGGTATCGTGTGATTCGGTTTTGGAACAACGACGTGCTCAACAATATTGACGGCGTAGTCGCTGAAATCAGCCGCGTGCTCGCGGACATGCCCTCCCCTAACCCCTCCCGCGAGCGGGAGGGGGACCGCGTAGCGCGTGCGCAAAGGCCATGACCCTCTCCCCCCAATTCCTCGACGAACTGCGCAGCCGCACGCTGCTCTCCACGCTGATCGGCCGCACCACCAAGCTGCAAAAGGCCGGGCGCGAGTGGCGTGCGTGCTGCCCGTTCCATAATGAGAAGACGCCGAGCTTCTATGTCAATGACGACAAGGGCTTCTACCATTGCTTCGGCTGCTCGGCGCACGGCGATGCGATCCGCTGGATGACCGATCAGCGCGGCCTCCCCTTCATGGATGCGGTGAAGGAACTCGCCCAGGCGGCGGGGATGGAACTGCCCGCGATGGACCCGCGCGCCGCCGAGAAGGCCGAAGCCGCAAAGGGCCTGCACGAGGCGTGCGCCGATGCTGCGACATGGTTCACCGATCAGTTGAACGGCCTGACCGGTGCCACCGCGCGCGACGTGCTCGTCAAGCGCGGGATCAAGCCCGAGACCGCGCGCGCCTTCGGCCTCGGCTTCGCGCCTGATTCGCGCAGCGGCCTCAAGACCGCGCTGAAGGACTATGGCGATCCCCTGCTGGTCGAGGCGGGGTTGTTGATCCAGGTCGAGGAGAAAGCGCCCTACGACCGCTTCCGTGGCCGCTTGATGATCCCGATCCGCGATCCGCGTGGGCGTACGGTGGCGTTCGGCGGGCGCATCATCGGGGATGGCGAGCCGAAGTATCTCAACTCGCCGGAGACCCCGCTCTTCGACAAGGGCCGCATGCTCTTCAATCTCGACAAGGCCGCGCCTGCGTCGCGCAAGGCCGGGCGGCTGATCGTGGTCGAGGGCTATATGGACGTCATTGCGCTCGCCCAGGCGGGGTTCGGCGAAGTGGTCGCGCCCAACGGCACCGCGGTGACCGAGGCGCAACTGGAGCGCATGTGGCGCTTGAGCGACGTGCCGATCCTATGCCTCGACGGCGACAGCGCAGGGCAGAAAGCCGCAATCCGCGCCGCGCATCGTGCGATGCCGCTGCTCGCGCCCGGACGCAGCCTCGCCTTCGTCACGCTGCCGCAGGGGCAGGATCCCGACGATCTGGTGCGCCAGAAAGGCCCGGCGGCGTTCGAGGCGCTGCTGAAAGAACCCGAGCCGCTGGTCGATCGGCTATGGGCGAGCGAACTCGCCGCCGAACCGCTCGACACGCCCGAACAGAAAGCGGGCCTCAAGGCGCGGCTCGCCGATCTCGCCAAAACCATCGCCGACTCGAACGTCGCGCATGAATATCAGGCCGAATTCCGCCGCCGTTTCGACGAGACGTTCCGGCCGCAACGCAAGGCGTTCGAGCCGCGCGCGCCTTTCGTCCCGCAAGCGCGCGGGAGCCGAAAGGCTGGGCAGCAGTGGAAACCCGCTCACGGACCAGTTGGCCAAGGTGCGAAAAACATCCAAGCCCATGGCATCGATAGCACGTTGACTCTGCCGGTATTAGCCGGCCTGCTACGTTACCCTTCGGAAATCGTTCGGCATATAGGCGAACTCAGCAAGCTTCGAATCACCGATGAGCGGCACGCAAATCTCTTAGATTCGATGCTAGATTTGGCCATGGACGAACAAGCGCTTGATAGTGAGCGCCTTCTCACCATATTGGCAGCCTCTGGATTTGATATAATCACGCAAGGCCTGTTGCGGGCTGACAAAATGATGTGTTCGTTCACGCGAAGGGATGCCGACCCCATACGGGCACGCGAGGACCTTGATGAGGCGATCGCCGTTCTTGTGGCATGGCCGGAAGTGGAAGCGGCTTTGTCCGAAGCGACAGACACGATGAAAGCATCTTTTTCGGAAGAATCATACGAGCGACAGCAATCGCTCGTAAATGAAGAACAGGCCTTGCGTGCGCGGCTTGCAAATCTGGTGCAGTCGAACGAAGACGCCAGGGCTTTTAGTACTGAGGGCAGTTAATGGCGAAGACGGATATGGCGGACGCAAGCGAAACCATCGAGGGTAGCGATGCGCCGCTGATCGATTTGAACGATGCCTCGGTCAAGAAGGTGATCGCGCGCGCGAAGAAGCGTGGGTACATCACCTACGACCAGCTCAACGAAGCGCTGCCGCAGGGCGAGATGACGTCGGACCAGATCGAGGACATGAGCGCGGCTTTGTCCGAAATGGGCATCAACATCGTCGAAAATGACGAGCAAGGCGAGGATGGCGACGAGCCCGCCAAGGCCGAGGACGACGATGATGCCGAGCCGGTCGATGCGTCCGAGGATGCCGGCCCCGCGCTCGACGTAAAGAAGAAGGAAGTGATCGACCGCACCGACGATCCGGTGCGGATGTACCTGCGCGAGATGGGCGCGGTCGAACTGCTCAGCCGCGAGGGCGAAATCGCCATCGCCAAGCGGATCGAAGCCGGCCGCGACACGATGATCCTCGGCCTGTGCGAATCGCCGATCACCTTCAACGCGATTATCGATTGGTCGACCGCGCTCAACGAAGGCACGATGCAGTTGCGCGAGATCATGGATCTCGATGCGATGCTGTCGAAGGACCCCGCGCCAGAATCGCTGACCGATGAAGACGCCGAAAATGGCGGGGAAATCAGCGCGAAGACCGCCGGCCCGAGCTTCAAGGAAGAGGAAGAGCCCGAAGAGGCGCCTGCCGAGGAAGAAGAGGATTCGATGCAGGAGCGGCGCACGCCGCGCCCGTCCGATGATGAGGAAGAGGACAACACCCTTAGCCTCGCGCAGATGGAAGAGCAGCTCAAGCCGATCGCGCTCGAACGCTTCGCGAGCATCACCGCGCTCTACAAAAAGTTCAGTAAGGTTCAGCAGACACGACTCGACGCAATGGCGGCGGGCGGCGAATTGTCGGCGGCGGATGAGCGCAAGTATCAGAAGCTGCGCGAGGAACTCACCGCCGAGGTCGAGAGCGTCCAGTTCCACAATGCCAAGATCGAATATCTGGTCGATCAGCTCTATGCCTTCAACCGGCGCCTCACCGCGCTGGGCGGCCAGATGCTGCGCCTCGCCGAGCGCCACAAGGTGCCGCGCAAGGATTTCCTCGATCGCTATATCGGGCATGAACTCGACGAGCAGTTCATTCCCTCGGTCGCCAAGATCGACAAGAAATGGACCGCTTTCGTCACCAACGAAGCCGATGCCGCCGACCGCATCCGCGTCGAAATCAGCGAGATCAGCCAAGCCACCGGCATGGCGCTCACCGAATTCCGCCGCATCGTCAACATGGTCCAGAAGGGCGAGCGCGAAGCCCGCATTGCCAAGAAGGAAATGGTCGAGGCGAACCTGCGGCTCGTCATCTCGATCGCCAAGAAATACACCAACCGCGGGCTGCAGTTCCTGGATCTCATCCAGGAGGGCAATATCGGCCTGATGAAGGCTGTCGACAAGTTCGAGTATCGCCGCGGCTACAAGTTCAGCACCTACGCCACCTGGTGGATTCGTCAGGCGATCACGCGCTCGATCGCCGATCAGGCGCGAACCATCCGTATTCCGGTGCACATGATCGAGACGATCAACAAGCTTGTGCGCACCAGCCGCCAGTTCCTCCACGAGCAGGGCCGCGAGCCCACGCCCGAGGAAATGGCCGAGCGTCTGTCGATGCCGCTCGAAAAGGTCCGCAAGGTGATGAAAATCGCCAAGGAGCCGATCAGCCTCGAAACGCCGATCGGCGACGAGGAAGACAGCCACCTCGGCGACTTCATCGAGGACAAGAACGCGATCATCCCCGTGGATGCCGCGATCCAGGCGAACCTCAAGGAAACCGTCACCCGCGTCCTGGCGAGCCTCACCCCGCGTGAGGAACGTGTGCTGCGGATGCGCTTCGGCATTGGCATGAACACCGATCACACGCTCGAAGAAGTCGGCCAGCAATTCTCGGTGACGCGCGAACGCATCCGTCAGATCGAAGCCAAGGCGCTGCGCAAGCTCAAGCACCCCAGCCGCAGCCGCAAGATGCGCAGCTTCCTCGACCAGTAAGCGCCCCGGCGGCGGGCACGTCCCGCCGCCGCCGTACCCTGACTGGTCGCCGCGCCACCGCCGCGAAGGTTGCATTTTCCGCAAGATTGCTCCGATTTGGAGCGATATTGTGACGCAGGTGCGGGGGTCGATTATCCTTTTGGGGATGATGTCTCCCGCGCCGCGCCCCGAACAGATCGTCACTTCGTCCGACCTCGTTCGTCATTTCGGGCTGTGGCAGGAACGTGCCGCGCGTGCGCCACTCTACATCCTGCACCGCGGGCGTCCGCGCTTCGTGCTCACTTCGATCGAAACGATGGATGCGCTGTGTGCGACGCATACACCGCCCCTCCCCCCGCGCGCCGCCGGGGTCGATGCGACCGCGTTACTCGATGGCATGCGCGATTTGGCGGTGATGGCCGACCAGGACGGCATAATCACAGCGTCTAGCCGAACGGCGCGGGCGCATTTCGGCGCGACGGTCGCGGCGGGTGCCGCAATCGACATGATCGCACCGCCATCGACCCGCGCTTTCCTGACCGATGCGATCCGCCGCGTACTGGCATCGGGAATCGGGGATAGCCTTGATATCCCGTCGGCCACGCGCGCGGGGCGCGTGTTGTCGCTCGCGATCGAGCCGGCAGGTTCGGGCGTGGTGCTTTTCGCGCAAGATGGCACGCCCGAACGCGAAGCCGCCCAGGCGCTGGCCGGCGCGCAAGCGCTCGACGCTGCCCTGCTCGCTGCAACCGGCCTGGCGTGCGTAACGATTAACCCGCGCGGCTATGCAGTCGACCCGAGCGCCACGCTCGCTGCAATGACCGGCCTGACGCGCGACGCTTTGACGATGATTCGCTTCGTCGCATTGGCCGAGATCGGCGCGCGCGTGGCGCTCGGCGCAGCGATCGAACAGGCGATGGCGGGCAAGACCCCTGCCCCACTGCACGTCGGCCTGCTCGTCAACCGTGCCGATCCGGTAACGGTACGGATCGGCCTTGCCCCGTTGCGGATCGGCACCGCGATCACCGGCGTAACGGCCGTCTTGGTAGCGGGCTGACCAATTTCTCGGGCGCTCCGCCCCGCGACGAACCTGGTTTAGGTACACTTAACCGCGCCTACACCAGGTCTTTACGTGCTTCGGTATATCCCTTGCTCCACTGCTTGCCATTCGGGTGAGACCCGGCGCGGAGGCGCCGGTCGGGAAAGGACGAAACGGGGGTCATGGCGATCGCATCGACACAGCTTAAACCGACCCTTGAGGCAGGTAGCATCGCGGCGCTGGCGGCAAGCGACGGGTGCGCGCATCATCCGTTGCTGCGCCGCCTTACCCTGCCTGCCGTGGCAGGGCGCGATCTCGCCGATGCGGTGCACGCGTTGTGTGCGGTACACGGCCGCCTGACCGATCTGTTCGAGGAAGCTGCTCGCCGCCCGGTCGCCGACCTCGATACCGCCTGGCTGACCGATGCGACCGCCGCCTTTGGCATCGAACGCGCCTATCTCGCTCGCCTCACTGCTGCGGTCGGCCCGCTGCCTTCCACCCCCGGCCAGGCCGAAAGCGACGCGGCCTTTGCATCGCAACGCCATGCTTTCGACATGCTCGCCCGCTCGGATCGGGCGGGGTGCTCGATCGGTGCGGCGCTTGCACTGGTAATTGACTGGCATGCCTTCCACCGGATCCTCGACGCGGCGGCGCACCGTGCGGGCGTCCCCATCGTGACCTCGCAACTGCCAGATGAAATTGCGGTCGCGCAGATCGCAACCGCAGTCGGTCCCGCGGCACCGGTGCGTCGCGCCATGGCGTTCGGCGCGCAGCAGATCTTCGCGCAACATCGCGGCCTGTGCGACCTGATCGAGGCCCGCGCCATCGCGCGCGACGCGCTCTAGCCTGCTTGCACAAGCGGCGTATTTCCCGCTACCGCCGTACCCGCTATTCAAAAGAACGGGACGGATGCGATGAAACGGTTCGAAGGCACGCAAGGCTATGTAGCTACCGATGACCTGAAGGTCGCGGTCAATGCTGCCGTCACGCTTCGCCGCCCGTTGCTGGTCAAGGGCGAACCTGGCACCGGCAAAACCGTCCTGGCCTATGAAATCGCCAAGGCGCTCGATGCCGAATTGATCGAGTGGAACATCAAATCCACGACCAAGGCGCAGCAGGGCCTGTACGAATATGATGCGGTCGCGCGCCTGCGCGACGGTCAGCTTGGCGACGAGCGCGTTCATGACATCGGCAATTACATCCGCCGCGGCAAATTGTGGGAGGCGTTCACGCGCGACAAGCCACCTGTCCTGCTGATCGACGAGATCGACAAGGCCGACATCGAATTCCCCAACGATCTGTTGCAGGAACTCGATCGGATGGAATTCCACGTTTACGAAACCAAGGAAACGATCCGCGCGGTCGAGCGCCCGATCGTCATCATCACGTCGAACAACGAGAAGGAACTGCCCGACGCCTTCCTGCGTCGCTGCTTCTTCCACTATATCAAATTCCCCGATCGCGAGACGATGCAGGCGATCGTCGACGTCCACTTCCCCGGCATCCAGAAGATCCTGGTCAACCGCGCGATGGACATTTTCTACGACGTGCGCGACGTGCCCGGCCTGAAGAAGAAGCCCTCGACCTCGGAGTTGCTCGACTGGCTCAAGCTGCTGCTGCACGAGGACATGCCGCTCGACGTGCTGCAAAATCGCGATCCGACCAAGGCGATCCCGCCTTTGCATGGGGCGCTGTTGAAGAATGAGCAGGATGTGATGCTGTTCGAACGGTTGGCGTTTATGGCCCGGCGAACCAAGGGCTAGCGCAGCTAGCCCGCGGCGCAAAGCGGCCGGGCCGGCCGGCGGTGCCAAGGCACCGACCGACGGCGTGGCTTTGCCACGACGTGCCCCTTGCCGCCATCCTTTCGGACGATTCTCGGTAACCACGCCGTAAACCATTTCCCGCTACCAAAGCTTCGGGGGGTACCTGTCAGGGGTGCCTAATGCGGTTCGGGATTATCTTAGCTAGCGTTTGTGCGGTCGCCGCCGTGTCGGCCCCGGCACGCGCCACATCGCTGCTCGATTATGTCGGGCAATGCGTGCCCTTCGCGCGCGCCGCCTCGGGCATTCAAATCTACGGCGATGCGTGGACATGGTGGGACAAGGCCGCCGGCGTGTATCAACGCGGTGAGACGCCCCGCTCCGGATCGGTCATCGTGTTCGCCCGCACCGCCCGTCTGCCGCTCGGCCATGTCGCGGTCATCAGCCGCGTGGTCGACCGCCGTGTCGTCATGGTCACCCACGCCAATTGGTCGCGCCAGAATGGCGAGCGGGGCCATGCCGAGCAGGACGTGACGCTAACCGACGTGTCGCCCGATAACGACTGGAGCGAAGTGAAGGTGTGGTATCGCGACATGGAGGGGCTCGGCAGCACCGTCTATCCGACCTATGGCTTCATCTATGGCAAGGCGCTTGCGCACGGTGCTGCGGCCCGCCCCGCCCCCGAACTCACCAGCCGCGACCCCGATTATGTCGGGGCGTTGATCGACGCGTATCGGTGAAATCTCCCCTCCCACTTGTGGGAGGGGTTGGGGGAGGGCATGTTCGAAACATCGGCCTATCAACAGGCCCTCCCCTAACCCCTCCCGCAAGCGGGAGGGGAATGAGAAGTGCCCATGTTCCTGAACTTCCTTGACGAGCTCCGCAGCGCCGGAATCCCCGCCAGCCTCAAGGAGCACCTGTTGCTGCTCGAAGCGCTCGACGCCGAGGTGATCGACCGCACGCCCGAGGAATTCTATTACCTGTCGCGCGCCGTGTACGTGAAGGACGAGGGCCTGCTCGATCGCTTCGACCAGGTTTTCGCCAAGGTCTTCAAGGGCATCGCCACCACCTTCGGCCAGACTGCCGCCGAAATCCCTGCCGATTGGCTGAAGGCCGTCGCCGAGAAATACCTAACCCCTGAGGAAATGGAGCAGATCAAGTCGCTCGGATCGTGGGACGAGATCATGGAGACGCTCAAGCAGCGGCTCGAGGAACAAGAAAAGCGCCACCAGGGCGGCAACAAATGGGTCGGCACCGGCGGCACGTCGCCCTACGGCAATAGCGGCTACAATCCCGAAGGCGTCCGCATCGGCGGCGAAAGCACGCACAAGCGCGCGCTGAAAGTTTGGGACCAGCGCGACTTCAAGAATCTCGACAACACGCGTGAACTGGGCACGCGCAACATCAAGGTGGCGCTGCGGCGCTTGCGCAAATTCGCGCGCGACGGGGCCGCCGACGAGCTCGACATCGACGCGACGATCAGCGGCACGGCGCGGCAGGGCTGGCTCGACGTCGTGATGCGCGCCGAGCGCCGCAATGCGGTCAAGCTGCTGCTGTTCCTGGATGTCGGCGGATCGATGGACCCGTGGGTCAAGCTCTGCGAGGAATTGTTTTCCGCCGCGACGACCGAGTTCAAGAATCTCGAATTCTTCTACTTCCACAATTGCCCGTATGAAGGCGTGTGGAAGGACAATCGCCGCCGCTTTGCCGAGCGCACGCCGATGTGGGACGTGCTCCACAAATTCGGCCATGATTACAAACTGGTGTTCGTCGGAGATGCCTCGATGAGCCCGTATGAGATCACACATCCCGGCGGATCGGTCGAGCATTTCAACGAGGAATCGGGCGCGGCATGGCTGCAGCGGATGACCAACACCTATCCCGCCGCGGTGTGGCTCAACCCGATCCCGAAAGAACAATGGGGCTATTCGCAAAGCCTGCGCATCATCGCCGATCTGATGACCGACCGAATGTACCCGCTGACGCTGGCGGGCCTAGATGAGGCAATGCGGGAATTGACGCGGAAGCGGTGATTATTTGTAGCGTGGTGTCCGCTTCCTCCCCTCCCTGGAAGGGAGGGGTTGGGGGTGGGTGCCGCCGAGGCACTCGGCGGTCTCCGCCAGAATGCGCGAGGCAGCGCCGTCGGGGTTCGATAGGACGTCGGAGTTCCAAAGTCTGACGACACGCCAGCCCTGCGCCTCTAAATACGCCGTCCGCCCCATATCGTATCGAATCTGCTCGTGATGTTGGCTTCCATCCAGTTCTATCGCCAGCTTGGCGGCACGATTTGCAAGATCGATGATGTAGCGATCGTCAATCGAAAGCTGTCTTGTAAAAGCCGGTCTGTATCTTGAGAGCAACTTCCAAAGTTCACGTTCAGCAGGTGTCGGCTCGCGCCGCATCCGTCTTGCGTTCTCCGTTATGGATTTCGAAATCCGGCGCATGTGGTTAGTGTAGAGCGGCGAGCTTTGCCCGCCAACCCACCCCCAACCCCTCCCTTTCAGGGAGGGGAGCGAAGTCAGGCCGGAATCGCTTGCAGCTTCTGCAGGTACATCGCCACCAGCATCATCCGACGCTCGCGCGCTTCCTCGGTGATCGCACGCGCTGCGGCCTGACGTTCGGCGGTTACGCGCCGCATATAGAATTGACGGTCGGATTCCACGGCATCCCTCCGGTACGCGAATACTGGCCCCCCGGCCAACGAATCGGTGAAATCCTCATGGAATACCGCGCCTTGCGTGACCATCATCAATTGGCGTGAGAGGCGCGAGTCGTTGCTGCGTTGCGGTGAGACGAACAGGGCGCCGCCGAATCCGTCTAATACAGCAGGAAAGGCCGCCGCGACTCGGCCCAAGCAGCTTCGTCTGTCAGCGTCAGCGCATCGAGATCGCCCGGAGTCGCGCGCGAGTCGTCCACCCATTCGCGCAAGGCACGGCCGCCATTGATGACGTCGATCGCGAGCTTCCCGAACGCATATTCATACGGAAAATCGCGCCAAAGATCATAATCCGGATACAGCGCACGGATCGCCTTGAAGCCCAACGCCTGCACCCGCCACGGGCGGAACGCGGCGTGATCGTAGGATGGCCCCTCGGCGTGGATATGAACGCCGCTGCACAATTGGCCGACATGCTTGTGGAAGGTCGGCTCGAACCAGATGTCGCGCAGCGTACAGCCGTGCAGCCACTCGGGCGCGAGGCGGCGCATCTCGGCGATCACCGCCTTGGCATCGATATCCGGCGCGCCGAACAGTTCGAGCGGGCGCGTCGTGCCGCGCCCTTCGGACAGCGTCGCGCCCTCGACCATCACCGTGCCGGGGTAAGCGCGCGCCATGTTGAGGTTGGGGGCGTTGGGGCTGGGGTTGATCCACACGCGATCCGTAGGCCAGCCGAACCCCGGCGCGGCGTCGGGCTCCCACCCCTCCATTTCGATCACACGATAATCGACGTCGAGGCCGAGCTCGGCGATGAACCAATGGCCCAGCTCGCCCAGCGTCATCCCGTGCCGCATCGGCATCGGCCCGGCGCCGACGAAACTCTCCCAGCCGGGGCGTAGCGTAAGGCCTTCGATCGGCCGCCCGACCGGATTGGGCCGGTCAAGCACCCACAGCGCTTTCTTATGCTCTGCGCACGCCTCGAGCATATACCGTAGCGTGGTGATGAAGGTGTAGATGCGTGTGCCGAGATCCTGCAGATCGACCAGCACGACGTCGAACGTCCCCATCGATTGCCCGGTCGGTCGCCGCACCTCGCCGTAGAGGCTGAACACCGGGAAGCCGTAGGTCGGATCGGTGAAGTCGGGCGACTCCATCATATTGTCCTGCAAATCGCCGCGCATCCCGTGCTGCGGCCCGAACGCGGCGGTGATGTTGATGCCCGCCGCGACCAGCGCGTCGATGCTGTGCGTCAGGTCAGCCGTCACGGAGGCTGGATGCGCGAGCAACGCGACACGCTTCCCCTCCAGCGGCTTGCGGAGCGCAGGGTCGGCGAGCAGGCGATCGATACCGAAGTTCATGGCCGCTCAGGTGCCGGGAGGGTCGCGATAAAGCAATCCCGGTTGTGGAAATCCGGCGGCCCGGGGGCGTGGGCTAGCGCCCAATAGGATTTGGTGCCGTCGCGTTCTTCGATCACGGCGGAGAGGTTTAAGTGGCACGTAGCACTCGCATCAGCCTCGGGCGTCTCCGTCATGTCGAGTGCAACTGTAACCTCAAGGCGTCCTTCCGGTCGCTCGACATCAAAGTGCGGAGTGGGAAAAGGGAAGGAGCCGCCCGAAACGCGATAGGACGAGAATTTGAAGGCATCCCACGCCGTCGAGGGAGCGAAATTGAATTCGAGATAGTCCGCACCCTCCCCCGCCGAGACGAAGGCCTCAAAGCAGGTGTGTTGCCATAGATCGGGATGCCGGGACGCATATCGGACAGGTTGGGGAATCAGGATTCTGTCCGTATCGCCGCTAACCAAGTAACGAATGACGAACGTACCCTCGACGGTTCTCGCTGCTTCGACCGAAATCACGAGATCGGGCGCGGAAAATTGCGGATGCGGTATCAGGTCGTAGAGCACCAAACCTCCGTTCGGGCTGAGCTTGTCGAAGCTCTGCCCTTCCCGCCCACGGTAGAGAGAAAGACAGCCCTTCGACAAGCTCAGGGCGAACGGATGATCGGGTTCGGGCGAGCGGATCGCGGGTGGCTGGCAAATTACCTGCACAATCGCTACATGCCGCCCCTCCCATGGCAACACTCCTCCCCACCCCGCCGAAAATCGGCATGGTTTCGCTCGGCTGTCCCAAGAACCTGGTCGACAGCGAACGCATCCTGACCAAGCTGCGCAGCGACGGCTATCAGATGTCGCCCGATTATGCCGGCGCCGACGTCGTGCTCGTCAACACCTGCGGCTTTCTCGATTCGGCCAAGGAGGAAAGCCTCGAAGCAATCGGCGAGGCGATCGCCGAGAATGGCCGCGTCATCGTCACCGGCTGCATGGGCAAGGAAGCGGAGATGATCCGCGCCAAATTCCCGAACGTCCTCGCGGTCACCGGCGCGCATCAGTACGAAGAAGTCGTGGGTGCGGTTCACGAAGCGGCGCCGATGCCGCCGAGCGCGTTCCTCAACTTGGTGCCCGACAGCGGCCTGAAGCTCACCCCGCGCCACTACAGCTATTTGAAGATCAGCGAAGGCTGCAACCACCGCTGCTCCTTCTGCATCATCCCGAGCCTTCGCGGCGATCTCGTCAGCCGCCGCCCAGATGCGATCCTGCGCGAAGCCGAAAAGCTGATCGAAGCCGGCACCAAGGAATTGCTGGTGATCAGCCAGGACACGTCCGCGTACGGCGTCGACATCCGTCACCAGCCGCGGATGTGGCACGGCGAAGAGGTCCGCGCGCACATGACCGATCTGTCGCGCGAACTGGGCAAGCTCGGCGCGTGGGTGCGACTGCATTACGTGTACCCCTACCCGCACGTCGATCACGTCATTCCGCTGATGGCCGAGGGGCTGGTGCTCCCCTATCTCGACATCCCGTTCCAGCACGCCAGCCGCAACGTGCTCAAGCTCATGAAGCGCCCGGCGAACGAAACCAAGGTGCTTGAGCGCATCAAGAACTGGCGGACGATCGCGCCCGACATCGCGATCCGATCGACCTTCGTCGTCGGCTTCCCCGGCGAGACCGAGGACGATTTCGCCTATTTAATGGACTGGCTCGAGGAAGCGCAGCTCGACCGCGTCGGGGCGTTCCGCTTCGAACCGGTCGAGGGTGCCGCCGCCAACGACTTGCCCAATCACGTACCCGAGGACATCAAGGAAGAGCGCTACGCCCGGTTGATGGAACTGACCGCACGCATTTCGGCGGAGAAGCTCCAGGCCAAGATCGGCCGCACGCTCGACGTGATCATCGACGCAGTCGATGAAGAGGGCGGCGCGACCGGCCGCTCCAAGGCCGATGCGCCAGAGATCGACGGGGAAGTCTTCCTGCGCGATGCCGGGCACCTCAAGCAAGGCGACATCGTGGCCGTCGAGATCGAGGACGCCGACGAGCACGATTTGTACGGCGCGCCCGTCGCCTGAGCCACTTCTGGCTTTCCTTTTTCGGCACGGGGGTGACATATCGGCGTCTCAGACCCTGTGAAAGAGTGCCCGTGACGCCGTTCCGATCCTGTTTCGCCGCGATCCTGCTGGTCGCCGCCGCACCCCTCGCCGCGCAGGATTTGAGCCCCGCCGAAACGGCGAAGGTCGACAGCACCGTCACCGACACGCTCGCCAAATCGGGCGTGCCCTCGGCCTCGATCGCGATCGTACGCGGTGGGCGCGTCGTCTATGCCAAGGCGTATGGCAAGCAGGCCGAAACCGGCACGACGCGCGACGACGCCCCGTATCAGATCGCCTCGATCTCGAAGCAATTCACTGCCGCTGCCGTCCTGCTGCTGCAACGCGACGGCAAGCTCAGCCTCGACGATACGGTCGCAAAATACCTCCCTGATATCAGCGGTGGCGACACGATCACGCTGCGCCAATTGCTCAGCCACACCGCAGGGCTACAGGATTACTGGCCGCAGGATTACAGCTTCAAGGCGATGGCCACACCCGTCACACCGCAGCAGATCGTCGATCGCTGGGCGAAGAAACCGCTCGATTTCACCCCCGGCACGCAGTGGCAATATTCGAACACCGGCTATGTCGTCGCGGGCATGATCGTCGAAAAGGTCTCCGGCCAACCGCTGCTCGATTTTCTCCAAGCGCGCATCTTCAAGCCGCTCGGCATCAAAGCGTCCGACCAGGATCTCGCGATCGGGCCGGGCTTTCCGCAAGGCTACGGGCGCGCCGCGCTGGGACCAGTGCGCCCCGTCACGCCCGCCGCGCACGGCTGGCTTTACGCGGCTGGCGAGCTGTCGATGAGCGCAAAATCGCTCGCCTTGTGGGATGTCGCGCGGCTCGATCGCACCGTGCTAACGCCCGAGGATTGGGCGGCGCAGGAAACGCCGGTCAAGCTCGCCGATGGCACCACCAACGGCTACGGCCTCGGCGTGTTCAGCGGGTCCGCCAGCGGCCACCGCTTCATCGAGCATAGCGGCGAGGCAGTCGGCTTCCTCTCGGAAAACATCGTCTATCCCGATGACAAGGCCGCGATCGTCGTGCTGACCAACAGCTGGTCGAACGAAGCGTTCAAGGTCCTGTCCCAAAAGCTCTCGGGCATCGTGCTCACGCCGGCAGCGCCCGATCCGGCCGACACCGCCGCGCTCGCGCAAGTACGCCAAGTGTTCGATCAAGTGCGCGGCGGCACGCTCGACCGCAGCCGCCTGACCGAGAATGCGAACTTCTATTTCAACGCCACTACGCTCGGCGATTACCGCACCAGCTTGGCCCCGCTCGGCACGCCGCGCAGCTTCGCGCAGATGGGCAAGACGCGGTTGCGCGGCGGCTTCGTCAACCGCGTCTACCGTGTCGAATTCCCGACCATCACCCTTGTCATCAGCACCTATGCCGAACCCGGCGAGAACGGAAAGATCGAACAATTCCTAGTGGCACCCACCCAGCAATGACCGATTTCGCAAGCCTGCTGCAGCCCGATCGCGGCCAGCCCGCGCGGAGCATCCACGTCGTTCATCCCGATCGCTGGTCGGAATGGCTGAACGCGCAACCGCCGCGCATCCGCACCACCGTCGCGGCGCACCGGCTGACCGGCAAGGCGGGCAATCGCGCGGTCCTGCCAGGTGATGGCCCGGACGATTGGGCGATGCTGCTGGTGTGCAACGAAGGCGTCGACTCGCCGTGGCGGATCGCGTCGCTCGGCGAGCAATTGCCCGAGGGGACCTATCGCCTGGCCGAGGGCGAGCCCGGTGCCGCGATGCTCGGCTGGTGCCTCGCGCAACACAAGTTCACCCGCTACCGCAGCGACGATCCCGCCCAAGGGCCGCGCGTGCTGCTGACCGGCGAACCCGCGCGGATCGTCGAGACCGTCGCGATTGCGAGCGCCACCGCGCAAGTCCGCGATCTGGTCAACATCCCTGCCGCCGATCTCGGCCCCGCCGAGCTGGAAGCGGAAGCGAAAAAGCTGGCCGAGGCGCATTCAGCGACGCTCACGGTGACCAAGGGCGACGCGCTCGTCCAAGGCTATCCGATGATCCACACCGTCGGCCAAGCCGCCGCCAAGGGCCGCGAGCCGCGCCTGATCGAGCTCGAATGGGGCGACCCCAAGAACCCGCGCATCGCGATCATCGGCAAGGGCGTATGCTTCGATTCGGGCGGTCTCGACATCAAGACCGGCGGCAGCATGAAGCTGATGAAGAAAGACATGGGCGGTGCCGCGCACGCGCTCGCGCTCGCCGGGCTGGTGATGGGGCTACGTTTGCCCGTCCGGCTGCACCTGCTGATTCCGGCGGTCGAGAACAGCATCGCGGGCAATGCCTTCCGCCCCGGCGACATCCTGCGCTCGCGCAAAGGGCTGACGGTCGAGAACACCAATACCGATGCCGAGGGGCGGCTCGTCCTCGGCGATGCGCTGACCAAAGCGGCGGAGAGCAACCCCGGCCTGATCCTCGATTTCGCGACGCTGACCGGCGCAGCGCGCGTCGCGCTCGGCCCCGATCTGCCCGCAACCTTCGTCAATGACGACACGCTCGCCGATGCGCTGCTCGCGGCGGGCAGCGCGGTCGGCGATCCGCTGTGGCGGATGCCGCTGTGGGACGGGTACGATGCGATGCTCGACAGCGACATCGCCGACATGGTCAACGCGCCCGAGGGCGGCTTTGCCGGATCGGTGACCGCCGCGCTCTTCCTGCGCCGCTTCGTCGATGCGGGCACGCCCTGGGCGCATTTCGACACCTTCGCGTGGCGACCAGCGTCGAAGCCGGGCCGGCCCAAGGGCGGCGACGCGCTCGGCCTGCGCGCGGCCTGGGCGGTGCTGAAAGGGCGGTATCCGGGATGATCTACATCTGGCTCAACCTGTTCCCCATCCTGATCGCGACAACGATCGGGCTGACGACCGGTGCGGCCTATCGCGTGACGTTCGATCGGTCGGTGGGTCGAATGTCGATCGGCGCAATCGTCACCGCCGCGCTCGGCTTGTTCTGGTTCGCCTCGATCCTGGCGGGCGCGCTGATCCTAGCCCCGCCCAAGGCCGCCCCGTGGATCATGGCGGTGGGCAGCGCGGTGGTGATCTGGGCGGGCTTCGTGCTGCCGGTGGTCGCGATCACCCACAGCTATCGCAGCGCGCCGCCCCGCCGCGCCGTGGGCGACAGCCTCTACTGGCTGATCACGATGGTCGCGCAAGCGGTGGCGATGAAGCTGATCGGGTTGGTGCCCCCGCCGGTTTGATGCGTAGGGGTGGAAGGCCGCTTTGGTTGTCAGGAGACGGTCAGCTTTGGGCCCAATTCGTTTGAAACCAGACTTTGGTCGGCCTAGCTTCCGGATATGGTATATCCGACCCAGATCGATTGCACTTGGCTCGCCACTGACGCCGACGGGCGGTTGGCTGCGATGATAACTGCGGGCGAAGGCCCGATTCCTGCCGCCGTTTTAAAGAGCGGTATCGACGTGGTCGGTATCGAGGAAAGGCTGCTCAACTTGCCGGTCGTAGGCGATGCGACTGCAGTCGCTGCGGTGCCGAACCCAAGCTCATTCATCGATCTAAGCCGCCGAGGGTTCTTTGTGTACGACTGGACGGATGGGCATAGATCACGTGCTCAAGCGCTAGGCACCTACGAGTTGGTCGCATCTCCTTCTGTCTTCATTAAACCAGAGGATTTGCCTGCCGATCTGCGCGAGTTTCCGTCTATCGGAATGATCGTCGGCGCGATTGGGGCCGCTCATTTGAAAGTCGAGTAGGCGCAGAAGACTACCGCTTTGGGGTCGCACCAAAACGATGGCTGACGGCAAAAACCGGGCGGAAGCCGCAGCCTCCGATTCAATTCCACGTCTCCCCTACTCCTTCCGCCAGCGTGAAATCGCTCGGTCGTAGCGGTCGCGTTCCTCCGCCAGCGCATCGCCGCGCTCCTTGCTGTCGCGCTCATGCGCTGCCTCGAGATCGCGGCGTTCACGGTCAAGCGCGCGTTGCCGCGCGAGAAGCGCAGCGTCGGCGTCGCGGTAGGCATCTTCCAGATCGGCGAGCGCCTGTTCCGCCGCGGCGAGCGCGTCGCGCGAGGGCTTGGGCGGGGGTGGCGGTGTGGGTTTCGGTTCCGCTTTCCGCTCGGGTGAAGCCTTGCCCCCGCCCCGCTTGGTTTTGGCAGGCGTGGCCGGCGGATCGTCCTCCGCCGTCCGCACCGGCGCATCGGGCAGTGCGGCGATCTGCTCCGCCGTCGTCCCGCGCGAGCGTTTGATCACCGCGCCCGGATGCGCGAGCGGCTCGGCGGTGAGCGCCGGATCGGTAACTTCCTGCGCAATCCCCCGCGCAAACAGGTCGTGCTCGCTGCCCCAGGCCGCAAGCGCGGCCTTGCGGCTCGGTGCCGCGACATAGGCGTCGTGGAAGCCCGCGGGCACCACGAACACCTTGAGCTGCCGCGCCACCCGGCCCTCAGGCTGCTTCGATGATCGGCACGAACTTCGCCGCCGTCAGGCTCGCGCCGCCGACCAGCGCGCCGTCGACATCGCCCGCGTGCAGCAAGTCCGCCGCATTCTCCGCCGTCACCGATCCGCCGTACAGGATCCGCACCGCATCCGCCTCGTCGCCGATCAACGCGCGCAGCTTCGCGCGGATCGCGCCGTGCATCGCCGCCACATCCTCGACCGTCGGCGTGCGCCCCGTACCGATCGCCCAGACCGGCTCATAGGCGATCGACAGCCACTCCGCCGCCGCACCCTCGGGCAGCGATCCGGCGATCTGCGCCGTCACCACCGCCTCGGCCCGGCCCGCATCACGCTCGGCCAGCGTTTCGCCGACGCACAGGATCGCGCGCATTCCGTGGCGGTGCAGCGCCTCGGCCTTGGCCTTCACTTGCGCGTCGGTTTCGTGGCAGTCGGCGCGGCGCTCGCTATGCCCGACGATTGAGAAGGACGCGCCGGCTTCCTTGAGCATCGCCGCGGACAGGCACCCGGTATGCGCGCCCTTGTCGGCCGGGTGGACATCCTCCGCCCCGATCGCGAAGCCCGGCACGCGCTCGCCCGCAGGCGCGATCAGCGTGGCGGGAACCGCAATCGCCACGTCGACATCCGTGCTCGCCCCCGCCGCCGCGATCGCGACCAGTTCGGTCAGCGCCGCGCGGTCGCCGTTCATCTTCCAATTGCCCGCCACCAGCTTGCGTCGTGTCATCCCTCACCCTTCACGGTCGTGTTTGCGGATGCGATAACGCAGCGGCGCGCGCACGCAAGCTTGAAGCCGCCACGCCTCCCCCCTAAAGCGGCGCGCAACACGCTTTCAAAAGATCGGCCCTATCCGACCATGATCAGTTTCATTCGCCGCTTCATCACCAATCCGATCGGGGCTGCCGTTGCGCTCGGTTTCGTCGCGTTGATGGGGCTGCTCTTCGTGCTTAGCGACAATGCGGGTTCGTTGGGCGGCGCTGGCGGCGCGGCCAAGGGCGATGTCGCCGTCACCGTCGGCAAGACGAAGATCACAATTGCCGAGCTGCGCGCGGCGGCGCAGCGCGATGTCGATCAATATCGGCAGCAGAACCCGCAGCTCGACATGGCCGGTTTCATCGCGGGCGGCGGGTTCGAGGCGACGGTCGAGCGGATGATCGATTCGGCCGCCTTCCGCGCCTATGCCAAACAGCAGGGCATGGTCATCAGCAAGAAGTCGGTCGACGGCATCATCGCCAGCCAGCCAAGCTTGGCCGGCATAGACGGCAAGTTCGATCCGAAGAAATATGAAGCGGCGCTGCAGCAGATCGGCCAGACCGACGCGCAAGTCCGCGAGGACGTGACCGATCAGATCGTCACGCGCCACCTGATCGTCCCCACCGTCCGCGCCGCGCAAGTGCCCGAGCAGCTCGCCTTGCCCTATTCGAGCTTGTTGCTGGAGCAGCGTCGCGGCGTGATCGGCTTCATCCCGACCCAGGCCGTCCCCGCCGGCGCCGCGCCGACCGACGCCGAACTGACTCCGTATTATACCCGCAACGTCGCACGCTACCGCGTGCCAGAACGGCGCATCCTGCGCTATGCGCTGGTCAATCCCGCTCCGGTCGTGGCGCAGATCACGCCGACCGAGGCCGAGATCGCCGCCGCCTATAAGGCACAGTCCGCAAAATACGCGCCCGCCGATCTGCGCACGATCGTGCAAGTCGTCGTCGCCGATCAGGCCGCGGCAACCGCACTTGCTGCCAAGGTGCGCGGTGGTACCCCGATCGAAGCGGCCGCGCGTGCCGCGGGGCTTGAGCCCGTCACCGCGACCGACGTGCAGAAGGATGCCTACGTCAAGCAAAGCTCGGTCGAGCTCGCCAACGCCGCCTTTGCTGGCAAGGTCGGCGATGTCGTCGGGCCCTTGCGCGGGCCGCTCGGCTTCGTCGTGCTGAAGGTCGAAAAGCAGCGCACCCAGGCCGCCAAGACGCTCGCCGAGGCAACGCCGGAACTCAAGGCCGACTTGCTCAAGCAAAAGACCGGGACGGTGCTCAGCACGCTCCGCGCGAGCTTCGACGACAGCTTGGCGCGCGATCATTTCGACGGCATCGTCGCGAAGAACAAGCTCACCGCGCTCCGCACCCCCGCCTTGCTCGCAACGGGCGCTGACCCCGATGCGCCGACCACCCAGCCCGATCCGGCACTCGCGCAGATCGTCGCTGCGGGCTTTGCGGCGCAAGCCGGCGACGAAGCCCAGACCATCCCGCTCGGCACCGATGGCAGCTTCGCGCTGGCGCAGCTCGACAAGATCATCGCCGCCGCTCCACGCCCACTGGCGCAAATCCGTGAGATCGTTGCGCGCGATTTCATCATCGACCGGTCGCAGCGCGCCGCACGTCAGTTCGCCGCCACCGTCGTGGCCGCCGCCAACAAGGGCACGCCGCTTCCCCAGGCGCTTGGTGCCACGGGCCTGAAGCTGCCTGCGGCCCGTCCGATCGCGGGGCCGCGCGCGCAATTGCTGTCCAACCCGCGCGCCGTCCCGCCGCCGCTCGCAATGCTGTTCGCGATGGCGCAGGGCACTACCAAGATGCTGGAAGCGCCCGAAAAGGCAGGTTTCTACATCATCCATCTCGATACGATCGTGCCGGGCGATGCGCGCGGCAACAAAACCGTCATCGCCGGAACCCGTGCCGACATCGGCAAGGTGATCGGTCGCGAATACGCCGCCGAATTCGGCAAGGCGGTCCAGAACGCGATCGGGGTCACGCGCAATGCCGCCGCGATCGCCAAGTTGAAGGCCGACCTGCTCGGCGGCGCGAGTGCGACCGATCAGCCCTGATCGCGCCGGTCGATCGGCGGCACTGACGGCGCTCGCGGCCGGGCGCCCGGCCTTGCTGTGGCAGCGCCAGGTCGCCGACACCGAAACCCCGGTCGCCGCCGCGCTGAAGCTGATCGAACCGGGGCGTGGCGATTTCCTGCTCGAATCGGTCGAGGGCGGGGAGACACGCGGGCGTCACAGCCTGATCGGCCTTGCGCCCGACCTCGTCTTCCGCGCCGAGGGCAATAGCGCCGCGATCAACCCGCACTGGCTGACCGACCGCGACGCTTTCGCGCCCTGCGCCGAACCGACGCTCGACGCGTTGCGCACGCTGGTCGCATCCTGCCGGATGGACGTGCCGCCCGAGCTGCCCCGCGCGCTTGCCTGTCTGGTCGGCTATTTCGGCTATGAGACGATCGGCCTGGTCGAACGCCTGCCGCGCCCCGAGACGAGCGCGCTCGGCCTGCCCGACATGATGTTCGTGCGGCCGACGGTGATCCTGATCTTCGACCGGCTCGCCGATGCGCTGTTTTTGGTTGCCCCGGTGTGGCCCGATGCGACGCGTTCTCCTGAAGCCATTGTCGCCGAGGCGCTCGACCGGATCGATGCGACCGCCGCGCGCCTTGCCACCGCGCCGCTGCCCACTCCGGTCCGCGCCGAGGCTGGCGGAGAGATTGCGCTGCAACCCACGCTGCCCCCGGGCCGCTATGCCGAGATGGTCGCGGCGGCGAAGGACTATATCGTCGCGGGCGACATCTTTCAGGTCGTGCTGTCGCAGCGCTTTACCGCGCCCTTCACGCTGCCGCCGTTCGAGCTCTACCGCGCGCTCCGCCGCATCAACCCTTCGCCGTTCCTCTATCATCTGGATTTGCCCGGCTTCGCGCTGACCGGATCGAGCCCCGAAATCCTCGTCCGCGTCCGCGACGGCGAGGTGACGATCCGCCCGATCGCGGGCACGCGCCCACGCGGCAAGACGGCGGCGGAGGATGAAGCGAACCGCATTAGCCTGCTCGCCGATCCCAAGGAACGCGCCGAGCATTTGATGCTGCTCGATCTTGGTCGCAACGATGTCGGGCGGGTGGCGGAATCGGGCAGCGTTACCGTGACCGCGAGCTACACCACCGAATTGTACAGCCATGTCATGCACATCGTCTCGAACGTCGTCGGCCGGCTAAGCCCCGAGCACGACGCGCTCGACGCCCTTTTTGCCGGTTTTCCGGCGGGCACCGTCAGTGGCGCGCCAAAGGTGCGTGCGTGCGAAATCATCGCCGAGCTCGAAAACGCCGTGCGCGGGCCGTACGCGGGCGGCGTCGGCTATTTCTCGCCCGACGGATCGATGGATTCGTGCATCGTCCTGCGCACCGCGATTGTGAAGGACGGCGTCATGCATGTGCAGGCAGGCGCCGGGATCGTCGCCGATTCGAACCCGGATTATGAACAGCGCGAATGCGAGGCCAAGGCGGGCGCTTTGCTCGCCGCCGCGCGCGAAGCGATCGCACGGGCGGCCACGGTCGGCTTCGGCCAGTAAACGAACTCACGGGCATCGGAGCGCACAAGGACTCCCCACCCCGTTCGCCGTGAGCCTGTCGGAGGGCACGTCTCCAAAAGCACTCGGTGGGCGTGCGACGAGAGGGGGCTTCGACAAGCTCGGCCCGAACGGTCGAAATGATTAAGGAATCGAACGCTGCACGCGCCGGGCCTCGTTCCGCTCAGCGGCGAACTGTTCGGCGCGCAGCTTGGCGCAGCCGGTCTGCCCGCCCGATCCGGTCGGCGAGCATGTATCGGGCAACCCTCCCGCGCGGCGGCCCACTTCATCGGCCAGCGCGGTGCGGTTCACCCAGCTTTGGTTCTGGACCGGTATCGGCTTGTCGGCGCGCAATTCCTTGGGGATCCGATACGGCTCACCGGAGCGTGCGCAGACCACGATCTCCTCGTCGGGGTTGGTCGGTGCCGGGCATTTCTCGGTCCCCGTCAACATGATCGAGCGGATGCGCTGGGGCGGCTTGCCCGATTCGGCTTGCGCCGCCGCATTTGTCGTCGTGCTGGTCTGCGGCGTGGTAGGGGGCGTGGTCGGGGGGGCGGTCTGCGCGATACCCGCACCCGGAATCGCGACGAGCAGCAAGGCGACGGTCAGGGTGCGCAGCATGAGAATCTCCTAGAGGTGTACCAACGTCCGCGATCTAAGCTTGATCCAGCCTGAACGGACCCGATCACGATCATTGTCGCGCCCCCGCAAACGCGGTAGCGGCCCCGATATGATACTCGTGATCGACAATTACGACAGCTTCACCTGGAACCTGGTCCATTATCTGATGGAATTGGGCGCCGAGGTGAAGGTGGTACGCAACGATGCGCTCACCGCGGCGGAGGCGCTGGCCAGCAATGCGCAGGGGTTCCTGATTTCACCCGGCCCCAAAACGCCGACCGAGGCGGGCGTTTCGCTCGATCTGGTCGCGGCGTGCGCGGCCGCCGGGCGTCCGTTGCTCGGCGTGTGCCTAGGCCATCAGGCGATCGGTCAGCATTTCGGCGGGTCAGTCGTGCGCGGCGGGCTGATGCACGGCAAGACCTCGCCGGTCACGCACGACGGTACCGGCGTGTTCGCCGGCCTTCCCTCACCCTTCACCGCGACCCGCTATCACTCGCTGATCGTCGAGGATCTGCCGGCCGACCTGATCGTCAACGCACGTGCCGATGACGGCTCGGTGATGGGCATACGCCATGCGACGCTGCCGATCCACGGCGTGCAATTCCACCCCGAGAGCATCGCCACCGAACATGGCCACGCGCTGCTCGCCAATTTCCTCGCGGCGGCGGGCGTCGAACTCCCCTCCCGCTTGCGGGAGGGGCTGGGGGAGGGCCTGTTAAAACCGCAACGCCCGACATCCCCTCCCCTAACCCCTCCCGCAAGCGGGAGGGGAATTTGACCACGCTCACCCGCCTCCCCGATCCATCCTCCCCGCTGTCGCGCGAAACCGCGGCGCAGGCGTTCGCGGACCTGCTCGATGCACGCACGTCGGAGGAGGAGATCGCCACCTTCCTGATCGGCCTGACCGAACGCGGCGAGACCAGTATCGAAATCGCCGAGGCCGCGCGCGCGATGCGCAGCCGCCTCATCCCGATCGACGCCCCAGCGGGCGCAATCGATGTGTGCGGCACCGGCGGTGACGGGCACCACACGCTCAACGTATCGACCGCCGTGTCGATCGTCGTTGCCAGCACCGGCGTCCCCGTCGCGAAGCACGGCAACCGCGCCGCCTCGTCCAAGGCCGGTGCCGCCGATACGCTTGAGGCACTCGGCCTCGACATGCACCGCGCCGGACAGAATGCCGAAGCGAGCCTGCGCGATATCGGCATCGCCTTCCTCTTCGCCGCCAATCATCACCCGGCGATGAAGCGCATCACCCCGATCCGCCAGAAGCTGGGCATTCGCACGATCTTCAACCTGATGGGTCCGCTCGCCAATCCCGCCGGCGTCACGCGCCAGTTGATCGGCATCGCCCGCCCCGATTACGCCACCACCTATGCCGCCGCCCTCGAACAGCTCGGCACCGAGGCGGCGCTGGTCGTCTCGGGCGAGGAAGGCTTGGACGAACTGTCGAGCGCGGGCCCCAGCGTTGCGATCGGCGTCGGGCAAGTTACGCTGCCCGCCAACATCACGCCCGAGGACGCCGGGCTCCCGCGCCATCCGCTCAGCGCGATCCGCGGCGGCGATCCCGCGCACAATGCCGCGGCACTCCGCCGCTTGCTCCAGGGCGAGCGCGGTGCCTATCGGGACGCGGTGTTGCTCAACGCTGCCGCCGCGCTCGTCGTCGCGGGCCGGACGCACGACCTTGTCGATGGTGCCGCCATGGCGGCCGACGCGATCGACAACACTGCCGCCAACACCCTGCTCGATCGCTGGATCGCTTATTCATGACCGACATTCTCAACCGCATCCTCGAAACCAAGCGCGCTGAAGTCGCCGCCCGCAAGGCGACCGTGCCGCTTAGCGACCTAGACGCGCGCATCGCCGAACAGACTAAGCCGCGTGGCTTTCGTGCAGCACTCGATGCCCGCGCCGCCACCGGCTACGCGCTCGTCGCGGAGGTGAAGAAGGCCAGCCCGTCCAAGGGCATCATCCGCGAGGATTTCGACCCCGAAGCCCATGCCCGCGCTTATCAGGCGGGCGGCGCGACGTGCTTGTCGGTGCTGACCGACGAAGCGTGGTTCCAAGGCGCCGATGCGTATCTGGAGACGGCGCGCGCCGCGTGCGACCTGCCGGTCCTGCGCAAGGATTTCATGGTCGATCCATGGCAAGTCCCCGAATCGCGCAGCATCGGGGCCGATGCGATCCTGCTGATCATGGCCGCGATCGACGACGTGCTTCTTGCCGAAATCGAGGCGAGCGCGCTGGAATGCGGCATGGACGTATTGGTCGAGGTGCATTCGCAGGCCGAAATGGACCGCGCGATGAAGCTCAAATCGCGGCTGATCGGCGTCAACAACCGCGACCTGCGCACCTTCACGGTCGACTTTGCCCGAACCTACGAACTGGTGTCCAAGGCCCCGAAGGATTGCACCTTCGTCGCCGAAAGCGGCCTGATGACGCGCGCCGATCTCGATGCGATGGCCGAACATGACATCAAATGCTTCCTGATCGGCGAAGCACTGATGCGCGCGCCCGATGTCGAGGCGGCAACGCGAGTGCTGGTGGGGTGAGCGACCTCACCCACCTCGACGCCACCGGTGCCGCGCACATGGTCGATGTCGGCGCGAAAGCCGACACCCGCCGCGAGGCGGTAGCCACCGGTCGGATCGAGATGAGCGCAGAAGCAGCCCGCGCGATCCGCGAAGGCACCGCGCTGAAGGGCGACGTGCTCGCTGTCGCGCGCGTCGCCGGGATCATGGCGGCGAAGCGTACCGCTGAGTTGATTCCTTTGTGCCACCCGCTCCCGCTCACCCGCGTGGCGATCGATCTCGCGGTGGACGAAACCGGCGTCACCGCCACCGCCACCGCCGCGACGGCGGGCAAAACCGGGGTCGAGATGGAAGCACTCACCGCCGTCTCGGTCACACTGCTGACGATCTACGACATGGCCAAGGCGATCGACAAAGGCATGACGATCGGCGGGGTGCAGTTGCTCACCAAAACCGGCGGCAAATCGGGCGACTGGGCGCGCTGAGCAGCGCCTGCGCTTTCCCTAAAACGACGCTTCCCCGGCGAAGGCCGGGGCCCAGTCGGAATGGCAGAGGTAACGGAGCGCTGCCGCTCGCCTTCCACCGTTTCGCAACTGGGCCCCGGCCTCCGCCGGGGAAGGAAATAGGATCGACCTGCGCCGCAAGTCGATCCTGGATCAATCAGAACTTTCCCGACAGCGACACGCCGATGATGCGCGGGTCGTTGAAGACGGCGGCGTTGTAGTTATCGAGCACGCCCTTGAGGTTTTTCTCGTCGGTCAGATTGCGAACATAGACCGCGATTTCATACTTGTTGTCCGGCGCGGCATAACCCGCCTTCAAACCAACCTCGAACGTACCGTCGGAGGTGTATTCGATCGTCTTATACGGCACGAAGCTGGTGAAGCCCTGCACCGTCGCATCGCCCGCCAGGAACAGCTTGCCGCCATTGCCGAGCGGCAGGTCGTAGCGGGCATTGCCGTCGAACTGATACTTCGGCGCATTGGGCAATGCGTTGCCGTTGATCTGCGCCAGCGTCGCCGTACCGACATTGATCGTCGGGTTGAGCACGGTGCAGGTGACCACGCCGTTCAGCTTGCACACCGGCGTATAGACGCGCGTGTCGTTCACTTCCGTATGCAGCACGCTGCCGCCGAGGCCGAGCGTCAGGTTGCGCACCGGACGCCACGTCAGTTCGGCTTCACCACCCCAAGCCTGCGCCTGATTGGCGTTGAACAACAGGCCGTTGTTGTTGGCATCGTTGCCGTTCAACTGGATGTTCTTGACCTTGTAGTAGAACCCCGTCGCGTTGAAGCGCAGCGTGTTGCCGAACAGGTTCGACTTGAAGCCCGCCTCGTACGACGTGATCGTCTCCGAACCCGCCGTCACGAACGCCGAGCTGAACACGGCGTTGCGGCCCTGGATCGTCGGCCCACGGAAACCGCGCGAGACGCGCGCGAATACGTTGACGTCCGGGTTCACTTCATAGCGCAGGCTCCCCTCCCAACTCGGCTGCGTGTCGGCGAGCCGGACATTGGTCGCCGCCGTCACCGGGAAGGTCACCACGCCAGCAGCATTGCGCGGCGGCGTGACCAGACGCGTCGTCTTCTCGTCATAGGTCACGCGCACGCCGCCGGTCAGAGTCAGCTTCGGCAGAAGCTCGTAGCTCGCCTGGCCGAAGCCCGCGTACGACGTGTTGACGTTGCGCAGGACGACGAAATTGTTCGGGTTGGGCGTCGTACCAAACGAATTGTTGAGCAGGAAAAAGCCGCGCTGCGCGAATTCGGTGGTGTCGCGCGACTCGAAATAGATCCCGCCGACCTGCCATTTGAAGCGACCATTGCCATTGCTCGCCAAGCGGACTTCCTCGCTCAGCTGATCGAGATCGATCACGCGACCACGGCTCTGGCCGTAGAAGCGTCCGCCGGGGAAGTTGGCCGCGATCCCGCCGTCGGTGTCGCCACGGCTCGACCCCGAGGTCGTCTCATACGCCGTGATCGAGGTCAGCGTGACGCCGCCGAAATCGTTCTTCGCGTTGAACGATGCGCCGTACGTCTTGTACGCCTGCGGGCTGTTGAGCGCTTCGTCATTGCCGACGGCATCGCGCGGTTCGGCGCTCACGTCGTTCGACCCGAGCTTGATCGCGCCGCGATGGAACAGCGTCGCGGTGCCGCTGTAATGGCGCGCATGCGCCGACAGGATGCCGGTGAAGCCGGTGTCCGGCGGGGTCAGCATCAATTGGACGCGTACGTCCTTCTCATCGAAGCGGCCGAGCACGTTCTTGCCGCCGACGGTGCCGTCACCGCTGACGCCGTTGAAGGTGTTGTCGATCCAATTGTCGCGATGCTGGTACAGCGCCGAAACGCGGAACGAGAGCACGTCCTTGACGATCGGCCCGCCGACGCCCGCATCGACGCTGATCGTGTTGTAGCTGCCGTACGATGCCGTCGCGCGGCCTTCGAACGCGTTGCTCGGACGGATCGTGTCAAACTTGATGATGCCCGCCGTCGTGTTGCGGCCGAACAGCGTACCCTGCGGCCCGCGCAGCACTTCGATCTGGCGCACGTCGAACACCGGGTTCGATTTGAGCACGACATGCTCCAGCACGACATCGTCCTGGATGATCGACACCGGCTGCGATGCGCCGAGGTAGAAATCGACGTTGCCGAGACCGCGGATGTAGAAGCGCGGGAAGATGCGGCCGGTGGTCGATTCGACGTAGAGGCCGGGCACGCGGTTGGCGAGTTCGAGTAGCGTATCGCTGCCGCCCGTCGTGTAGGTGCGCAGATCGTCGCCTTGCAGCACGCCGACCGAGACCGGCACCGACTGCAGATTTTCGCGGCGGCGCTGGGCAGTGACGACGATGTCGCCGAGGCTGTCGCTATCGGTGGCCTGCGCGGTCGCGGCAGCAGGCGTCGCGACGGGCGCGTCCTGCGCGCTGGCGGCGCTTGCCCAAAGCGCGGAGAAGGCCGTGCCGAACAGAAGTGCGGACTTGGCGGCGAGCGATTTAGACATGAGAGTTTCCCACTTTTTGATTGAGCTATTGATATGAAGATGCGCGCGCAGGGCACTCCCGGGCTCCTGCGCTGCACTCTGCCGGACGACCTTCATCTGAGTGAAATGCCGCCGGTCACCGCGCGCTAGGCGCGGTTTAAGGCGTTATGATGACAGCGCGAATTGGCCGGTGGATTCTCATCGACTGTGGCTTTTTGGTCATCTCGCGTCGGGGCCAGCAACCCGCGAGAATCGGCGCTCCGAAACCGCGCGCCCCTCGACGCGGCACCCGCTGGCACGATACAGGCACGCCATGCCCCCACCCCTCCTCTCCGTCACCGATGCCCAAACCCGCCTGTTTGCGCTCGGCACCCCCGTCGCGGTCCAGACGGTGCCGCTGCGCGAAGCATCCGGGCGCTGGTCGGCGGCCGACGTGCTGGCGCTGCGAACGCAACCGACGACCGATCTATCGGCGATGGACGGTTACGCGCTCCGCTTCGACGATCTGCCCGGTCCTTTGACGGTGATCGGCGAAAGCGCGGCGGGGCGTCGCTTCGATGGCACGCTCGGTGCGAACCAGTCCGTCCGCATCTTCACCGGGGCGGCAATGCCCGCGGGTGCCGATAGTGTGCTCGTCCAGGAAGAGGCAGCGCGCGATGGCGAGACGCTCCGCTTGGCAGGCGAAGGTCCGAAACGTGGCGGCAATGTCCGCCGCAAGGGCCTCGATTTCAGCGCCGGCGAAACGCTTGTCGGCGCGGGCGAGCGGCTCACCCCGGCGCGGATCGCGCTCGCCGCCATCGCCGGGCACGGCACACTCCCAGTGCGCCGACGGGTCCGCGTTGCGATCATGGCGAGCGGCGACGAACTCGTCGCGCCCGGTGCCCCCCTCACCGCCGATGCGCTGCCCGAATCGAACGGCGTCATGCTCGCCGCCTTGCTGGCCGATCTCCCGGTCGAGGTGATCGATCTCGGCATCCTGCCCGATCGGATCGACGCGATCGTCGACACCTTCGCACAGGTCGATGCCGACATCCTCGTCACCACCGGCGGTGCCTCGGTCGGCGACCACGATTTGATCCGCCCCGCGCTTCAGGCGGCGGGCGGAAATCTCGATTTCTGGCGAATCGCGCTGCGGCCGGGCAAGCCGATGCTGGCGGGACGGTTGCGCAACACCGTCGTGCTCGGCTTGCCGGGCAACCCAGTGTCGGCCTTCGTGACCGCGACGATCTTCCTTCGCCCGCTGATCGCTCATCTGGCAGCCGCCGCCACCCCGCTGCCAGGCACACGCCACGCGATCCTCGGTGTCGCCCTGCCCGCGAACGACCACCGCCAGGACTATCTGCGCGCCACGACGAACGATGGCCGCGTCGCACCGGCGGACCGGCAGGACTCCTCGATGGTCCGCACGCTCGCCCGCGCCGACTGTCTCATCGTCCGCGCGCCGCACGCCCCCGCCGCTGCGCCCGGCGACTCGGTGGAAGTCATCCTGCTCGCGTAACCCGCCCGGCTTGACGCGCGATTTTTCGTTCCGTATAGGTTCGTCGTCTGTTCCGACGAAAGGGCCGCGACATGCTTACCCGCAAGCAGCATGAGTTGATCTGCTTCATCAACGACCGGCTCGACGAGACCGGGGTCTCCCCCTCGTTCGAGGAAATGAAGGAAGCGCTCGACCTCAAGTCCAAGTCTGGCGTGCACCGCCTGATCAGCGCGCTCGAGGAACGCCAGTTCATCCGCCGCCTGCCCAACCGGGCCCGCGCACTCGAAGTGCTCAAGATGCCCGAACGCGGGACCAAGGCACCGACCAAGGTCGCAGCCGAGGCCGCAGCGCCCAGCAACGTGCGCCATCTGCCCGAACCCGCCAACGACGTGATCGAAATCCCGCTGCACGGCCGCATCGCGGCCGGCGTGCCGATCGAAGCGTTCGAGGGTGCCTCGATGCTCGCCGTCCCCGCCGCCCTGCTCGGCAGTGGCGAGCATTACGCGCTCGAAGTGTCGGGGGATTCGATGGTCGAGGCGGGGATTCTGGACGGCGATTACGCGCTGATCCGCCGCCAGGAAATCGCCCGCGACGGCGAGATCGTCGTGGCCTTGATCGAGGAAAGCGAAGCGACGCTCAAATTCTTCCGTCGTGAGGGCGCGATGATCCGGCTCGACCCCGCCAACCGCGCTTACGATCCGCAACGCTACGCGCCCGCGCAGGTCCGCGTGCAGGGCAAGCTCGCCGGTATCCTGCGCCGTTACGATTGAACGGCGGGCGTCGGCTGCGCGGTGCGATCGACGCGATCGCCGGGCTTGAAGCAGGCCGCCGTCTCGAACCCGTTCGGCATGATCGGAACGCGGTCCAGCGGGCTTCGGGGCAATTTGGCAGTGCAGTTAGCGGGCCGGTCCGCCTGATCGGGCGCCATTTTTCACCTTGCCCCAAGTGCGCCGCAGCCGCTCCGGCGGCAGCGGCGCGGCGATCCACGGATGCGTATCGCCGGACTGCCGCACCGTCCGCACCGCGCCCCGCTCGAAGCTGATCGCCACGCCACCGGTCCGCACCAGTACCGGCCGGTCGAGCCGCAACCAGCGTGGCGTGCATCCGCGCGGTAATCGCCGCTCGCTGACCACGATATCCGCCGTCCGGCACGCCGCGATCAACTCGGCAACCGGCACCAGATAGGCACTCCGTGTCGCCACGACACGCCAGTCGCGCCCGCCCGCACGGCGCGTCATCAAACACAGATCGCGGCTGCACCGCGCCTCTGGATGGTCCGACAGCAGCATCGGCAGGCCGTCTATCCCGCCATTTTCTGTCAGCATATCGGCGGTGTAATCCCCCACCCGGTCGCGCAGCAACGCAATATCCCCACCATCGGTACGGATCGCGAGATGCCGCCCGTCTCCTGTCACCAGCAGATCGGGTGCTGGGGTCGCCAGCGCCCAGATCGCCCCTGCCGCCAGCGGTATCAGCCCCAGCCGCCGCCACCGCGTCCGCCACAAAGCGATCCACAGCCCACCCGCCACCATCAACGCATAGGCCCCGCCCGGCATCGCGGGCAGCGGCGCGACCGCTCCGGGAATTGCCGCCGTCGTCCGCGCGATCCACAGCAGCAGATCGAGCGAGCGCGCCGTCAGCCACCAGAACGGCGCTCCCGCCCCCACTGTGTCGAACAGCAACGCCAGCGCCTCCAGCGGCATGGTGACAAAAGTTGTCAGCGGGATCGCGATGATATTGGCGACCGCGCCGTACACCCCGGCCTTGTGAAAATGGAACAAGGAGATCGGGATCAGCGCCAATTCGACCACGATTCCCGTCAACAACAGCGCCACAATCCCACGCCCGATCGCCGCCGCCCGCGATTGCTCGCGCGGGGCGAACCACCGCCGCACCACAGGATGTTCGTTGAGCGCGATGATCGATGCGACCGCCGCAAACGAAAGCTGAAAGCTCGGCCCCGCCAAAGCCTCGGGGTATAGCAACAACACGATCACCGCCCCCGCCGCGACCAGCCGCAGCGTCAGCGCCTCGCGCCCCAGCACAAGCGCCACCAGCACGAAAAGTGCTGCGACGCATGACCGGATCGTCGGCACCTCCGATCCGGTGAGCCACGTGTACCCGATCGCCGCCAGCGCCCCCGCTCCCGCCGCGATCAGCGGGATCCGCCAGCGCAAAGCGACCCACGGGCTGAGCGCGAGCAACCTCGTCACCAGCAGCATCACCGCCGCCACCGCCGCGGTGATGTGCAACCCGCTGACCGACAGCAGATGCGCCAGGCCCGAGCGCCGCATCGCCTCATTATCCTCGGCGGGAATGCCCCCCTGATCGCCCGTCGCCAGCGCGGCCGCAATTCCGCCCGCCCCACTCCCACCGACAGCGCCGCCACCCGCGCTCGCCTGAATATGCCGCGACAGCCGCACGCGCAGCCCGGCATCCCGCGCGCCGCCGCCGGCCACCACGCTGACCGGCCCAAACCCGCGCCCGGTCGCGCCGATCCCGTCGAACCACGCCGTCCGCGCGTAATTATAGGCACCGGGCACAGAGGGTTCGGGCGGTGGCATCAGCCGCGCCGACAGCCGGAGCGTTGCCCCCAGCGCCAGCCCTTCGGGAACGTCCACGCTCGCCAGATTAACCCGAATGCGCGGCGGCAATGTTGGCAACGGCCGCGCCGGCCCGCGAGACTCGGGCACCGAAAGCACTTCCACCGGCGCCAACCGCAACCGCACCAAATCGCGCGCCGGCAGCGGCTCGATTCGCTCCACTCGGGCCGTGAACGTCGCAATCGTCGGCCGATGCAGCACGCCTTGCGCAACATGCTCCGCCCGCCACCAGATCAAGCCGAGCCCAAGCGCGACTGCCGTTGCGCCCACCGCAACCACCCGCGCCGCGCGCCCGTATCGCCCCGCCGCCAACCCGCCTAGCGCCACTGCAACCGCCGTCAGCCCGGCGATCTGCCAGCTCCGCGCGTCAGGTAAAACGAACCACAATGCGATCCCGCCGCCCAGCGCGACCGGCAACCACAAGGCAAGCTGATCGCGCTCCGCCTCCAGCCACTGTTCCAGCCGCGCGCCCAACCCACGCAAAGTGCCCCCGCCGATTTGAAGCGCGGCAAGGTGCGTGCTAGGGGCGCTCAAGGCTGATCCGGCCATCCATGTAAGTCTGGGAGTATGCGCGGTTGAGCGCAATATCTGATCCCGCCGCGGCCTCCGCCGTCGGCGCCACTTCGACCACCGCCAAGCAGCCTCAGGTCGTAACCCGGTTCGCGCCCTCGCCGACCGGGTTTCTGCACATCGGCGGCGCGCGCACCGCGTTGTTCAACTGGCTCTATGCCCGCCACAATGGCGGCAAGTTCCTGCTGCGGATCGAGGATACCGATCGCGCGCGCTCGACTCAGCCCGCGATCGACGCGATCCTGACGTCAATGCGCTGGCTCGGTCTCGATTGGGACGACAGCGAAGTCTATCAATTCTCCCGCGCCGCGCGCCATGCCGAGGTCGCGCACGCGATGGTCGCACACGGCCATGCCTATCGCTGCTTCCTCACGACCGAAGAACTCGACGCGATGCGTGCCGAGGCGCAGGCCGCCAAGAAACCGCTGCGCATCCGCAGCCCGTGGCGCGACCGTGACCCGGCCGAGGGTGGCGACAAGCCGTCCGTCGTCCGCCTGAAGGCCCCGCTCGACGGTGCCACCACGATCGAGGACCGCGTCCAGGGCAGCGTGACCGTGCAGAACGCCGAGCTCGACGATCTCGTGCTGCTGCGGTCGGATGGCACGCCGACCTATATGCTCGCGGTCGTCGTCGATGATCACGACATGGGCGTCACCCACGTCATCCGCGGCGACGATCACCTCAACAACGCCTTCCGCCAGCTCCCCATCATCCGCGCGATGAACGCGATCGAGGGCGGCTGGCCCGATCCGGTCTATGCCCACATCCCGCTGATCCACGGATCGGACGGCGCGAAGCTGTCGAAGCGGCACGGCGCGGTCGGCGTCGAATTCTACCGCGACGAGCTTGGCATGTTGCCCGAGGCGCTGGAGAATTACCTGCTCCGGCTCGGCTGGGGCCATGGCGATGACGAAGTCATCAGCCGCACCCAGGCGATCGCGTGGTTCGATCTCGACGGCGTCGGCAAATCCCCCTCGCGCTTCGATCTGAAGAAGCTCGAAAACCTCAACGGCATCTACATTCGCGATGCCGAGGATGCCCGGCTGGCCGAATTGGTCGCGACTCGTCTCGATTTCACGCCAAGCGATGCGCAACGCGCCGTGCTGGTCCGCGCGATGGCCTCGCTCAAACCGCGTGCTGCAAACCTCAACGAACTGACGCGCGGCACCGACTTCCTGTTCGCCACCCGCCCGCTCGACATCGCGCCGGACGCCGCACCGCTGCTGTCCGGGGAATCCCCTACATTGCTCGCAAAGCTCCACGCGGCGCTTGACGCGCTCGACGGCTGGGATACGGAGGCGCTCGAAGCGGCGGTACGGTCGGTCGCGGAAACGTCCGGGGTCAAGCTCGGTCACGTCGCGCAGCCACTCCGCGCAGCACTGACCGGACGCAAGACCTCGCCGGGGATCTTCGATGTGCTCGATTTGCTCGGGCGTGACGAGAGCCTCGGCCGCATTGCCGACCAGATGGCCGCGTAAAGACTTACGAAAGGACGATTTCGATGACCGACCCCGTCAAGCTGAACGCCGCAGGCAAGGATCTCGACCTCAAGGTCCTTTCGGGCAGCGTCGGGCCGGACGTGATCGACATCCGCAAGCTGTATGCACAGACCGGGATGTTCACGTACGACCCCGGCTTCACCTCGACCGCAAGCTGCGACAGCGCGATCACCTATATTGACGGCGATGAGGGTGTGCTGCTCCACCGCGGCTACCCGATCGGGCAATTGGCCGAACAGTCGAGCTTCATGGAAGTCTCGTACCTCCTGCTCAACGGCGAGCTGCCGACCAAGACCGAACTCGACAAGTTCAGCTACACGATCAGCCGCCACACGATGCTGCACGAACAGCTCGCGACTTTCTATCGCGGCTTCCGTCGCGATGCGCATCCGATGGCGATCATGTGCGGCGTGGTTGGCGCGCTCAGCGCCTTCTATCACGACAGCGCCGATATCACCGATCCGCAGCAGCGCATGATCGCGAGCCACCGTCTCATCGCCAAGATGCCGACGATCGCCGCGATGGCGTACAAATACTCAATCGGTCAGCCGTTCCTCTATCCCGACAATTCGCTGAGCTACACCGGCAATTTCCTGCGCATGACCTTCGGCGTTCCGGCCGAGCCCTATGTGGTGAACCCGATCGTCGAAAAGGCGATGGACCGCATCTTCATCCTGCATGCCGATCACGAACAGAATGCCTCGACCTCGACCGTGCGCCTCGCCGGTTCGTCGGGCGCCAACCCGTTTGCGTGCATCGCGGCGGGCATCGCCTGCCTGTGGGGCCCGGCGCATGGCGGTGCGAACGAAGCCGCGCTCAACATGCTGCGCGAAATCGGCACGCCCGACCGTATTCCTGAATACATCGCGCGCGCGAAGGACAAGAACGATCCGTTCCGCCTGATGGGCTTCGGCCACCGCGTGTACAAGAATTACGATCCACGCGCGACCGTGATGCAGCAGACCGTGCGCGAAGTGCTCGGCGAACTCGGCGTCACCGATCCGGTGTTCGACGTTGCGATCCAGCTCGAGGAAATGGCGCTAAGCGACCCGTATTTCATCGAAAAGAAGCTGTTCCCCAACGTCGATTTCTATTCGGGCGTTATCCTGTCGGCGATCGGCTTCCCGACGACGATGTTCACCGCCCTCTTCGCGCTCGCCCGCACCGTCGGCTGGGTCGCACAGTGGAATGAGATGATCGGCGATCCGGAGCAGAAGATCGGCCGGCCGCGCCAGCTCTACACCGGCCCGACGCAGCGCGATTACACCTCGGTCGAGTCGCGTTCGTGAAAGCAGCCGGGCTGATCGTCGGGCTGGTTCTGCTCGCGTTCGGCCTGCTGTTTGCTGGGCAAGGGTCGGGCCTCATCATGTGGCCCGCCTCCAGCTTCATGCTCGCCGCGCGGGTGTGGGTGGTCTACGGCCTGGGCATCGCGGCGGTCGGGGCGGCGCTGCTCTGGTGGTCGCGCCGCCGCTGACGCAGCGGCGGACGTCTGTCCTACACGCGGCTGATCGGGCATAGCGGGCCGGTTCTTTGACACCGCTGGTTTGAACGCAGTGATCGCCCGTTAACACGCGCGGCCAAACCCTACTTCGTCAGTCGGCCTCGTGCCGGAGTCCACCTCGCCACGTGGCCTGACCTCAAACCCCAAGCACACCCCCCCCCCCGCCCGGTGGCGCCGTGCACAAGCCTATCCGGAGCTTCATCGAGGGGCCGGGGTGATAATGAGTCGCGCGCGATTGTCTGGAAGTGGGTGGAAAGCGGACGTAGGCGGTTGGCGTAAAAGCTGCACGACTGGCTAGGGCTGCACATCATTCGACGCGGATGCTCGAATGATAACGTCTGGGAAACCCCCTTGCTCAGCCGCAGCCTTCGCGTTGCCGACACATTTGATCGGCGTTCCCGCTCTTACCGAGATGACCGCCCTTCGGCCCCCTTGTTTGTAGGTCCACTTCAAATACTTGCGGAGGCCTGAGGTTTTCTCAAAATATGCGTCGGGACTTTGCCAATAGGTGCAGCGTCCGTTCTGGAGGCTAACAACGACTCCAATTTCTGGCGGAAGTTGACCAGCGCTGAGCGCGAGCAAGCTGATCAAGAACATCATGTCAGCGGCAGGGTGCCCCGCCGAGTGAATGTCCGCAAGTGGGCGGAAGCCGCCGGTCCAAAAAAGCGCATTCCACGTGGTGTTCACCTGCCCACGTTAGTGCGACTCGTGAGACTTTAGCGGGCAGTCCGCGCACCAATCCGCGCCGAGACAAAACGCGTTTACGCCTAACCTTAGCCTAACTTTCCGCGCCCTACCCCGCCCGCATCGGCAGTGTAAAAACGAACCGCGCGCCCTGCCCCGGCGCGCTGTCGACGGTCACATTCCCACCCATCGCCCGCGCCAGCCGCCGCGCGATATACAGCCCCAGCCCCGATCCGCCCGCCTCGCGCGGATCGACGCGTTCGAACTTCTCGAAAATCCGCGCTTGGTCCTCCAGCGCGATGCCCTTGCCCTGATCCGCGACGATGATCGCGGCGACATCGCCCTCGCGCTCGGCGCGGACCCACACCATCCCGTCGGCGGGCGAATAGCGCACCGCATTGCCGATCAGATTGACCAACACTTGCAGCGCGCGACGGAACTCTCCGGTCGCAGGCAATACCTCGCCGATCGACGGCCGGTCGATCCGCACCTTCGCATCGGCCGCGCGCACTTGCAGCAGCCCGGCCGCGCGACGCGCGACATCGGCCAGATCGAGCGCCTCGTGCGCCACGACGAAATCGGGCCGCTCGATCGCCTGCAGATCGACCAGATCGTCGACCAGCCCCATCAAATGCCGCCCGGCGCTGGCGATGTCGGCGGCGTAATCGGCATAATCCTGGCGCAGCGGCCCTTCGGATTGGGCGTGGATGCTGTCGGCATTGGCGATGATCCGGTCGAGCGGCAAGCGCAGCGCCTGGTCGAGCCGCGCGGCAAAGGCCGCCGTAACCGCATCGGGCGCAGGCGGGGCCTCGACCGGCGGCACGCGCGCATCGTCGAGCATGTGCGCGGCCCCGACGAAGCCCGCGAACGCTCCGCTCGCGTCGGTCCGCACATTCGCCGCCAGCCGCACGCCGCGCCCGGTATCGCGGATCGTCGCGGGCTGATCCTCAAAACGCTGCTGCATCGCCAGCGCGCCGAGGATCGGGAATGCGCCGCCGTCGCTCTCACCCAGCACGAACAGCCGGGTGAGCGGATGGCCCAGCATCGCCGCCGCATCGAAGCCGTACAGCGCCCCCGCCGAAATCGTCAGGAAAGTGATCCGCAGCGCGCTGTCGGTTTCCCACAGCCAATCCGCCTCACTGCGCAGAAAATCGGAGGCCCGCTCGTCCGCGATCCCACCCGGATGCCACGCCGCGCGATTGCGCCAGCCGGTGATGGAAAGCCGCACGCCGCGCGGATCGGGCCGCGCGCGGACCCACAATTCGAGGTCGCCCTCGCCATCGCCCACCACGATCCCGCGCGACACCAGAATGCCGAGCCGCCCCGCCAGCCGTGCCAGCGTCGCGATCTGCGGCACGGCGAGCGGTTGCCCGATCCCGCCGCCGGCCCGCGCGTTCAGATCATGCAGACGCTGATCGGCCTCGACCAATCGGCCATCCCGGTCGATCAGCCCGCGCACCGGCGGCAGCATCGGTTCATTGACGTTCATCGCTTGCGTCCCAGCGCGACCAGAGCGGCGCGATAATCGCGGTGGAGCAGCAAGGGCGCAAGCGCTTGCCGCGCCTGGAGTGCATCAACCGCGACGATCGCATCGAGTCCCTCGGCAAAGCGATCGATATCGCGCCGCGGATCGGCGTCGCTCAGCGCCAGGCCAATGCGCGCGATCGATTCGCGATCGAGCTCGAGCGCACGCAGCAACAACCACAGCCGCTCCGCCCCCGGATCGAGCACGACTTCACGCGCATCTTCATAGTCGAGGCCAAGCGCGTGCGCGAGCAACGCGACGAACAGCGACAGGCGGCGATCGGCCAGCGCCTCGACCAGCAGGCCGGGCAGTTCGTTGGATTGCGGATCGAGTGCTGCGGCCAGGCGCAGCGCGGTCGCCTCCAGCCGGTCGCCCTCGTCATGCGCCGCGATGCTGCGCAACGCCGCCTCGGCGAGCGCACGGTCGAGCGCCGGAAGCGCCTCCCCCGCCGCATCGGCAAAGCGTTCGCGCAAGGCCGCAGCGATCCACCAGACGAGCCGGTGGTGCAGCTCCGCGGGCAAGTCGCTCGGGTTAGGCTGCCCCGGCGCGGGCGGCATGCGGCGACGGCTTTCCGCGGACAGCAAGGCGATCGCACTCGCCGCCACGACGCTGTCGCCATGCTGCGCCAGGCGCGGCAGCAGGCTCGCGCGGTCGGGGTCTTCGGGAGCGTCACTCGGCAGGGCATCGGCGAGCAAATCCTGCCGCACCCGCCCGAGCAGTTCGCGCATCAGATCGGCATCGCGCACCAGACCCGCGCCGATCAGACGATCAAGCATCCCACGCCCCTCCGCGCCGAGCGCCTCGGCCAGCGCACCGACATCGCGCGTGGCGAGCAAACGTGCGGCGTGGTGCCGCAGCGCGGCCTCGATCCCGCTGGTCAGGTCACCCAGCACCGCGGCCATCGCGATTCGCGTGCGCTCGTCGAGCCGCGCATCCTCGTCGAGAAAGAAGTCATCAATCGCGCCGCGCAGCCGCTCGTCGGCGCGCACGTCCGCTATCGCTGCACGGGCGAGCAGCGCGGTGGCACTCCAACGAGTCCCATCATCCATGTCGCGACGTTCAATCGACATGTGCTCGTATCTAGGGCGTTGTCGTTAAGGCGAGACTAAGGCTTTTCGCGAAACGCCTCAATTGCCGCGGCCAGCGTCACGGCGGCGTAGAGCCCGGCAATTGCTAGCGCGACCAGCGGCTCGCCCACGATCAGCAACGGCAGCATCACCACCGGATAGGCGAGCGGGCTCGCCCACAGCCGGCGCTGATGCTCGATCGGGGCCGCGCGCTCCAGCAAGGCGGCGGCGATTAACAGCGCAGCGGCGAGGATCAGTCCAGCCGGCCGATCCGCACCATAGCCGATCGATAGCGCCGAGCACGCGGCGATGCCCGGCGCGGCAAACGCGGTTGCGCGCACCAACGGTGCCTCGTCGCGCACCCAAGCCAGCGCGGCGGCGATCTTCGCGCCAAGCAGCGCGACGCACGCCACCGCCATGCCGATCGCCGGATGGCCCGAGCCGATCGTCACCACCGCGGAGACCGCCAGCGCCACCGCAGCGGCAAGCGGCGCAATCGTCGGAACGCCGCGTGTCATCAACGGCGGCAGCGCGAATCGCATTAGCGGCGCGAACAGAAATCGGTCGGCCCAGCGTAGCGGCCGCGCAACCAGCGCCGCGACCGTGCCGTTGCCGCGCTGCGCCAGCGCCACCGCGCTGCGTTCGATGCCGTGCCCGGGGGCCATATGCGAATCGAGCCGCACCTGATCGGCCCCCGCTTGCGCCGCGGTCCGCAACAGCGTCGATTGAAAATCATAATCGCGCGGCATCGCGGCAACTTCGGCAATACGCTTGCCGTCGAGTAAGGCGAGCCCGGCCCAGGCGGCATTGGCCCCGACGCGTTCGTAATGCGCATCGTCTTGGTCGGTCACCAGCAGCGTATCCTGCCCGGCGGCGGCGAGCGACTGGACGACATCGCCAGTCGTCACCACGCCGTCCGCCACGACCAGGACGCGCGCCAGCGGATGCAATTTCTCGACCGCTTCGATCGCCGTCCGTACGGCGTCAACCGCGACACCGCGCCGCCCGATCCGGCTGATCGCGCCGAGCAGTTCGGGCGTCATCCGCGCCACCACCAGCACGATCTGGGTCGCACCGGCCGATGCGAGCAAGCGCGCCTGGAACTCGATCAGAGTCAGCCCACCGAACGGCAGCGTCGCGGCAAGCACGCCTGCGCGGTCATCGGCATCTTCGGTCGCAAAAATCAGTCCAGCCAGCATCGCTGGGCTGTTAGGGTGTAAGTTCCCCTAAGGCAAAGCCCGTTCGGGCTTAAAGCCGTTCGACCGCGCGGCGCAGCCGACGGATCAGCCCGGCATCATGCGCTTCGCTTTCGGCGGCTTCGGTGGCGATCGCCATCAGCCGGATCGCGCCGAAACTGGCGGCAAGGCCGCGCAGCCGGAATGCTGCGGCGCGCCACGCTTCGTCACCCTCGGCGGCTTCGAGCACCGCAAGACCGCGTTTGACGCTGTCGAGAAACGCCTCGCGCAACTCCGCGATCAGCGCGGGTTCGTCACCGACTGCCGCCGCCAAAGTCGCATCGATTGCACCGGGATCATAGGCCATGGCGACGCTATAGGAGCAAAGGCCTTAAAGTTCAGTTTCGTAATTCGCTTTGCGTGCGCGGCTTTCGTGGTAAACGAAGGGATGAACGGGGGTTCGCGTATCATAGACTTGCGGCCGCACGGCGCCGCGCCAGCCAGCGAGCCGCGGGCGAGCGGGGTTTTGCCGGAGGCGGCTGCCGCGTCGGATTACGGACCGCTGTACGAGGAACCGATCGATCTGACCGAGCTTGCCGATGATGATGCGCCTGCCCACCGCCGCACCGGCACGTGGCTTGCGGCGATCGGTACGCTGATCGCGCTGGGCTGGGTCGGCGGAATGCTGTGGCTGTGTCGCGACAGCCTAACGACGCTCGCGCCTCCTGCGCTCGCCAGCTTCATCGCGGCTTTGTGCGTGCCGCCCGCCTTGATCGGAATCCTGTTGCTGCTCGCGCTGCGCACCAGCAGCGCCGAGGCCAAGCGCTTCGGCCGCACCGCGCAGGCCATGCGTGCAGAGGCCGCAAGCCTTGAACGCACGGTCGCCGCCTTGTCGAACAGCATCGAAACCAATCGCCTCAATCTTGCCGAGCAGACGACGGCGCTGATGGCAATGGGCGACGGCGCAGTCCTACGCCTTGCGACGGTCGGGTCTGGCTTGGCCGAACACGTCGCCACGGCAGACGCGCATGCCGCAACACTCGCCGCCGCGGCCGACGCCGCGCACACCCGCCTGCAAGTGCTGCTCGCGCTGCTGCCGCGCGCGCATGGCGAAACCGACTCGCTCGCGCAGCTGCTAAAGACCACCGGGGTAACCGCGAGCGAACATGCCGCTGCGCTCGACGCGCAACTCACCGCGCTGTCCGAACGTGGGCGCGAAGCCGATGCCGTGGCGAACGGCGCTGCGCAGAAGCTCGCGGCGCACATCACGCGGATGGAAGCGACCAGCGAGACCGCCGGGGCGCGGCTCGAACAGGTCACCGGCGACATGTCGAACGCGGTCGATGGCTTGCTCGGCCGCACCGCCGACGCCGTCGATGAAGCCCGCAAGGGCATCGCCGCGCAGGGCGACGCCATGCTCGCGATGATCGGTACCCACCAGGCTGCGCTGGATAGTGCAGCGCGCGACAGCGCCGAGGGGCTGGCCGCGCGGATTGCCGAGATCGAAACGCTGATCGAGCGTGTTGCGGTCCGCCTCGCCGAACAGCGTGACGCCAGCGAGACGATTGTTAGCGAAATTGATTCGGGCATCGCGCGCGTCAGCGGCTCGTTCGACACGCTGCACGTACAGGGCGTGGAGCGGTCGCAAGCGCTCGCCGCGTCGATCAGTGCGCTTGGCGGCTCGGCCGATGCGATGACCGAGGCGCTCAAGACCGGTGACATGATGGCGACGACCGCGATCGGCACCACCGACCGGCTCCTGCTGGCGCTCGATTCGGCCGCGCGCGAGATCGACGAGACCCTGCCCGAGGCGCTCAACCGCCTCGACGACCGGATCGCGTCGAGTCGCAAGATCGTCGGCGCGGCGCGGCCAGAATTGCTCGCGCTGGTGACGGCGGCAGAAAGCACGCATGACGCGATTGAGGCGATTGCCGAAGTAGTCGCCAGCCAGCGCGACACCGTCGGCACGCTCGCCGCGACGCTGCTCGACACGTTGAGCGATGGCAAGGTGAAGGCCGACGCGCTCGGCGAAATGGTCGAGGAAACGATCGACCGCACGCATCGCTTTGCCGAAGAAGCGGCCCCGCGCCTTGTCGAGGCGCTGCTGCGCGTCCGCGACACCGCCAGCGCCGCCGCCGAGCGTGCGCGCGAAACCCTGGCGACGGTCATCCCCGAAGCGGCGCTCGCGCTGGAACAGCAAAGCGCCGCCGCGGTCGAGCGCGCCGTCGCCAGCGCGGTAAAGCAGGAAATTGCCGGCATCGGTGCCGCCGCCGATGCCGCAGCCGATGCCGCGGCACGTGCGTCCGAACGCCTGACGCGACAGATGCAAGCCATCGCCGATTCGACCGCGATCGTCGAATCGCGGCTCGAGGAAGCGCGGGTTGAGCGCGAAAATGCCGATCAGGATACGCTCGCACGGCGCGTGTCACTGCTGATCGAATCGCTCAATTCTGCATCGATCGATATCGCCAAGGCCTTCTCCAGCGATGTCTCCGACAGTGCATGGTCGGCCTATTTAAAGGGCGACCGCGGCGTTTTCACCCGGCGCGCAGTGCGTTTGCTCGATGCAAGCGACGCACGCGAGATCGCCCGTCTGCATGAAGACGACCCGGCGTTCCGCGATCAGGTCAATCGCTACATTCACGATTTCGAAGCGATGCTGCGCCAGATCCTGTCGCAGCGCGACGGCTCGCCGCTCGGCGTGACGATCCTGTCGTCGGACATGGGCAAATTGTACGTTGCCCTGGCGCAGGCGATCGAGCGCTTGCGGACCTAAGAGTCAGTTCACGCGACGCCCGAACGCGGGGCGACGTTCCACCAACGGGTTCGATTCGCGCTCCAGCATCGACAGCGTTTTGTCGAACACCGGCCGCAGCGCCACGATATCGGCCAATGCCTCCTCCGGTGTATCGCGGTTCTCGACACAATCGCGCGCGATCGTCTCGATCCGTTCGGCGAGTAAGCCGAGCGGTTCGGCACCGAACTGGCGCGCTTCACCTTTTAAGGTGTGCGCCGGGATGACCATGCCTGCCGCGTTCTGCGCGCGCATCGCTGCTTCGATCGCGGCGACCGACTTCACGCCATCTTCGCGGAAGTAGCCGAGAATGCGGACGAAGCCCGCCCCGAGTTCGGCGCGGGCGCGCGTAAAGACGTTCCAGTCGATCAAGTCTCTAGCGTCGAGCGACACGGACATCTCCCGTTTCGAGCGACATCGCCCGAAAGTATGAGACGAGTGTACCGCGCTCAAGTAAACGAGGGGTTGACGCGCGCAATAAACATCATCCTCGGAAAACCGATAGGTCTCTGTAATGCGCGGTTAAGTCGGACCGGTCCGGACCTCCAGCTACCGGTCGAACGGATTCTTCGGCGCGCGCAGCGTTAGCCGCACCGGCACCGCGCCGAATCCCAGATCGCGGCGGATGCCGTTGATGAGATAACGCTGGTAGCTCGTCGGCAATTGATCGACCCGCGTTCCGAACAGAACGAAGCCCGGCGGCCGCGTTTTGGCCTGCGTCAGATAGCGCAGCTTGATGCGCTTGCCGCCGGGTGCGGGCGGCGGGTTGGCTTCGACCGCCTTTTCGAACCAGCGGTTGAGTTCGCCAGTGCCGACGCGGCGCGACCAGGCGTCGCGCGTCTCGAACGCGACCTTCAGCAGCATGTCGATGCCCTTCCCCGTAGCACCCGACACCGTCAGCACCGGCATGCCCTTGATCTGGCTCAGCCCTTCCTCGAGCGCAGCCTTGATCCCGTTGAACAGACTTGAGCCGTTCTCCGCGACATCCCATTTGTTGATCGCGACGATCAGCGCGCGGCCCTCCTGCAGCGCCGCATCGGCGATTCGCAAATCCTGCGATTCGAGCCCGCGCGTCGCATCGAGCAACAGCACGACGACTTCGGCGAAATCGATCGCGTGAAGCGCGTCGGCGACCGACAGCTTTTCGAGCTTGTCCTGGACGTTGGCACGCTTGCGCATGCCGGCAGTGTCGATCAGCCGAACCTTGCGCGCATCCTCGCCGGGCTCCCGCTCGGGATCGTGCCAGATCCAGTCGACCGCGATCGAATCCCGAGTGATGCCCGCCTCCGGCCCGGTGATCAGCCGCTCCTCGCCGAGAATGCGGTTGATCAGCGTCGATTTTCCCGCATTCGGCCGCCCGATGATCGCGAGCTTCAGCGGCGCGTCGGGGCTATATTCCTCATCGACATCGGCATTGGGGATGTCCTCGCCGTCGGCATCCTTTTCCGGCTCGATATAGGGCAGCAGCGCGTCGAACAGTTCGACCAGACCCTCGCCATGTTCGGCGGACAATTCGACCGGATCGCCAAAGCCGAGCGACAGCGATTCGAGGATGCCGTCGGCCCCGGCCTTTCCTTCGGCCTTATTGGCGACCAGGATGACCGGCGTGGTCGATCCCCGCAGCCAGCGCGCGATCTCTTCATCAAGCGGGACGAGGCCGACCCGCGAATCGATCATGAACAGTGCAACATCGGCTTGCGCGACGGCAGCCTCGGTCTGCTGGCGCATCCGGCCGGGCAGCGAGGCCGCGTCCTGATCCTCATAGCCCGCGGTATCGATCACGCGAAAATCGAGGCCGACCAACGTCGCTGCCCCCTCGCGCCGATCACGAGTCACGCCGGGGCGATCATCGACGAGCGCGAGTTTTTTGCCGACGAGACGGTTGAAAAGGGTGGATTTGCCGACGTTCGGCCGGCCGATAATTGCGACCACGGGGAGACTGGACATGCGCCCCCTTAAGGGAAACGCACGCTTTCGTCACCCCGCCTTGGGTGCGATCATTTATATGCGGTGATGTGACCCTTTTGATCGAGCACATACAGCGTCGAATTCGCCACGATCGGGGGCAAGGTAAACGCCGTCTTCGCATCGATCACGCTGGTAACCTTGCCGGTATCGACCGAGGCGGAAGCGATCTGGCCTTCCGAATTTGTCAGCACCAAGCGACCTCCCGCCAGGACCGGGCCATACCACGTGACCGGATTGGACTTCTTCGAATCCTTGATCGTGCCGTCCTTCTTGGTCTTCTCGCTCTTGTAGCGGCGAAGCTGGCTGATCCACCGCACCTTGCCGGTTGCGCGCGCCAGGCAGACGAGCCGCGCATCGTCGGTCACGATGAACACCCATTCGCCCGCGACCCAGGGCGTTGAGATGCCGGCGAAATTCTGTTCCCACAGTCGCTGGCCCGACACGATTTCGAGTGCGACCATGCGCCCGCCCTGCCCGACCGCGAACACGATGCCGCGGTCGATGACCGGATCGGCATCGATGTCGGCGAGCGAGGAGACCGAGGTCGAGATGGTCGAACGCGACAGCGCATCCTGCCACAATGTCCGGCCGTTCTCGTACCGATAGGCATTGAGCTCCCCCGACGAGAAACCGGCGACGACCGTCCCCTGGCTCACCGCAGGCGCTGCAACGCCGAACACGCCTTGGGTCTCGATCGATCCCGACTGAGTCCATTGCACGCTGCCATCGGCCTGCGACAGAGCATAGAGCTGGTTGTCCTGGCTCAGAATATAGACTTCGCCATTCGCAACCGTTGGCGCACCGCGCAGCGGCGCACCCGGCTTTGCACGCCACGCCACCTTGCCGGTGGCCGCGTCGAGTGCCACGACATCGCCCAACCCGTCCGTGGCGAACACCTTGCCATCGTCGAAGCTGACGCCGCCGCCGAAACGCGCGCTCTGCGATTTCTTGTCGCTCGTGGCGATGTTGGTGGTCCATACCGATGCACCGTTGGTCGCCGAAAAGGCGTGCACCGTGGCATTCACATCGATTGCATAGAGCCGCCCATCGGCGACGACCGGCGCCGCGCCCAGCCGTTGTCGTTTGCTGCCGCCGTCAATCGCGGCGCTCCACGCGCGCGACACATTGGCGCCAAGCGTAAGATTGCCGATCGACTTGGCGGCATTGCCACCGGGCTGTGCCCAGCTGTCATTCGGCGCGGTCGGCGGGACAAGCACTTCGACGCCGGCAATCGTCTTGTCGGCGCGAACGTCGTTTTCCCCGGCGAGGATCGAAATCCGCTGGCCCAGCACGGGGGTCTTTTTCTTGCCCTTGAACGTGGCGCAGCTGCTCAGCGCCACGGCGCCGACAGCAACGATCAGAAAACGGTTGGTCATCTTCATTGCGATTTCTGGTCCTTCGCCTGGGTAACGGCATCCACGCCCAATACGCCCGCCATCTGAACCGCGCGTTGCCGCATGGTCTCCGACATATTCGGATCCCGCGCGATTTGCGCAAACAGCGTGCCCGCGAGATCGCGTCGATTCATGCGCAAATACGAAATCGCGACCAGCTCACCGGCGCTGCCAAACCACGGATTGCCCTTTACCGCGATACCGCGGAGGCGGCCGATGACGACTTCGGGCTTCAACGTATCGAATTCCGCAGTGGTCTGGCGGATCAGCGCGAGATCGCGAAACGGCTGGCCGACCGACGCATCGGTCGCGACTTGCGAGAATTTGGTCGCCGCGCCACGCAGATCGTTTTTCTGCAACAGGATGTCGGCTTGGCTCATCAACGCGAGCGCGCGGTACCCCTCGATGTTCGATCCTGCGAGCTTGGTCAGCTTTTCCTGCGCAGCCTCGGGATGCGCGCCAAGGACATCTTCGTAGGCCGTGGAAAGCGTCTCGCCCTGTTCGCCGGCAGAGGTCAGCTGCTGCGAACGCCAGACGAGCCATCCCCCGAAAGCGACCAGGGCAAGCACGACCGCAACGATCGCCACCTTCCCATAGCTGCGCCAGGCCTTGGCAAGCTGATCGCGACGCAGCTCCTCATCGACTTCGCGCAGGAATGCAGCATCGGTATTCGGCGGGACAGCCAAGGGAAACTCCGTCGGGAAAGGGCATGGAAGACGCGGACCTTAGCGCCGCACCGCGCCAAACAAAAGCGTTCAAAAAAACCGGTCGGGTCAGTCCTTTGGCGCGTAAATTTGCTCAGCTCCGGGAAAGGCGCGCGCGCGGACATCGTCTGCATAGGTCGCGACAGCGGCGGAAATGCGGCCTGCCAGATCATCGAACTTCTTGACGAAACGCGGCGTGCGTTCGAACAGGCCGAGCATATCCTCCGCCACCAGCACTTGCCCGTCACACTGCGCAGAGGCGCCGATACCGATCGTAGGACAGCTGACGACACGGGTGATCTCGATCGCGATCGGCTCGACCACGCCTTCTATGACGATCGCGAAGGCCCCGGCGTCGGCAATGGCAACCGCGTCGGCGACGATCTTCGCCGCCTCCGCCTTGCTGCGCCCGCGCGCGCCGTACCCGCCCAGCGTGTTGACCGCCTGTGGCGTCAACCCGACATGCCCCATCACGGGGATGCCGCGCTCGGACAAGAATTTGACGGTTGGCGCCATCGCAGTTCCGCCTTCCAGCTTCACGGCTGCCGCGCCGGTCTGCTTGAGCAGATAGGCGGCACTCTCGAATGCTTTCTCCGGACTCGCTTCGTAACTGCCGAACGGCATGTCGATCACCACCACCGCATGATAACTGCCGCGGACCACCGCCGCGCCGTGCGCCGCCATCATCTCGAGCGTGACCGGCACCGTGGATGGCAAGCCATAAACCACTTGCCCCAGCGAATCTCCGACCAGCAGCATATCGCAATGTGGATCAAGCAGCTGGGCCGTCCGCACCGTATAGGCGGTGAGCATAACCAGGGGCTCGCCGCCCTTCTGCTTGCGGATCGCGGGCACGGTTAGCCGCTTCATCGGTGCCGGCATCGGATTGGCGCGGCTGGTAGCGGTGTCGATGGTGAAGGTCGTGGACATGGGGCAGAGCCATAGCGGCTTCAAACCACCACCGCCAGCGCACATGACGTTCCGCGTTCGCTCAGATTGACTCGATGTTACATATTATATACATAGAGCATAGTGATTCGAACATGGAGTGTGTAATGCCGTTCAGGGAAAAGATCGCGTGGATCTCCGTCGTCACGACCAGCGTGATCTGGGGCGGGTTTTTCGGTTTCATGGCCGTCACGCGGGGGCAGTACCACGGCGGGGTCTATGCGGTCAGTTTCTTCGGGGCACTGATCCTGCAGGCGATCTTGGTGGCCGCAGCCGCCATCGTCACAGCGATCTTGTCACCGAAGGAAGCCAGCGCCAGTCGCGACGAGCGCGACACGGCGATCTCGCACCGCGCCTATGCCATCGCCTATCCCGTCCTTCTCACGCTCGTGCTGTGCGTAATCGGCACTCTGCATCTCGGCATGAGTAAGATCGGCATGGCCTACGGCATCATGGGCGCGATCGTGATCGCCGAGATCGTACACTATGGCGCGCAGATCGTCGGCTATCGGATGGGCGGCGGACCATGGCAAAGCCCATGATCGCCAACCAGATCCGCACACTGCGCTTCATGGCCGGCGAAATGACCCAGGCCGAACTCGGCGAGCGGATCGGCGTCACGCGCCAGACGATCGCGGCGATCGAGGCGGGGAAATATTCGCCAACGCTGGAAGCGGCGTTCCGCATCGCGCACGTCTTTGGCAAGCCGCTCGACGATGTGTTCCAATGGGAAGGGTGACGGCCTAGCCGATCCACCCGCGTTTTCGGACCGTGTCCGCGAACCATATCTGGAACACCGCCGCCGCCGCGATGAAGGTCGGGAACGCGGTCGAGACTAACGGTCCCTTCACCGCGATCAGGTCGGTCGCGACGAACACCCACCCGAACATCGCCACGATCGCCACGAGCGATACGACGAAGATCGCGTGGGCGTGGCGCGACCGCGCCAGCAAGGCGATCGCGCCGATCATGCCAGACCATACCGCAATGCCGTAAGCCCAGACCTGCCAAGCAGGCTCATTCGCGCGAAACGCCCGGTCATAGTCGCTGAGGCGCGCCAGCGCCGCCGCATCGATCGTACGATCGGCATAGAAAGCGAAAACGCCGGCAGCGCCCCATAGCGCGATCACAATCGTCACGCACCAGAACCATATCGGCGGTCGCAGCCGTCCAGCCATATCACGTTATCCCCCGCCCTCTTGTGAACGAGAATGCGCTGATCAGACCGGCCTGGCAAGGTGGTTACGTGGCCGTACCAAACCCCGCCGAGGTCCCTGCCCTCGCCGTTCGCGCGGCAACAATATTGTGCCACGGGTTGGCAACGGGGTCACCGACCCAGACGCGGCCGTTCTGGTCGTGGTCGTTGAAAGGCCCGGTCTGGGCATGCGTCGTAATAAGCGTGTCGGTGCGTGTCGTTTGCACGACACGACAAGGCGCCGTCAAAACTGTTCGGACGCTCGCTCAGGCGGTCGCGATGGCTGACAGATCGGTAGCAGTATCGATCGGCACCCCCGCTTCCTTTCGCTCCGAATAGCGATCAACCAGTTGGGCTGCGTGCGGACGCAGCAGCACAGTAAACCGCACCAGCTCCTCCATCACGTCGACGATCCGATCATAGTAGCTCGACGGCTTCATACGCCTGGCGTCATCGAACTCGTTGAACGCCTTGGCGACACTCGACTGGTTCGGGATCGTGAACATCCGCATCCAACGACCGAGCAGGCGGAGGGTATTTACGCTGTTGAACGATTGAGATCCGGCCGACACCTGCATGACCGCGAGCGTGCGGCCCTGGGTAGGACGCATTCCACCGATGTTCAGCGGCAGATGGTCAATCTGCGTTTTCATGATGCCGGTAACTTGTCCGTGGCGTTCGGGAGAGCACCACACATGCCCTTCCGACCACATCGATAGCTCGCGCAGCTCGTGGACGGCGGGATGATCGTCCCCAATGACCTGATCGGGCAGCGGCAGCGTGGAGGGGTCAAAAATGCGCGTCTCGCAGCCAAAAAATTGCAGCAAGCGGGCAGCTTCCTCGATGCAAAGCCGGGAATAGGATCGCTCGCGCAGGGACCCGTAGAGCAGCAGGATGCGCGGGGGAGGATCACCGGCCCCCAACCCGAGGGCGGGACGTTCAAGCGCATAGCGGCGATCGAGCGCTGGAAGATGGTGAGGATCGGAGAGCGTGCGAAGCGGCATTACAGACTGAGCCTTATGGCGAGCGCGGCGAGTGTGACCAATAGCACCGGAATCGTGAGTGTCGCGCCGACCTTGAAGTAATAGCCCCAGCCGATCCGGATGCCCTTTTGCCCGAGGACGTGCAGCCACAGCAGCGTCGCGAGCGAGCCGATCGGCGTGATCTTCGGCCCGAGGTCGCAGCCGATCACGTTGGCGTAGATCATCGCTTCCTTGATAGTGCCCGTGGCGTGGGTAGCGTCGATCGACAGCGCGCCAACCAGCACGGTCGGCATGTTGTTCATCACCGACGACAGCAGCGCGGCGATGATGCCGGTGCCGAACGCCGCGCCCCATACTCCGCCTTGCGCGCTGCGATCGAGCAGGCCCGCCAGGTAGTCGGTCAGCCCAGCAGTACGCAGGCCATAGACGACCAGGTACATGCCGAGCGAGAAGATCACGACCTGCCACGGCGCGCCGGCCAGCACCTTGCGCGTCTGGATGACGTGGCCGCGCGCGGCGATGATGAGCAGGAGGACCGCGCCGGCAGCGGCGACCGCGCTGACCGGGACGCCGAGGGGTTCGAGCAGGAAGAAGCCGGCGAGCAGCAAAGCGAGGACGGCCCAGCCCGCCTTGAACGTGGCCTGGTCCCGGATCGCGTCAGCGGGCGCGCGGAGTTGCGCCACGTCGTAATTGGCCGGTATATCGCGCCGGAAGAACAGCAGCAGCACGACCAGCGTTGCGGCAATCGACGCCAGATCGACCGGCACCATCACCGAGGCGTAGTTGGCAAAGCTGATCCGGAAAAAGTCGGCCGACACGATGTTGACGAGGTTGGAAACGATCAGCGGCAGGCTGGCCGTATCGGCGATGAACCCCGCCGCCATCACGAACGCCAGCGTCGCCTTGTCCTTATATCCCAGCGCACGCAGCATCGCGATGACGATCGGCGTCAGGATCAGGGCCGCGCCATCATTGGCGAACAGCGCGGACACCGCCGCGCCCAGCAGGACGATCAGGACAAATAGCCGGCGACCATGCCCCCCGCCCCAGCGCGCGACATGGAGCGCCGCCCATTCGAAGAACCCAGCTTCGTCGAGCAACAGGCTGACGATGATGATCGCGACGAACGTCGCGGTCGCGTTCCAGACGATAGCCCACACCACCGGCACGTCGGAGAGCGAGACAACCCCGACGAGCAGCGCGATCGCCGCGCCGCCCATCGCGCTCCACCCGATACCGAGGCCCTTGGGCTGCCAGATAACGAGCGCGATTGTGGCGACGAAGATAGCGAGCGCGAGCAACATCAGGCGATGCGCTGACCCGAGGCGTCCACGACTTTTTCGCCGTCTTCCTTGGCAAACGCACCCTGTTGCGGCGCGGGCAGCAGATCGAGGACCGCTTCGGAAGGTCGGCACAGCTTCACGCCGAGCGGTGAAACAACCAGCGGCCGGTTGATGACGACCGGATGTGCCATCATCGCGTCCACCAGCGTGTCGTCGGACAGCGACGTGTCGCCCAAGCCCAGCTCGGCATAAGGCGTGCCCTTCTCACGCAACAGATCGCGGGGCGTGATCCCGGCGCGATCGATCAGCTCGACCAGCAGCGCGCGCGAGGGCGGTGTCTTCAGATATTCGACCACATGCGGCTCGATGCCGGCATTGCGGATCAACGCCAGCGTGTTGCGCGACGTGCCGCACTCTGGATTATGATAGATCACGATATCGACCGCCACGTTCTTGCTCATGATGGGCGTCCTTTCAGCGGCAGGGGGTGAGTTCGGCCAGGAGCGGCGCACACAGTTCAGGTGCGCCGGCGCAGCAGTCTTTGATGAGGAACAGCGTCAGCGCGCGCAGTCCGTCGAGATCGGCCCGGTAGAGGATCGACCTGCTATGCCGCTCGGAGCGCACGATGCCGGCGCGCGCGAGGATGCCGAGGTGCGCGGACATGGTGTTCTGCGGCACGTCGAGTTGGCGGGCGATCTCGCCCGCTGCCATGCCGTCCGGTTCATGCCGCACCAGCAGCCGGAACACATCAAGGCGGGTGCCTTGTGCGAGTGCGCCGAGCGCTGTGATGGCCGATTCTTTATCCATATATCCAGCTTATAGGATATATTAAAAACAGGCAATATAACGGCGTTGGCGAAACTCGGCGCGCAACGCCTTCCGTCTCGGAGCGTCATAATAGGCGCGGCTCGCGCGCCTGCCTCCGGCTACTTCATTATCGTCGTCGCAGCGCGCTTCGGAAGCAGAGCCACGAGCAGGACAATTGCAACCGCGAGCACAACTGATGCCAGTGGCCGGCTAAACGCCAGCCCGCCATGATCGAGCGGCTTGTCAAGAAAATCGCCTACGGCTGCGCCCAGCGGACGAGTAAGGATGAAGGCAGACCAGAAAAGCGTGACCCGGCTGATATTGGTCGCGAAATATGCCGTCGCCAAAAGCGAAAGCGCTGTAGCAAAGACCGCTGCGGCACCGATGTAGCCCAGGCCGCCGGTGTCAGCGAGCCAGTCGCCGAGCGCAGTGCCGAGTGTCTGTGATAGTGTGATCGTGATCCAGTAGAACAGTTCGGCCCGCGGCTCATGGACCGTCTCAACGGATATCGACCCCAGCGTCCGATACCAGACGAAAAGGGAGAGTAATACCAGCGTCAGCAGGAGCGCAAACCCTCCCGCATATCCGATTCCAAGCGAGCGGGTGGCGAAATCAGCCATCGTTGTGCCCGCAGTCGTCGATGCGATGATCGTCGCCCAATAAAGCGCAGGTCGATAGCGTGTTGCGGCAATCTGCCAAGCAACCAGTACGACAAGTACGCCTAGAAAGATCGCGCTGCCAACCAGATAGCCGAGGTTCAGCGTCATGCTGACAGTGTCGCCGGCTGTCTCTCCAAGCGTGGTCGCCAAGATCTTGATGATCCAGAACGCCAACGTGACGGAGGGCACTTTGACGAGTGCGCTGCGGGTCTGGTTCGTCAGGTAATGGGTTTCCTTCAAGCGCCCCCGCGCTTCACGTATACTCATTCTGCCACAACCAAAGCGGCCGGCCTCGACATTGGGATTTTGTATAGCACTGCCAAGCTGGCCCCAATCGCGCTGTCCTATCCAAGCGTGATGACGCGCGCGCTCCACCCCGTACTGCTGTTGCCGATGGTTTTGCTCCACGGCTGCGGCAACGAACCTTCAGCGAAACCTGTCGCACCGGCCAAGGCTGAAGCGATTGCTCACGAAGCAGACCTCCTGCAACTCACGCTAACGCCCCAAGCCCAGCGGCGGCTTGGCATTCGCGTCGTTCGGATCGGTGACAGTTCCGCTACCCGGACGCGCGAGACGAGCGGAGAAATCGTCGTGCCGCCCTCCGACGCGGGCGGCGTCCCTACCGGCTCGACCAGCAACATTGCCCAGATCGGCGCCAGCCAGGCGGCCGCAGATGGTGAGGTCGCCCGAACCCAAGCACTCGTTCGTCTCTCGCGCATCGCTCTTGCCAGAGCCGATGCGCTGGTCCGTGAGGAAGCAGGCAGCGTACGCGCGCGCGATGAAGCAGCGGCAGGATTCGCGACGGCACGCGCCGTGGCAGATGCAGCGAAGGCGCAGCGGCGACTGCTTGGGCCATCGGTGGGCGCAATGGGAAATCAGGCGACACTGTGGGTCCGCGTACCGGTATTTGGGACCGACATTGGCAGCGTCGAGCGGAGTCGGGCGGCGACCGTACGGCCCTTGGGCGACGCTGCCGCTCCACCGCGCAGCGCACGCGCCGTACAGGCGCCTCCGTCGGCCAATGCGACAGCGGGGACCGTTGACCTTTTCTTCGCGCTCGACAACCGCGACCGCACCTATCGTGTCGGACAGCGGGTGGCTGTCGCGCTGTCACTTGGCGGAACGGACAGCGGGCTCTCCGTACCAACCGGGGCGATCGTCCGCGATATATATGGTGGTGAGTGGGTCTACCGGCGCACCGCGCCAAATGTCTATGTCCGTCAGCGTATCGAGGTTGCGAGCGTCGCGGGCGACCGCGCCTTACTGTCCCGCGGGCTTGAACGCGGAGCGGAGGTCGTGACCGACGGCGCCGCCGAGTTGTTCGGCACCGAGTTCGGGACACCGCACTGATGCTGGCCTGGCTGGTTCGCGCCGCGCTGACCCAGCGCGTGCTGGTGATCGCCATGGCGGCGCTCCTCGTAGTCCTCGGCTTGCGCGCCACTGGTGACGTCCCGCTCGACGTCTTTCCGGAATTCGCGCCGCCAATGGTCGAGGTGCAGACCGAAGCGCCAGGCATGTCGACCGAAGAAGTCGAAAGTCTGGTCACTGTCCCAATCGAGGTGGCGGTAAGCGGCGTGCCTGACCTTGCGACGCTGCGCTCGAAATCGGTACTCGGGTTGTCCTCGGTCCAGATCCTGTTCAAGCGCGGCACCGATGTCATTCGCGCGCGCCAATTGGTGCAGGAGCGCGTGGCCCAGGCCCAGGCCCGCCTCCCCGCCGCAGCCCGGCCGCCAGTCATGCTGCCACCGCTTTCATCGACCAGCCGTGCGATGAAGATCGGCATCACCTCGACCAAGCTCGATCAGATGCAGATCTCGGAGCTGGCGCGCTGGACGATCCGGCCACGGTTGATGGCGGTGCCTGGGGTCGCCAATGTCGCAATCTGGGGCCTGCGCGACCGGCAATTGCAGATCCTCGTCGATCCTGACCGCCTGCGCGCGGCGGGGGTGACCCTTGCCGAACTGCGCTCAGCCGCTGGCGATGCCGTGCTGGTCGGTGGCGGCGGGTTCGTCGATACGCCCAACCAGCGGCTTGCCGTGCAGCAGACCAGTGCGATCCAGAGCGCCGGCGATCTAGCCCAGGCGATCGTCAAGCAAAGCGGTGACGCGCCGGTCCGGATCGGCGACGTGGCGCAGGTGGTCGACGGGTTCGCCGCTCCGATCGGCAACGCGATCATCGACGATGTGCCCGGCCTGATGCTGATCGTCGAGAAGCAGCCGACCGGAAACACCTTGCAACTGACCCGCGATGTGGAAGCCGCGCTCGCCGAACTCGCCCCCGGACTGCGTGACGTGAAGGTCGATACAACCATTTTTCGCCCCGCGACCTTCATCGAACGCTCGATCGACAACCTGACTCGCGCACTGCTGATCGGCTGCGTGCTGGTCGCGATCGTTTTGTTCGTGTTCACCCGAGACTGGCGGCAGGCGACGATCAGCCTGGTGGCGATCCCATTGTCGCTGCTCGGCGCGGGACTGGTCCTGTTGTGGAGCGGGGCGACGATCAACACCATGGTGATCGCGGGCCTCGTCATCGCGCTGGGCGAAGTGGTCGATGACGCGATTATCGATGTCGAGAATATCGCGCGGCGCCTGCGGCTCAATCGTGAGGCGGGCAATCCAAGGTCGGCTTTCGATGTCGTGCTGTCGGCCTCGCTCGAGGTGCGCTCCGCAGTCGTATTTGCGTCACTGATCGTGATGCTGGTGTTCCTGCCGATCTTCTTCCTCGGTGGCGTGGCCGGCACCTTCTTCCAGCCTCTCGCCATTGCCTATGTGTTGGCGATCGCCGCGTCCCTGCTGGTCGCGCTGGTTGTCACGCCCGCGATGTGCCTGTTCTTGCTGCCCAATGCGCCATTGAAGGCCAACCGTGACACCCGGCTCGTGGCTTCGATCAAGCGTCGCTACGCAGGTGCGCTGCCCCGCCTGGTCGAACGCCCGAGCCTCGCCATCGGGATTGTTGCGGGCGGACTGCTGGTGGCTGGCCTCGGCTACGCCAGCTTCAAGGACCAGTTCTTGCCCGACTTCCACGAAACCGATTTCCTGATGCACTTCGTTGAAAAGCCGGGGACGTCGATTGAAGCGATGGACCGAATCACCATCCGCGCCTCGAAGGAACTGCGTGCCATACCCGGCGTGCGCAATTTCGGCGCGCATATCGGCCGTGCCGAAGCCGCCGATGAAGTGGTCGGCCCGAACTTTACCGAACTGTGGATCAGCCTCGACGAAAACGCGCCCTATGACGAGAGCGTCGCGCGGATCAAATCCGCGATCGATGGATATCCCGGCCTTTATCGCGACGTGCTGACCTATTTGCGCGAGCGTATTAAGGAAGTGCTGACCGGCGCTGGGGCAACTGTCGTCGTCCGCATCTTCGGTCCCGATCAGGGCGAACTGCGCGCGGCGGCCGAGCGGGTGCGCGCCAAGGTGGCGGACATTCCCGGTGTCGCCGACCTGAAGGTCGAGCAGCAGGTGCTCGTGCCGCAGATACAGGTACTTCCACGCCCGGCCGACCTTGCGACCTTCGGCCTGACCGCTGGCGAAGTCCGCCGACAAGCGCAAACGCTGGTTGCAGGGCAGAAGCTGGGCGAAATCTACCGCGACCAGAAGGCGTTCGACGTCGCGTTGTGGGGCGAACCAGCCGTCCGTGGCGACTTGCACGCGCTGGCCGACCTGATGATCCAGGCACCGACCGGCGCGCCGGTACGGCTGCGCGATGTCGCCACTGTACGGATCATGCCTGCTCCCAACGAAGTAAAGCGCGAAAACGGCCAGCGCCGCATCGACGTGACCCTGAACGTCGCAGGTGCCGATTTGGGCGGTGTCGCCCGCGCCGTTGAGGCCGCAGTGGCGCAGGTGCCATTCGCGACCGGCTATAGTCCTCGCGTGCTGGGCGAATATGCCGCGCTCCAGGAATCACGCCGGCGACTGTGGAGCACGGGATTGCTGTGCCTCATCGGCATTCTGCTGCTCGTCTGGCTGGAGTTCCGATCGGGACGGATCACGGCCCTCGTCGCGCTTAGCCTGCCCTTCGCTCTGGTCGGTGGGGTGGTTGGGGTGGCGCTGACCGGAGGTGTTCTCTCGCTCGGCTCCCTGGTCGGTTTCGTCACCGTGATCGGCATATCGGCACGCAATGGCATCATGCTGCTATCGCACTACGACCATCTCCACCGCGTCGAGGGCGAGGCGTTCGGCCCAGCGCTGATCTTGCGAGGGGCTGAGGAACGGCTCGTGCCGATTCTGATGACCGCCCTTTGTGCGGGCCTTGCACTGCTGCCGCTGGTCATCGCCGGCGACGAGCCAGGGCATGAGATCGAGCATCCAATGGCGATTGTCATCCTGGGCGGGCTCGTCTCCTCGACCCTCCTCAACCTTTTCCTGATGCCGGCTCTCTATGCGCGATTTGGCCAGGAAAAGCCGGCCGCCGAAACCAAACTGACGGAAGTCTCGGCATGAAGCGGCTCGCTCTCACGATCACGCTCCTCGCAGGCGGTTGCATGACGGCTCCAACGCCCCCGGCGACCATCGCCCCGCCGACCGCGATCGGCCCATTTGCCAGCCTGCCTATCGCTTCGATTGCGCCGGTCCCCGGTGCCTGGTGGAAGCTCTATAACGATCCAGTGCTCGATGGCCTGGTTCAGGCGAGCCTCGCCACCAATGCCGATCTGCGCGTTGCCTACGCCAATCTCGACGGTGCGCGCGCTGCGCTGCGACAGGCACGTGCGGCGCGATTGCCATCAACGACCGTAGAGAGCGCAGGCACCATCGATGGCAGCGCCAGCCAGCCCAGCGCGTCGTCGAACGTGCCGACAACCGACTATGATCTTGCCCTAACGGCAAGCTGGGACGCAGATCTCTTTGGCCGCCTGCGATCGGGCGCACTAGCTGCTGCCGCCGACGCCGAGGCGCAGGCCGCCGCGCGCGACGGTCTAAGAGTCGCTGTCGCTGCCGATACCGTGCTCGCCTATGTTGAGTTATGTGGGGCGACACAGGCCATGCGTGTCACAGGCGAACAGGTGCGCGTTCAGGAACGCTCGGTCGCAGCGCTACGCAGTCAGTTCCGCGCTGGCGAGGTATCACCGCTGGAAGTATCGCAATCGGCAAGCCTGCTCGAAACAACCCGCGCGACGATCGCCCCCTATGAGGCGCTTCAGACGAACGCTCGTTACCGACTGGCGACGTTGCAGGGCCGCCCACCCGCTGACGCGCGCGCCAACCCGGTCGCTTGTGCCGCCCCGCCGACGCTTCGCACCAAGTCCCCCACCGGTGACGGACAAGCCATGCTCCTTCGCCGCCCAGACATCCGTGAAGCTGAACGCCGCCTCGCCGCCGCTGCTGCCCGTGTCGGCGTGGCGCGCGCCGACTTGTATCCCCGCGTCAATATTGGCGGTGCCGTCGGCCTGTTGACTGGCAATTTCGTCACGACCGCCTCGCCGCTGATTAGTTGGGCTTTCCCGAATCAAGCGCCTGCTCGAGCAAGGATTGCACAGGCGCGCGCCACCGAGCGAGCGGCATTGGCAGGTTGGGATGTTGCGGTTCTTCGGGCACTGCGAGAAGTCGAGACCGCGCTGGCGACCTATGACGCCGAGGCCCGGCGCAACGGCACACTCGGTGCAGCCTTGAGGCAGGCGGACCTGACGGCTCGCCGCGCCGCCGTACGTGTCCGGCTGGGTGACGCCGACTTCCTGATCCAGCTCGACGCCGAGCGGACCCGCGCCCAGGCCGCACTGGCGCAGGCGCAGTCCGATCTTGCTATTGCACAAGCCCAAGTCGCCTTGTTCCGCGCACTCGGTGGTGGGTGGCAGACCGGCAGCGTGCCGCTACAGTGACGCCATGCGCATCCTGATCGTCGAGGACGACGTAGACACCAGTCGATTCGTCGCACGCGGCCTGAGCGAACTCGGGCACCATGTCGTCACCAGTCCGGACGGCCGCGACGGGCTGTTCCTGGCAACGGAGGGTAGCTTCGACGCACTGGTGATCGACAGGATGCTGCCTGGGCTAGACGGTCTATCGCTGGTCAAGGCGTTGCGCGCAGCGGGCAGTACCGCGCCGGTCCTGATGCTGACGGCGGTCGGCGGCATCGCCGACAGGGTTGAAGGGTTAGAAGGCGGTGCCGACGATTATTTGGTCAAACCGTTTGCGTTTACCGAGCTTGCTGCGCGGCTTCAGGCGCTTGGCCGCCGCCCGGTCGCAGCCGTAGAGTCGGCACGACTGTCGGTCGCGGACATCGTCCTTGATCTCCATCGCCGCACGGTGATGCGCGCCGGGCAGCGCGTCACTCTGCAACCGCGCGAATTCGCGCTGCTCGCCGAGCTGATGCGCTATCCCGGCCGCGTGATGACGCGGACGATGCTACTGGAGAGGGTATGGGACTTCGATTTTGATCCCAAGACCAATATCGTCGAGACGCACCTCAGCCGACTGCGCTCGAAGCTTAATGCCGGGTTCGATACCGACGCGATCGAGACGGTTCGCGGTGCTGGCTATATGATCCGCGAGGCATAATGCCGGTATCGTTGGCGAAACGCTGGTGGCGGACAACATTCGGCCTGGTCGCACTCGTCGCGATTGGGTTCGGTCTTGCAACGCTCCTCGTGGGTGCAATCGCATTTGGCGTCGTCCATGAAGAGCTTGAAAAGCAGCTCGACCACCGCATCGCCGCAGAAACCGCTGCCCTAATCGACGAAGGCGATGATGGCCCCAGCGGCGTTGCCAAAGCGATAGCCAGGCGCGATGCGGCCCGGAGTACGGCGAGCCTGGAATATCGGCTCGTTGATGCAGCCGGCCGTCGCGTCGCTGGAAGGCTCGATGCGTCGGTGCCGAGCGAACCGGGCTATGTCGAACTACTCCCCTACACCCGTGATCGCGAGCGGCGGATCGCACAGTCTCTAACCACACGGTTGCCCGGGGGCCACCGCCTGCTCGTTGCGGCAGATCGCACGGTCATCGACGAAATGGACGCGACGATGATCCGCCTGTTCGCCGGCGCCTTCGGGGCGATCTTGGCGCTCGGCATCGGTGCCGCATGGATTGTCGGTGCGGTGACCCGTGCACGCCTCGCCCGGATCGACCGCACGGCGCTCGCCATCATCGACGGTGATCTGACCCAGCGAATGCCGATGACAGGCCAGGGAGATGAATTCGATCACGTCGCCGCAACGCTCAATCGCATGCTCGATCGTATTGGCGTCCTCATGGACAATCTGCGTCAGGTCTCGAGTGACGTGGCGCACGATTTGCGCACGCCTCTCACCCGTCTCCACAATCGATTAGACGAAGCCCTGAGCAGCGTAGATCGCGCCGTCCAGTTGAGCGCGATCGAAGCAGCCCGGGTGCAATCGCGCGAACTGCTGGACATCTTTGCTGCCCTGCTCCGCATCGCAGAGGTCGAAGGCCTGGGAGCTCGGGTGCCGTTTGGCGAGGTTGCGCTCAGCCATCTCGTAGAAGGGATCGTCGAAACCTATCGCCCCGATATGGAAGCCGGCGGTCACATTCTGGTCACCGACATTTCGGCTGATCTGGTTCTGGCCGGTGATCGCCGCTTGCTACAACAGCTCCTTACCAACCTTCTCGACAACGCACTGGCTCATACGCCGTCGGGTACGATCGTCACGGTCTCGCTGAAGCGCATTGGTGCGAACAATATTGACCTTGTGGTTGCTGACGACGGTCCCGGCGTTCAGGGCGACGTCACTAAACTGTTCGAGCGGTTCACCCGTGATGAAAGAAGCCGCACGACATCGGGCCATGGCCTGGGTCTCGCATTGGTCGCCGCGATTGCAGCGGCGCATCGGGCTCATGTGCGTATCACTCCGCCGCCCGGCTTTTGTGTAACGGTTGAATTGCCCGGTTGACCCGATTGCAGCCCCGGCCAGTGCGCTATCGTTGCCAAACCGCAGAGCTGCCGAATTACCAGCGACCTTCGACCATGCCGGGTTCTTTGCGTTGACCGGACCGCACAACGCATCGTGCGCGACCTGTCGCAAGCGGGGACGTCGGCCGCTACATCTGCTTCAGCTGCCACGAGCACCAGCCCGCTACCACCACAGCGGCTCTGGCGAGGGAGCGAGGGTCGAGAAGACAAGCCGATACCGAGCCCGTTAGATCGTGGTCGTTGCCGTATATTGGCAGGTCGGAGATCCCCTAATTTGCCTCACTCCGCTTCGCCGCCTGGTGTCCAGATCGTATGCGAGTCGATCCGCAGCCTGAACAGGGCCCGGGCCGCCTCAGCCCGCGCGGCGATTTCCGTGCGCCGGGCATCATTGGCCTGACGTTGCGCGTAAAGCACGTCGCTCAGGTCGATTACGCCCACCGTGTAGCCCCGAGCGGTCCGCGCTGCAGCGGCGGCGGCGCTGGTGGCGGCGTCACGACTAGCGCACCAGGCGTCGAACAGGGCCGCGCCGTCACTCATGTCGGTGTCGGCGATGACGGTGATCGACCGGCGGATGCGTTCCACATCGATGAGCGCGGCACTGGCCTCGGACGATGCCCGGTCGGCAAGCGCGCGCCGGTGGCTGCCGCCGAACGGCATCGAGGCGACGATCCCCGCTCCCCGCTCGAGGCCATCGCGCTCGCTAAACAGGCGGACCCCGAACGATGGATCAGCGACCCGATCGAGCTTCGCGCGCCGTGCAACCACCGCCAGACGCTGCGCTTCGCGGTCCGCCGCGCGGATCTCGTGGCTGCGTCCCAGCACGAGATTGCGCAGCGTCTGCAACCGCTCTTCGGGCATTTCGGGCGGCGCAAGATCGGGCGCAGCATTGCTCAGAGGAATCTGCGGAAACTCGGTCGCCAGCGCCAGCCGTGCCCGTTTGACCGCGCTCAGCGATTGCGCGGCTTGCGCCTGCGCTTGCGACAATACCGACTGCGTCTGATCGACGTCGAGCGCGGCGGCATCGCGCAGCGCCATCCGACGCTTCACGGCGGCAAGCGCCTGCTGATTATAGGTTATGTTCAGCTGATCGTTCCGGTACAGCGCCGATGCCAGCAGCCAATCATGCCACAGGCCAGACAGCATCAAGGCGGCTTGGTGCCGCGCATCCTCGGCATTGTTCGACGCGACTTCCACCCCGAGCGCACCCGCCGACCGGTCAAGCCGCGCCTTGCCCGGCAGCCGGAACGGGCGCGATACGGTGGCGTCGAACTCCGCATAGTCACGCTCCCGGGTAACCGATCGACGAATGGCACTGGCGCTGACCGTGACCTCATAGGGGCCAGCGCGCAGGGCATTCTCCGAAGCCTTGGCGGAATCGATCCGTGCCACCGAAGCGCGGACGGCCGGAGCATTGTCGAGCGCCTGAGCCACCGCCTCGGGCGGGGGCAAATCGTTCCTTTCGGCAAACGCCGGCGCGGCAATGAGGGCGCTGGAGGTAAGAAGCAGCACCAGCCTGAGCGACATCATCATTCAATCCTCCCGCGCGCCGCCAGCGCGATCGCGTGCCACCGCACCGGCATCGTGCGGCGTGCCGCAGTTACCGCCGCGACGAGCCCATCTAGCGCCGTTGCGGAGGCGATCACGGTGACAGCGGCTCGGTCCATGCTGCCGCGAACCTGTTCGGCGGTGCGGGCATCGCCGAAATCGTGACCGAACACCTGTTCGTACGCGACATGAACGGGCGCACCGGTTTCGGTGCGAAGGACGGCCACGAGAGCGTCCAGATCGCCCTTCGCGCAGTAAAAGGTGACGAAAAGGTCAGCCATGCGTCACCGTCGAGCGGGCTTCGCCGAAACGTTCGAAGAGGATTGGCAGCAGAACTAGGGTCAACAGAGTCGATGTGATCAACCCGCCGATCACGACGATCGCCAGGGGTTGCTGGATTTCCGATCCCGGCCCCGTCGCAAAGAGCAGGGGCACCAGTCCGAAGGCGGTGATCGCCGCCGTCATCAACACCGGGCGCAGCCGCCGCTCGGCGCCGCGCCGCACGCTTTCGGCCATGCTCAGCCCCGCGTCGCGCAGCTGCCGAAAATAGGCGACGAGGACGAGCCCGTTAAGCACGGCGATGCCCAGCAACGCGATGAAACCAACGGCGGCCGGCACCGATAGATAGGATCCCGACACCCACAACGAGACGATGCCGCCGACCAGCGCAAAGGGGATGTTCAGCAGGATCAGCACTGCGGCCCTGACCGAACGCAACGTCGCATAGAGCACAAAAAAGATCAGCAGCAACGCAACCGGCACTACCAGCAACAGTCGCGCCGACGCGCGTTGCTGGTTTTCAAACTGCCCGCCCCATACGAGCGTGTAACCCGCCGGCAGCACCACCTTGGCGGCAACGTTCGTCTTTGCTTCTTCGACATAGCCGACCAGATCGCGGCCAGAGACGAACGCCTGCACCAGCGCGAAGCGCGAGCCGTTTTCGTGCGACACCTTGACCGGCCCCTCGATGCGGCTGACGCGCGCCATGTCGCTCACCCGAGCGAGCGTGCCCGCTGGGGTCCGCAATTGCAGGTCGGTGAACAGCGCCGGGTCGTTGCGAATGACATTGTCGCCGCGGATCATGATCGGCACGCGCTTTTGCCCATCGGCGACGACGCCCGCCGGCATCCCCTCGAGCTGCGCGCGCATGGCATCTTCCATATCGCCGATCGGCATTCCGGCGCGCCCCGCCGCCAGCCGATCGATATCGAGCTGGAGATATCCAACATTGTCGTTGGCAACGGTCATCACTTCGGAAGCGCCGCGCACTTTTGACAGCTCGGCCTTCACTTGCCCGGCCAGGCTCGACAAGGTCTTGAGATCGGGCCCGAAGATCTTGACCGCGAGATCGCCGCGCGCGCCGGTGAGCATTTCCGAAACGCGCATCTCGATCGGCTGCGTGAAGCTCGGCGAAATGCCCGGCAACGCTTCCATCGTCTTGCGCAGATCGTTGATGATCAGCTCCTTGTCGCCGCGCCACTGCGACCGTGGTTTCAGGGTCATGAAGCCGTCAGTTTCGTTGAGGCCCATGGGATCGAGGCCAAGCTCGTCCGATCCGGTGCGGGCAATGAAGCTCGACACTTCGGGCACCGCCGCCAGCACCGCGCGCTGCACGGCCAGATCGTCCTGCAGCGAGCGATCAAGGCCGATCGACGGCAGCTTGGTCAGCTGCATAATCACCGATCCCTCGTCCATATTGGGCATGAAGGTCTTGCCGACTGCCGTATAGGCGACGCCCGCGAGTACCAGCCCGACCCCGGCGAGACCGTAGACCAGGCGCTTGCTGGCAAAGGCCCCTTCGAGCAGCGCGTGGTAGCGCGGTGCGAGTTGGCGCATGATCCACGGTTCGCCGTGATGCGCGCTCTTCAGGCCATAGGAGGCCAATACCGGCACCAGCGTAAGCGCCAGCAGCAACGACCCCACCAGCGCAAACACGATCGTCAGCGCGACCGGCGCGAACAACTTTCCTTCCAGCCCCTCGAGCGAAAGCAGCGGCAGGAAGACGAGCGCGATGATGATGATACCGGCGGACACGGGCACGATCACATCGTTGGTCGCGCGGAAGACAGCGTTGAGGCGCGGGCGCCCGTCGTCCGGATCGCTGTTCAGTCGCTCGACGATATTCTCGACGACAACCACCGCACCATCGACCAGCATCCCCAGCGCAATGGCGAGTCCGCCGAGGCTCATCAGATTGGCGGTCAGCCCGACACCGCGCATCAGCAAGAAGGTGATCAGCGCTGCCATTGGCAACACCACCGCCACGATCGCCGCCGCGCGCCAATCGCCTAGGAACACGATCAGCAGAATGACGACCAGCACCGTCGCCTCGAGCAGCGCTTCCTCGACCGTCCCGATGGCGCGCCCGATCAGATCGGACCGATCGTAGAAGACCTTGACCGATGTGCCCGGCGGCAGTGACTTGCGCAGGTCATCGAGGCGCGCCTGCACGCCTTCGACCACGCGCCGCGAATCCGCGCCGCGCAGCGCGATCACGAGGCCCTCGACCGCCTCACCTTCGCCATCCTTCGTCACCGCGCCATAGCGGGTCAGGCTTCCCATCGACACCGTCGCGACATCGCCGAGCCGCACGACCTTGCCCGCGCGATTGGCGAGCACCAGCATCTTGAGATCGTCGATCGACTGCACCGCGCCGACCGCACGCACGATGAGCGCCTCTTCGCCCTGGCCGAGCCGACCCGCACCATCGTTTCGGTTGCCGGTGTCGATCGCGCTGCGCATGTCGGCAATGGTGAAGCCTGCACTCGCGAGCGCGACCGGATCGGGGCGGACTTCGAACGTCCTGACGAACCCGCCGAGCGAATTGACGTCGGCCACGCCCGGCACCGTGCGCAGCGCCGGGCGGATCGTCCAGTCGAGCAGATCGCGCTTGGCTGTCAGGTCCAGTGGCCCGTCGATCGTGAACATGAAGATTTCGGACAAAGGGGTCGATATCGGCGCGAGGCCTCCGCTAACCGACGCCGGCATTTCAGCGAGCGCGCCGGTCAACCGTTCGGCCACCTGTTGGCGCGCCCAGTAAATGTCCGTCCCGTCGGCGAAGTCGATCGTGATATCGGCAATCGCATACTTCGCGGTCGAGCGCAGAATGGCCTGCTTGGGAATGCCCAGCATTTCACGCTCGATGGGCGTGATCACGCGGCTTTCGACCTCCTCCGGCGTCATGCCCGGTGCCTTCAGGATCATCTTGACCTGGGTTTGCGCGATATCGGGATAAGCATCTACCGGCAGGCTGCGGAACGCGAGCACGCCAAGCAAGGCAACCAGCACTGCCATGACGAGGACGAGCAAGCGATACGACAGCGAGGTCGCGACGAGGGAACGGAGCATGGCGGTCGCGCTACCGGCCGACGGCGAGCGATTTCAGCTCGCTCGTGCCGGAGATGGCCACCCGGTCGCCACGGGCAAGGCCAGACAGGATTACGGCGCTGCCGCCGCTGCTGCCGCCCCTGACGATGCTTCGACTGGCGAAGCCGGCGGACGTGCGGACGAAAACCACGTCACCGCCATTTGTGCTCGTCACCGCTGCAACCGGGACGACCACCGCTCCCGCAGGCGCCGGAGCGAACACCACGATCGTCGTCGCTCTGCCTGCCGCCATCGCCCCCTGTCCCGGGGTCGTCCCTCCCGCGATCGTTGCCTTCAGCATTGACGATCGGGTCATCGGATCGAGCGTCGCGCCGACCGAGGTCACAGTGCCGCTGATGCTTTCACCCAGCCGGATTGCCATGCCCGGCTTCACCGAACCGATCAGCCGCTCGGGAAGCTGCGCCTCGACTTCGTAGCGATCGGCAGCGTCGATGACATAGGGAGCAGATGTCCCATCGACCGGGCTGCCTGCCTGCAGGCTAGCGGTGGTCACGCGACCGGAAATCGGCGCGATAAGTGTGTACGTGCCCGCGCCGCCCGACGCGTTGGCGCGTGCCAGGATTCTGCCCTTTTCGGAGACATCGACCTGCGCTTCGCGCAGCACGGCATGCGCTTCGTCCGCCCGCGACCCCGCAATCACGCCCTCCCGACTGAGCTGGCCAAGGCGACCTGCATTGGCCTGCGCGAACCCCAGTCGGGCCCGCGCGCGCGCCAGATCTGCCCCCATCATCAGCACGTCGCGGCTGGCGATGATCGCCAGCGGCTGACCGCGCCGCACCGCTTCCCCCTCAATTACCAGAGTCCGCGTGACGACGCCGGCAAAGGTCGCGGCAACCGCCACCCGCGCGTTGGGCGGCGGCACGATCATTGCCGGCAGGCTTGCCAGCGGCACCACATCGGCTTGAGCCGCGGTTGCGAGACTGATGCCAAGTCGGGCAATCTGATCTTCGCTCAGCGCGATAGCGCCGGGCGAAGACGTGGCGACAGCGGCGGGCAGCGCTGCGCCGTCCCCACCATTGGCGATCGGCAGGGCGTTAACCCACCACATGCCGGCAAGGACGGCAGCCAGCGTAACCACCCCCGCCACGATCAAGTTGCGATTTTGCCTCATGTCGGTCGCCCTAGATCGGAAAGCTGTCGATTAGCTGTCAGATTGACAGGTAAATGGCAGAAAGTTGATCTAGGACCGCAATCAGGGAGTGAGCCGATTGCGGGTACTGATTGTCGAGGATGAGGTGGAACTGGCCGCGCGCATGGCCGCCAGCCTGGCGCGCCATGGCATAACCGCGGAAATCGTCGGCACCGCCGAGGATGCCGAGAGTTTTGCGTTCGACGGCTTCGTCGTTCTCGTCGTCGATCTGGGGCTGCCGGGCATGAGCGGTCTGGAACTGATCCGCTCGCTGCGTGCGCGTGGTCTGAAAACGCCGGTTCTGATCCTCACCGCGCGCGGCAGCTGGCAGGACAAGGTCGAGGGACTGAACGCGGGGGCCGATGACTTCATCGTCAAGCCAGTGCGCATCGAGGAACTGGTGGCGCGGCTTCACGCGCTGGCGCGGCGGGCGGCGGGGCACAGCGCGAGCCGACTGCGCGTGGGCACGCTCTCGCTTGATCCGGCGCTCAAACAGGCGTTCATCGGGGATGATGCGATCGACTTAACCGGCACCGAATATCGCCTGTTGTCGCTGCTCATTTACAATGCCGGACGTGTGCTCGGTCAGTCCGCCATCCTCGATCACCTCTACCCGCTTCAGGCCGAACGCGATCCCAATACCGTCGAGGTGCATATGGGGCGCCTACGCCGCAAAGTCGGTCGCGACCGGATCAAGACGGTGCGTGGCATTGGCTATCGGTTGATGACGGCATGAACGCCGATCTCAAGAGCTTGCGCCTGCGTTTCCTGTTTGCGGCCCTGTTGTGGGTCAGCGCGGCAACCGTGATTGCGGGCGGCTTCATCTCCAGCCTCTATCGCTGGCACACCACCGAACAATATCGCACCGACTTGACCGGGCATTTGAAGGAGCTGGCGATCCTGACGGCGATCGGCGCCGATGGGAGGCCGATGCTCCAGCGACCCATGTCGGACCCCCGCTTTCGCGAATCTGGATCGGGGTTTTATTGGCAGATCGAGGAACCGGGGAAACCGCCAGTCACGTCCGCAACGCTCGGCAATGCCGTTCTCCAAGGCCGCTTCGCGGTTCGGCCAGAGCCCCAATCGGGGTGGAACCGGGGCCCGTCCGGCGACGTCCTCGAGCTCGGCGTGACCCGGACTGCACGCGGTGTCCCGACGCCGCTGCGCTACACAATCGCGATCGATCGCCGGCTGATCGAAACCGCGATCGACAAGTTCAACCGCGACTTGGCCCTGTCGCTTGCCGTTTTCGCGATGTTGATGATCATCGGCGCGACCGTGCAGATTTCCTATGGTCTGCGCCCCGTCCGCGTGATCGGCGACAATATCGATCTGTTACGACGCGGCAAGCTGGCCCGTTTGCCGACCGACGTGCCCAGCGAATTCGCGCCGCTGGTCGCCCGGATGAATGCCCTCCTCGATGTGCAATCGGCAATCGTCCAGCGTGCACGTGTTTCGGCTGGCAACCTGGCGCACGGCCTGCGAACGCCGCTTGCGCTGATCGGTAGCGAGGCCGATCTACTCGGTGCCAGGGAGCAGGGTGCGTCGGCCGATTTCATTCAGGCGCAGTGTGATCGCATGCAGCGCCAGATCGATTTTCACATGGCGCGCGCAAGCGCCGCGGGCACCCGCGTCACGGGTTGCGTCGCCAATGTGGCGGCACTCGTGTCGCAGGTCGTCGACGTGATGCAGCGGCTGCACGTCGATCGCAATCTTGTCTTCCGCATCGATGTCGCAAGCGATGTCGAAGTGAACTGCGATCCGTCCGACCTAGCGGAGATGCTCTCGAACCTGATTGATAATGCTTGCAAATGGGGCATTCGAACGGTTGCCATCGCAGCATCTGCAATCAACGACTGCGTCATGATCACCATTGTCGACGATGGCCCCGGTATTTCACCGGAGTTGCGGGCTTCGGTCTTCGAAGTCGGTATGCGGCTCGACGAGACCAAGGCTGGCCGCGGGCTTGGCCTCGCTATCTCTCGCGACTTGGCGACACTTTATGGCGGCACGGTCGAACTGGCTGAAGCTGAGGGCGGCGGGTTGCTGGCAACGCTGAAGCTGGAATTGTCGGAAGGCGACTGACAGCGGCACGAAATAGGCGAAATTGCTGGGCCAAGCGCTTCCAGCCAGGGTCAACGATCAAACTTCATCTGAGCGGTTCCGGGACAATCGGGGCCTATCGATGTGAATAGGCGTCGAAGCGGGACCCGTGGATTTTTACCTATAACCTATTGGGATAGCACTGGAAATTGCTATCAAAGCGAGGTCCCGTTTCAACGCCTCTCTACACTCATCCTGATTGACGCGCTGCTCATCCAGATTGTCGCGCCACACAAATCGACCCTCGACGCAAACGATGATTTGATCACAATGGGTACTCTACCCAAACATGGCACCAAATCAGGGCAGCACGTCAGCGGAATGGCAATCCCTTGCCGGATAGACTTCGCCCTTAACGACGAACTGCATCGTGGCGTGAGCGGTTCGCAATGGACTGACAACGCCGGCTCAAGAATTATATTGCTCCAAACATTGTGCGCCCTTTGATTGTCTGAATGTGACGGGTTTTTTGGCCTGCAATGACACCACGACCGAACGGTTGCGCTGTCTGATCAAAACCTGTTGGTTGATCGGCGACTGCATCCGAACCGAGGTGACAACACCTTTCGACCAGGACATTTCGAGTGCAATTTCCCCCTGCAATCGCAAACCGCTGACCCAGCCACTTTGCCATTGCGCTGGCAACGCTGGCAGGAGATCAAAACGGCCGTTGTGTTGTTGCACCAATATCTCGACGATCGCGGCCACTGCACCGAAGTTCCCGTCGATCTGGAACGGTGGATGGAGCGTGAAAAGATTGGGGCAAAGGCGGCGGGTACTGAATAGCTTGGCCAGTGATTCATAGGCCCCGGCCCCGTCGTGGAGGCGCGCCCGGAGACAGGCGCGCCACGCTAGTCCCCAGCCGGTCGTATCCTGATCGTTCGCCAACGAGGCGCCGTAGCGCACAGCAAAATCGCCCATCCCGCTTGTGCCGCTCGCCTCGGATTTTCCGTCACCGCGCAATTCGAGCGTGCGCTTGGCTGCCTTTGCAAGGTCCGGGGTCTCGACTGGGTGAATTTGCCGTGAAGGGTACAAGGCATAAAGGTGTGAGATGTGCCGGTGATGCTGTTCGGGGACTTGAAGATCCCAATCTTGCGGCCATTCTTGCAGCTGCCCAGCGTTACCAATTTTAAGCGGACTCAGTTTGGCGATGTTCTTGGTCAGTTGATCCCTGAACTCGGATTCAATGCCGAGCGTTTCGGTGGCCTCGATCGTACAGCGAAAGAGATCGCGAATGATCTCGGTATCCATCATCGGGCCATAGCAGAGCGCTGTACCGAACGGGGTCTTGTTCTCAGGTGAAATGGACGGGGCGGTAACCAGATAGCCGGTTGCGGGGTCGACCACCATCGAGGTGAGGAAGAACTCGGCAGCGCCTTTCAGGATCGGCCAGATCGAAGCGAGGTAAGTCTCGTCCCGGTTGTACCGGTAGCGTTCGAACAGATGCAGTGTCAGCCACGCTCCGCCGGTTGGCCAGTAACCCGATCGGGCACGATCAATCGGTGCCGTTGCACGCCACAGATCGGTATTGTGATGCGCGACCCAGCCTTTTGCGTCCCAGTGATCAGCGGCAGTTTTCTTGCCTGTCTCGGCGAGGTCGCGGACCATCTGGACCAAGGGCTCGACACAAGCCTGCAATCCCACCTGCTCGGCCGCCCAGTAATTCATCTGGGTGTTTATGTTGATTGTATATTTGGATCCCCAAATAGGATCGTCGTCGGCATTCCACAGCCCTTGTAGTGTCGAAGGTTGGCATCCCGGCCGCGAAGACGCAATCAGCAAGTAGCGGCCATATTGCGCCATGAGCGCCGCAAGCTGCGGATCGCGTTCAAGGTTGTTGGCAGCCACCCGCTTGTCGGTTGGCCAAAGGCTAAGGTCTGTACCCCCTAAATCGATATCGAATGACCGAAAATAGCGCTGGTGCTCCGCGACATGCTCCGCCTCAAGCGCATCGACGCCCTTCGCCATCGCAGATTTCACCAGAGCACTGGTCAACGCCTCGGGATCTGCCGAGACATCTTTATAGTTGACGGAGTTGGTTGCAGTCGCAGCAACGATCTCGATGGTCTGGGCGCCAGTTACCCATAAGCCTTCGGCTACCGGCTCGAACGTCGCACCGGGGGCATTCACCAGCAGGTGCAGACAGAAGCGAAGTACACCGTCGACGCCATAGGCGGAACGATTGACCCCGCTAACGATCATCGTGCCATTCGGGCTTGCTTCGATCTGCACGCCCGCAGCTCGATGGTAACCGATCAGCAGGCGCCTAACCGCGGGCCCCGTCGCTCTGAAACGCCGTACCATGACATTGGCTGGCGCGCTGATGAAGGTGCTCCATTCGCCAACGCCTTCTGCCGTTGTGTACCGGGAACGCGCAATGGCGGTCTCAAGATCGAGCGAGCGTGAAAAGCTGGCTGTTTCCGCCAAACCGTCAAACTTGAACGTCAGTTCGCCGAGACTCTGATAAGGCATCTGGCGTGATGGCATTGCCATCATGTGTTCTTCGAGTATCGCCTGCGCTTCCAGCGGCTGGTTATTCAGCAGGAGGTTTTGGACCTCGCCCAGATGTTTATAGGCACCCGGACGCGATGGGCTGTACGGGCCGCCAGCCCAGAATGTGTCGTGGTTGAGCTGCAGCTTCTCGTAATCCGGCGCGCCATCCAGCATGGCCCCGAACTGACCGTTGCCAAGCGGAAGACGTTCGGTCCAGCTCATGGCCGGTTTATCATACCACAGCACCCATTTACCGCGATGTTGCTCGGCTGGCTTAGTTTTGCGCAGCAGCTTTGCGATGACTGGCTGTCCGCTGCCAAGGACCGCCAATATGCCACTGTAGCTTGCGGATCTCAGCAAAACCTGACGGCGCGAAAACATCTGCGAAATCCTTCCCTTAAACGGTATTTGCCAAGGATGCTTTTTGACGAGCCAGCGCCACTAAGAGTTGGCGCCGGATGCCAAGCCCTAGAATTCGGAGTTCAATGCGGCTTCGACCGATCAGGCAACGCGCGCGGACGAAATCCCTCGGTCGCCAGCTTGTCGCCGATCATGTCGAAATAGTGATCGGCGCTTGCTGTATCCCGCGTGATCTCGATACCGAACACATTGGCAAAGACGTGATCGAGCCACAGCCGTGGTGGCGTGCCCCGGAACAGGTGGTAATTGGCGGCGGACCACACAGGATCGGTGTGGCCGTGCGAGCTGACAATGGGCAGATTGGCAACCTGCGCAGACAAAGCACGCGCAATGCCCCGGATCGACGGATCAGCCGGAAACAACCGATCAGGATCAAGTCTGAGCTGTCGGGCCGCCATTTCATCTCCGCCACGGTGCATCGTGCGTGCTGGTCGAGACTGGTAACCGGTGTCAGATATCCTCGCAAGCGCGGGGTTATGATCCCGGCACGGCCACAGATGCCCGGCGGATCAGCGTCGAGAGGAATTGCGAGGGTTCCTCGACCGGATCACTGCCATCAACCCCCGCCAGCAATTTCAATGCAGCAGACCGCGCCATCGACACAATCGGCCAACGAACGGTGGTAAGCGGCGGCCACACATGCGCGGCCACGGGTGTATCATCAAAGCCGATGATCGACAGATCACGCGGAATATGCAGCCCGCGCTCCAGTGCGGCATGCATCACACCAGCCGCCATTTCGTCATTCGACGCAAAAATCGCCGTGGGCCGCGGCATCACATCAAGCAATCGATCCGCCGCGATGCGGCCCGAATCAAACGTGTAACTGCCATCAGCAACCATTGACCGCGGCAAAGCAATGCCCGCCGCGGCAAGTGCCTCCTCAAACCCCTCGCGCCTTTCAAATGCCGAGCGAAACCCATGCGGCCCAGCCACGAGGCCGATCCGTCGGTGCCCCTGCGCAATCAGATACTCAATCGCCATCCGCACCGCCTCCCGATCGTTGGAGGCAACCATGTGCGCGGAATCATCCAGCATGGCGGAACCCATTCGCACGTAGCGGCAGCCAATTTCGCTGCATAATCGCGCAATTGAATCATTTTCACTGATGGGCGGCATCAACAAGACCCCAAACAACCGCTGGCGTTCCAGAAAATGCCGCAGATCCTCCAGCATCGTGGCCGAACCGCGATCAAGCGGGCGCACCACCATTTCAAATTCAGTGCCATGTAACGCCTCCAGCATGCCCTGCTGAACATTCATCACTGTTTGCGCATTGGGATTGTCGTGCACCAACCCGATCAGGAAATTGCGGCGCAATGCCAGCGCGCGGGCCTGCGGATTAGGGATATAGCCCAGATCACCAATCACCTCCTCCACCTTGCGGCGGGTATCATCGTTCAGCAGCGGGGAGCGGTTGATCACCCGGCTGACGGTTTTTTTCGAAACCCCCGCAATACGGGCGACATCGTTGATGGTGGGTTGGCCGGTGCTTTTCATCATGGCCGCCATACTGCGCCCTATTGTTCGCGAACAGCCCCAGCAATACACTGCGCGCGCTTGCGCTAAGAGCAGCGGCGCGGCAGCGGGACCCGATTAATACCCCTTACCTAAAGTTTAAGGGAGGGCAGCTTTGGTGCACGCAGGCTTTGATTGCGCATGGCCCACCCTGTTTCATGCAGGCAACCTGACAGACAGCCGTTGACACCGGTTTCCCTTCGCCGCACGGTGCTGCACAGTAAGCGACGTGCTGGCTGATAGGAGCGGCCAAACTGCATAAAAAGCCAGGGGAGCGGGGTGAATTGATGCGGCGCGTCGTCGACCAGAATATTGCGCAAATTGCGACCCGCTTTGTCGATGCCAGACGCAGCGCATCAGTGCTGACCGATTATCCGGGGATCACTCCTGTCGACCTGTCAGACGCCTATGCCATTCAAGATTCGGCGATTGCGCTCATCGCCGGGGAAATCGTCGGCTGGAAGGTCGGTCGGATCAACCCGCCGATTGGCGATGTCGATCGCCTCGCCGGGCCGATCTACACCTGCGTCAATGCGGCTTCCACCGATGCGCCAACCGCAATGCGGGTGTTCGCAGGCGGTTTTGCGGCGGCAGAGGCCGAATATTTGCTGCGCATCGGGACCGCGCCAAACCCTGCCCAGCAGCATTTTTCAATCGATGAGGCCGTTACACTGATCGACGCGGTGCATGTCGGTATTGAAATCGCCAGTTCGCCCTTTGGCGGCATCAACGATCATGGTGCCGGCGTCGCGATCTTGATGAGATTCGCGTGTATGATCACGCTATGAACGATGGCGATGTCGCGCGCATCGCCAACGAACCCACCGTTCGAACCGCCGAGATTCTGGCGGTGCTGGCAATCGAAGCCGGTGCGCGGGGTAAGCGCGGGCGCGCGCTCATTGCGTTGCACCAGGCGATGCTGGTCGATGGGCGGATGCGGATCGATGAAATCGCAAGGCGGGCACAGGCATGACCATATCGAGACGAGAAGCATTGTTGGCAGCAACCGGCTCAAGCGCGCTAATGCTGCCCGGCGCGGCGCCGGCCCGGTTGGGGCAGCCTCGGCGCGGCTATGACAATCAGCGCGTGCCCGATTTGGGCAATGGCCGCTTCATTAATCCGGTGCTTGCAGGCGACCATCCCGACCCCGCGATCCTGAAAGACGGAGCGGATTATTATGCGACATTTTCCAGCTTTGACAGCTACCCCGGCTGCATCATCTGGCATTCGCGCGATCTGGTAAGCTGGCAGCCGATTGGCCCCGCTCTCATCCGCAATATCGGATCAGTATGGGCGGTTAGTCTGGCCAAACATACCGGCCGATATTTCTTGTATATCCCGGTGAAATCGAAGCCCAATTCGATCTTCGTGATCTATGCCGACCGGATAGAAGGGCCGTGGAGCGATCCGATCGACCTAACGCTACCCCACCATATTGATCCCTGCCATGTGGTGGGCGAAGACGGCGCCCGATGGCTGTTCCTGTCGGGCGGGGACCGTGTACGCCTCAGCGCCGACGGGCTCAGCACGGTCGGCGTGCCTGAACATGTCTATGATCCGTGGCGCTACCCCAGCGACTGGGTGGTCGAAAGCTTTTCTGCAGAAGGCCCTAAGATTGCGCAGCGCGGGGAGTGGTTTTACCTGATCACCGCAGTTGGCGGCACCGCGGGCCCGCCGACCGGGCATATGGTGATCGCCGCCCGATCGAGATCAATCAACGGCCCTTGGGAAAATTGCCCGCACAACCCGCTGGTCCGCACCCGCGACACTGCCGAACGCTGGTGGTCGCGCGGCCACGCATCGTTGATCGAGGGGCCGGCGGGCGATTGGTGGGCGCTGTATCACGGGTATGAAAACGGCTATTGGACGCTGGGACGGCAAATGCTGCTCGATCCCGTGCGCTGGACTGGCGATGGTTGGCCGCAGATGACGGGCGGCGATCTCTCCACTCCCCTTGCCAAACCCAAAGGCGGTCAGCCTGTGCCGCATGGCATGCCCCTGTCGGACCGCTTCGACAGATTTGCCCTAGGGACGCGGTGGAGTTTCTATCGCCCTGATGCTGAAGAACACCGTCGTGCCAGCGCAACCAATGGGGTCCTGACGATCGCCGCAAAGGGCACTGCGCCGTTCAACAGTTCGCCGTTGCTTACTATCGCCGCCGACACTGCCTATCGCTTCGAATGTTCGGTTGAAATCGATCCCGGCACCACGGCAGGCTTGGTGCTATTTTACGATGATCGGCTCTATTGCGGGCTCGGATTTGATGCGACCCGATTTGTCACCCACCAATATGGCGCCGAACGCGGCCGCCCTGCCAACCCGCATGGCACCTCCATGCGCATCCGCGTGACAAACGACCGCCACATCGTGACGTATGACACCAGCGGCGATGGCGGCAAAAGCTGGACGCGATTTGACCGCGGCATGGAAGTATCGGGCTACCATCACAATGTGCGCGGTGGTTTTTTAATGCTCCGTCCAGGGCTTTATGCCGGCGGAGCAGGCAGCGCTCGGTTCCGCGACTTCACCTATCGGGCGCTTTAACGAAGCGCCGTGACAAGGCCGTTCAGATACGCCTCGATATGCGAGTACCCCCCCGCACCGACGCCAGTGGAATCGTCTTTTTTGGGGTTCAGATGATGGGCAACCTCCCATGTATCCGGCATGCCATCGTGGTCGCTGTCGCGCGGCGCGGGCAGTGATTTTAGCGCAGGCCAGCCGCCCATGTCCCTCTGGCTGTCGATCTGGTGGCCGGTGCGGTCGCGGACGCCCTGCACCACCGCCAGATCAATTGGATCGCGCGATTTTGATGCGCCTGCCGCCGCCAGCACGCGCGCATAGGCGCTCGCCGCCGCATCCTGTGCCACCGGCCCAACATCAACCGGTGTCGCCAGCCGGTACCCATCGGGCTGAACGCCAACGACAAGACTCCACGGATCGACCGGGACGTTGCCGTTCATGCTGTTGCCCGCGAAATAGGCTTTGGCCAGCATATCCGATTCTTCAAACGCGATCGCTTTTTTCGATTGCGGCCCGGCGACATAGCTGTTGTCGATGAAATTATACCGTGACAGCGTCGCCTTATCGGCGTTGTAGCCCGAATGGCCCCCGCCCCAGTTGTAGAACACGTTGGAGCGGAAATCGAAAAATGCCCCAACCAGATCGACATCAGGCCCTGAATAATTGCCCGGCCGCGGCATTCGCGCCGCGTGGTTCGCCCATAGATTGTGGTGGAAGCTCGCCTTTGATCCCCGCCCGCCACGGATCAGGCTGCCATAGCCATGGTCGCCCTTAGCGTGCAGCGAGTGCGTCAGCGAATTGGCAATGATCGACCATTGCACGGTCAGGTCAAAATACCCCTCGCCCGGCTTTGTGTAATTGGCCGAGGCCGACAGCGTTTCATCGACGGACCAGCTTGCCGAAACATGATCCAGGATGATCCGATGGCCCGCCGCGACCCAGATTGCGTCACTCTCTGTTCTGGATTCGTCGCCTAACCGCGACCGGATGTAACGGATGACGACATCGTCGGCTGCCACCTCCAGCGGATGATCGCGCAACGTAATGCCGTCGCCCGGCGCGCTTTGCCCTGCAATCGTCACCCGCCCCTCGCGAATGCGCAGTGGCTTGGTAAGCTTGATTGTCCCCGAAACGGCAAACACAATGATTCGCGCGCCAGGCGTTTCCACCGCCACACGCAGGCTGCCAGGGCCGCCGTCCTCCAGCGTGGTTACGGTGAGCACCCGCCCGCCGCGCCCGCCAAGCGCCAGTCGTCCAGCGCCCTCAGCCCCTGGGAACGCCAGCTGTTCTGCCGCCGCTGGTGCCGTTGACAGCACCAGCAATCCGGCGAGCAGAACAGCGTGTTTCATCATCAGTTCCTCCGTCGTTACGCCGCGATCAGCTTAGAAAACCAAGCGCAATCCAGCGGTGATGATCCGTCCCGTTCCCGCATAGAGCGAGGTCAGCGGGTTGGCGGCATACATTGACCGGGACTGCGGTGTGTTGGTCATGTTGCGGCCCTCAAGCGATAGCCGGGCCCAGGGCGTCAGCGCATAACTGGTCGAGAAATCGAGGTTGAACGTATTAGCGTTATACCCGAAATCGGCGATCACTGGCGAGTTGCACACCCCACCGGCGTTAGTCGTCAAGCCCAAGCTGCAGGTACCTGTCGCCAGCGGAAAGCGGTTGACATATTCGGTGCGATACGCGCCTGAAATGCGTGCCGAAAACTTCTTATCCTCATAATAAAATGTGGCGTTGAAGGCGTCGGGTGACGTGTTCAGGAAAGGTGCGCTGGCAAAGGTATTAATGGCCGTTGGGGCCGTGCCTGTCTGGGTTGTCGACGACGTTGTTCCGGTCAAATAGCTCAGCCGTGATTCAATGTGTGTGTAGTTTGCGGTGACCCCGAAATTATCCCATGGCGCTGGCAAAAAGCTGAAGTTCGACTGAACGTTCACTTCAATACCCCGAATAACCCCGCCCGGCGCATCGTTGAACTGGCGCACCGCATACACGCCGTCTGCCTGGGTATAGGCAAGCAAGGTCGGCGAGATAATGGTCCCGAGAACTGCTTGGTACGTCGCTGGATCATAGACCGACGACAGCGGCACTTCCCCGGCAGTCTGCTGGGGGAAATTGGCAAGCTTCTTCGAGAACAGTGCAACCGCGATCAGTCCGTTCTTGCCAAAATATTTCTCGAAACTGAGATCGAAATTGGTTGCCCGGAACGGCTGCAGATAGGGATTGCCAACGGTGATCCCCGGAGCAGAGCCATTGGCCGGCAGGCCGGTGGGGAACGATGTAGTGCCGGGGGTTAGCGATGACAGTTGCGGCCGGGCGATCACCTTAGCCCCGGCAAAGCGGACCAGAAAGTTTGGCGCAACCGTCCATACCAGGTTTCCGGCAGGCAGCACATCAGTGTAGCTGTTACTTGCGGTAACGATTACGCCAACCACGCCATTGCCTGCGCCGCCAACTGATCCGGTGGCGTCGACCCGGGTATTCGCCACGCGAACACCCGCGTTGCCCCGGATTGGCCGCCCGAACAATTCGGTGTCCCAATCAACCTGGAAAAAGCCTGCCAAATCGCGCTCAGTCACGCGGTTCGCGTTGCGGCCATCGGTGAGCAGCCGGTAGTCCGAAAATTGGTTGACGCAGTTGCAGTCGATCCCGAGCGTACTGATGAACTTGTTGAGATCTGGCACGAAAAAGCTGGTGGGCGTGCCCGCCGGCAAGGTTAACCCCTGGCCAAATCCAAGTGTGCGGCCGAGGCTGGCGGCTGAGTTTAACCCGAGCTCGACCAGTGTTGGATTGATTGCCTCGACTGCCGTATTATTGCGCCCGGAGTTGCTGAAAAAGGTGAAGCGCTTGTACGTCATGCCCGCGCTCAGCTTTAGTTCCGGGCTGACATCCCAGGCCAGGCTTCCTCGGCTGACGGTGAACGTGTTTTGCACGTCATCCGTGAATATGCGGATCGTCGACAGGCCCTTCACCAGCGAAAAATTCGCGGGATTGGACACGTCGAATCCTGGGTTGAACACCGGCATCGACCCGCCGCCGCGCTCATCATAGGTATAGCCATCCTGGTCGATGGCATTGAATTCCGTCAGATAGCCCCGCGCTTTGAACTCTGAGCGCGAATAGCCGCCGGTATATTCAAAATGCACGTCGCTGCCGAAATCATGCTTCACGCCAATGGTGGCCTGCCAGAATGTTGTCTGTCCCGACTGCGAGTCGGCAAAGCTGCGCCAGTCAACATCGTCGAGCACGAGATAATCGGCCTGGCCTGCAGTATTCACATTGGCTGCGCGAATCTTGGTGTTGGGGCGGCCGATGAGTTCGTTAAAAAAACCGGTCTGGTTGGCGGTTGGTAAGAACCCGGGTGAGGCGGGGTTGTTGTAATAATCAAACGGATTAAGATTGCGCGGGTTAAGGCTGTTGAGAAAACCAGGCAGCGCTGCGCTTCCTACACCAGTTCCGTCCGCAGTTCCGTTACAGTCGAGCGCGGCAGATGGTACGCAGTTTGGGTACAATGCGACACGATCAGCATTGCCGTTCGCCGTTCCGACTGCACGTAGGCCATTTGCCCCGGTCTGCGCTACACGGGCATTGGTGCCGTTGCGGTTCAGGCCCACAGTCGTGATGCCGCTGACGGTCGAATCCTGTGTGTAGCGCGAATAGACGCCATCAAGGATGATTTCGGTATGATCAGTCGGCCGCCACTGTGCAGTCAGCGTCGCCCCCAGCCGCTCATACCCCAGTTCCTGGCGCGAGATTGATGGCAAAGCCGGAATGATTGTCGTTGGCGTCACCAGCGCATAGGCTGCCGGATCTGACCCAAAGGTCGCCCCCGTGCCCGCCGTGGAGGGGCGTGCAAAGCCAAAGGTGAGCGGTGTCACTCCGTTCAACTGCGCGTTGCGATAGGTATATTCGAACTGGCCCGGACTACGCCGGTACGAATCGATCAACTGATCCTGCTTTTGGTACGCAACCGTACCCAGAATGCCGAAATTATCGGTGATATGCTGGGATATCAGCGCCGTAAGCCGTGGATTGAAGCTTTTACCATTCTCGCGATATTCAGCCTCGCCACCAAAGGCATAGCGGCTCTTCTTGTTCGCCAGCGGGCGCCCCGTGTTCAAATCAATGATCGCACCCAGCGACCCCTCGTCATTTGAAGCCGCAGTTGATTTGGTAATTTTGACGCCGCCAAATAGCTCCGACGCGAAGGTGTTAAAATCGAACCCGCGGGAGCGGTTAGCGCCCGAATCGGACTGGTTGCCGCCCGAAATACTAAGCGCATCGGCGCCGTTCAGCCGAACCTGTTGGAAATCGCCACCGAGGCCGCGCACCGTGATCGTGCGACCTTCACCATTGTCGCGGTCAATGGAAACGCCGGGCAGGCGCTGGATTGATTCGGCCAAGTTAGCATCGGGGAAGTTGGCGATGTCCTCTGCCGTGATCGCATCGACGATCTGGTTGGACAGGCGTTTATGCTGAGTGCGTCTTGCAGCGATTTGCGGAAACCGGTGACAACGATGTCGCGCGACCCATCATTGTCGGCATCGGCCTGACTGGTCTGCGGCCCGGTTGCCTGATCCTCCGGCGTTGCAACCGCAATAGCCTTGGAACCCGGTGCGGCGGCAGCTGTTACCTGTTCAGCAGCAGCCGGCGAGCCAAATGCCAAACTGGCGACCACCACAATCAAGCTGGAACCTGACAAAAAACGGCTTGATGCCTTAGTCGTCATATAATCCTCCCCACTTTTAGCTTCGGTGGTTAAACACCACTCATCAACCTATATGACACCGGTATCAATAAAGCCAGGGCAATTCAAGTGGTGCTTTTATCTCAGGCGCGCACAGGGGTTGTCGGGCGGCCTGAAGTGAAGGTCTGTTGCCGGCGCCTAAGAGCCCGATCCGAAAGTTGTTGAGCAATACCAGCATGTTGTGATTCAAGCCGTCTTTGCAAAGAGATGGAGTGAACGATGGCATGGACTGGTATTGCCCGGCATGAGCATAGCCGGGAAGGGTTGCGCTATCCAAGCGATATGACGGATCGGGAATGGATGCTGACGGCACCGTTTATCCCGCCCGCGAAGCGGGGTGGGCGGCGTCGCACGACGGATATGCGAGAAGCAGTGAACGCCATGCTCTACATTGCCGCGAGTGGTTGTGCATGGCGGCTGTTGCCGAAATGCTTTCCGCCGGTTTCGACCGTGCGGCGCTATTTCTACGCCTGGCGCGATTGCGGTCTGTTCGATGCGATGAACATGGCGTTGGTCATGAACCTGCGCGAAATCGAAGGACGCGAGGCCTCGCCCAGCGCCGGTGTGATCGATAGCCAGTCGGTCAAAACAACGGAAAGCGGGGGAATTTGCGGCTATGATGCAGGCAAGAAGATCAAGGGTCGCAAGCGCCATATCCTGACCGACACATGCGGTTTTCTGGTCTTCATCCTTGTCCACGGGGCTGACATTCAGGACCGGGACGGCGCTGTCGATGTGCTCAAAGCGATCCGCCAGCGCTTCCCATGGCTGCGCCATGTCTTTGCCGATGGCGGCTATGCCGGGCCGAAGCTGCGCGACGCCATGGCTCGCCATGGCAACTGGACCATCGAGATCATCAAGCGCTCCGATACCGCCAAAGGCTTCGAAATCCTTCCCCGGCGCTGGGTCGTCGAGCGCACTTTTGCATGGCTCGGTCGATGTCGCCGCCTCGCCAAAGACTGGGAGACCTCCATCGCATCGTCAACCGCATGGGCGCTGCTGGCATCCATCCGAATGCTCACCCGAAGGACCGCAAAATACTGCTACGCTTGAGAAAGTTCTGAATCAGGCACTAAGGCCAAATCTCGCTATATTTCCGATGGGCTTACCAGCGGAAGATGGCTTTCAGCAAAACAGAATGCTTACTTGCTACTGACGTTGGTCGGTGTCGATCCGGCCAAAAAAATAGCCGCTACCCCTTTTTTTCCTTGCACTCGAAAGTTGATCAGCCAGTCGCCGCATGATCTGCGCAGGGCAACGAGTTCTTTTTGCACGCCGATTGACGAGACCCCCGCCTTTCATCCAGCGCCAGCCAAAGACCGGCCGTTTGTTAGGGTCACCCTGGTTTCTCATCCAGTCCGAAGGTAAGTATCCGGCGTTCATTTGGCGACGATCTGGGCTGCGGCCGCAGCATCTTCGATCGGCGTCGGCCAGCCAGGCGATGTATGAGGACAGCTCTCGTTACAGTCCCGCCGCCAGGCATCGATCTTGGCTCGGGCGTCTTCGAACCAACGGGTGTTCAGCCATTCGTCGCGCAGGCGATTACTGAACGATTCCACGAACGCGTTGTCCGTCGGCTTGGCCCACACGGCTAAAGCCTAGCGTCCCGCCGTCCTCGTACGCCGGCTCCGAGCCATGCCGAACGATGTTCTGCGCAACCATGCTGGTCCTCACTGCACGGGCAAGGACGGTGCCGCTTCACGCAATTACGACATCGTCGACATCTGTTTTCGTCAAGATCTTGGGTCGCGGATCAGGCTGGTCGACGACGAAATCGACATTTATCAGGGTCAGCCTCCGCACATGGCGAGCCCACAGGCCATAGGCCGGCGCGAGCTTCAAATTCTGTGCATCGGGGTATCGTTTGCGCATCTGGTCGATCTCGCTTTCATCCGGGCCTTCCGATGCAGACCCGGCGCCCCACAAATGAACATTCTTCAAGACCACATCTTCGATTTTGCGATCAGCGATGCCTAAAAAATATGACCCGCGGGAGTCGTTTTCTTTGCCGGAGATGTTTTCGAATACGATACGACGCATAGTCCCTGGTGCAGGCACAGGATCCTCCGGTCGAACCCGTCCGCGGTCGCCCAGTCGGAGGTAAAGCGGCGACTTCGAGCGGAATATCCTTGCGTCATGCACATAGACATCCTCAAGCGTGCCGCCATCGACGATAGCCCACGTAATGCCGGAGCTTGCGGTCCGCCGATTGATAGCAGGCATGTGTGCCGGCGTACCTCCAATCGTTACGTTACGGACCAGGATGCGCCGGAAATCACCCTGAGAATCAGTGCCGAATTTGATCGCATTGCAACTCGTGTAAAACTGGCAATTCTCGACAAGAACGTCTTCCATGGGGCGCTGGGACGCACCCTTGAAGCACATTGCGTCATCTTCTGAATTGATGATGCTATTGCGCACTATCACACGCCGACAACCATCAATGTCGAGGCCATCATTGTTGAAGTTTGCCTGGTTGCTTACGAAAATATCCTCGATCAGCAAGTCCTCGCAATTGAGATAGTTTTGCATCCAGCAGGCTGCATCATGCAGGCGAATGCCAACAATGTGGACCTTTTTGCAGTCGATCACCCGTATCAGAAAGGGGCGCCCTGGGGTCGTGCCAACCGTCTGTTTGCCAGGAAAGTTCGCCTTGCTTCCGCGGCCATCGATGATACCGTCGCCTGCGACGGAAATATTGGTAACGCCCTCGGCAAAAATCAAAGATTGATTCATGCCCATATTGGAGTCCATCACCGTTTTGCGGGCTGCAACCTTCTCCGGATAGTCACTGAGCGAAAGGCTACCTAGGAGGCGCGCGCCCTTGCTGACTTCCAGCCTGATGTTGGACCGCAACTCTATGGTTCCCGAAACATAGTCCCCCACTGTGAGGCGAACGGTACCGCCGCCTTGTGCGGCGAGTGCATCTACAGCGGCCTGAATGGCTACAGTGGCCGGGGCAGTTGAATTCGGAATGAATCCATAGTCCTCGGGAAGCGCGACAGTCTTCGGACCGGTCCAAGGCTTCAGTGTCTTGGTCAATGTGTGTGCGGCCATTGTCAGAGACTTCTTAAGCTCTGGAACCCAGGCTGGCGGGGCAGCGCCGTCGGCTCTGCGCGCGACAGAGAAAGCTGGGCACGCCAGCAAAGATGTCATGGCGGTGCTGCCGGCGGATAAAAGCACTACACGACGACTGATTGTCATGATGACTATCCTGCAATAAATGGAGGGCTTGGTTCTGGGTGACGGCCCCCGTCTTTTACCCAGCAGCAACCAAAGAAAAACCGTTTTTTTGACATGTTACCGTTCTTGCCCCCCGGCTGGGCGTCATTCAGTTCCTGCCGGTTGTGGCGGGTCATATGTGCCGCCGACCGGTTTACCAGCGGGATCGGCGGCTTGTCGCCGATCCCGCCCCATAATCGTACCGCGTTATAGCCTATCCGCCAGATTTCGCATTTTCCGACCGCGTCGTCGAGGCTCACGAACCAGTGCTGGCTTGCGTGCTCGACTCGCTACATCCGCGCGACCGCGTCTGCGGCGTCTGTGATGCCGTGATACAAGCGATCGAGATCTCCATCGGCGATGCAATACGGCGGCATCAGATAGACCGTATTCCCGAGCGGCCGCACGAGCAGATCGTGCGCCTGGAAATGCGCGAGCAGGTGCGGGCCGAGGTGCGAGAGATAACCGCTCCCCGTCGGGTCGATCAAGTCGATCGCGGTGATCGTGCCGATTTGGCGCGCGTGTCTTATGTTGGGAAGCGCGGCGAGCATTGGCAACCGATCCCGCTGCCGCGCCGAGAGATCGGCGATCCGCGCGAGCACCGGCTCCTCGCGCCAGATCGCCAGGTTCGCAGTGGCAGCGGCGCACGCGATCGGGTTGGCGGTGTAACTGGAGGAGTGAAAGAACATCCGCGCGCGGTCCTGCGACAGATGCGCTTCGAAAATCGCCTCGCTCGCCATCGTCACGGCAAGCGGCACCGCACCGCCGGTCAGGCCCTTGGACAGGCACAGGATGTCGGGCACGATCCCGGCCTGCTCGCACGCCAGCAGCGTGCCGGTGCGGCCCCAGCCGGTCATCACTTCGTCGGCGATGAACAGCACGTCGTGGCGCGCACAGATCGCGCGCATCTCGGCAAGCACCCAGGCGGGATAGATCAACATCCCGCCCGCCCCCAGGATCAGCGGCTCGACGATCAGCGCCGCCGGTGCCGCGCGGCACGCTTGCTCCAATGCGTCGAGTGTGGCCTGTTCGCCGCCCGCCACCGGAAACGGGATGGTGCCGACGTCGAACAGCAGCGGCGCATAGCTGGCGTTGAACGCACCGCGCGCGCCGACCGACATCGCGCCGATCGTATCGCCATGATAGCTATGCTCCAGCACCAGGATGCGGTGCCGCGGGCTCCCGCGATTGGCCCAGAAGCCAAGCGCCATCTTCAGCGCGACTTCGACGCTGGTCGAGCCTGAGTCCGAGAAGAATACGCGGGTGAGCGAGGGCGGCATGATCGCGGTCAAACCGCGCGCGAGCGTCTCGGCGGGTTCGTGGGTCCAGCCCGCGAAAATGATCTGGTCGAGCTTAGTAGTCTGTTCGGCGATCGCCGCCATGATGCGCGGATGGCAATGCCCGTGCGTGGTGACCCACCACGAGCTGATGCCATCAACGATCCGCCGCCCGTCATCGGTGTAGAGCACCGCGCCTTCGGCATGGCTGACGCGCGGGATCGGTTCGCCCAGACCATGCTGCGTGAAAGGATGCCAGATCGGCGAGGGCGTCATCGAAAATCGTCCAGGTCGAAGGCGGCAGCAAACGCTGCCGCCAGCGTCGCCGCATTCAGCGGATCGAGCAGCGGGAGGCGGCCAAGGCGCTTGACGCCGCCGATCTGCGCGATCGTCGCTTCGCTGTCGTCCTGCGCGTCACCGACGAAGGCGATGCCGAGGATCGGCACGCCGCGACCGCGCAGCGCCTCGATCGACAACAGGCTGTGGTTGATCGTGCCGAGCGCGGTCCGCGCGACCAGCACCACGGGGCACGCCCAGCGCGCAAACAGATCGGCGAACAGCAGATCGCGCGTCACTGGCACCAGCACGCCGCCCGCCCCTTCCACCACCAGCGGACCTGCGATCTGCGGGAGTGCCAGCCGATCGGACTCGATCGTCACCCCGTCGATCTCGGCCGCGCGGTGCGGGGAACAGGGGGTGTTCAGACGATAGGCTTCTGGCAAAATGCGCTCTGGCGGCAGGTCCGACAGCAAGGTCACGCTGGCGGCATCGCTCGACGGGTCCAGCCCGGCCTGAACCGGCTTCCAATACTGCGCGCCAAGGGCACCGGCCAAAGCGGCCGAAAAGACGGTCTTGCCGACATCGGTATCCGTGCCGGTCACGACGATCGTATTTCCACGCATTACTTCAGTTCCTTGAGGGCATCGGCCAGCGCCGTGATCTCTGCTTCGGTTACATTCAAGGTCAGCGAAAGCCGCAGCCGCGCGGTGCCAGGTGGCACGGTCGGTGGCCGAATGCCGCGCACGTCGAAGCCGGCCGCCTGAAGCGCGTTCGCCATCTCCATCGCCACCGCATCCGCGCCGACCATCAGCGGCAGGATCTGCGATCCAGTCGCCGTGACGCCGCACGGCGCAAGCGTGCGTTCGGCAAAGGCGATCAGGGCCGCGA